>CBINKC010000087.1:0-19254 GCA_966251135.1 uncultured Burkholderiaceae bacterium
CTTCGACAAGCTCAGGGCGAACGGTGCGTGATCGCCACGTCTCATGCCCCACCCCACTCCATTCGGGGTGAGCCTGTCGAAGCCCCGCCTCCATCGTGCAGGCCCTTCGACAAGCTCGCTCGCACCGCCAGCCCCCCAAGCTCCGCGGACGGCGCCGCCTCCAGCGCCAGCCCATGTACCGACGCGATGCGCCGCGCAATGGACCAGCCGAGCCCACTGCCCGCGGCCGCGCTGCCCGGCACGCGGAAGAAGCGCTCGCCCAGCCGGGCGCGATCGGGGCCCGACATCCCGGGCCCGCTGTCTTCGACGCCCAGTGCCACGCGGCCGGCTCTTGCCTCGACCTTGATGCGGATCCTCGCCCCGCCGGGGCTGTAGCGGATGGCGTTGTCGACCAGGTTGCGCAGCAAGACCGCAAGCAAGGTCTCGTCGCCAGGCAGGCGGCACGGGCCATCGGCCTCGACCTCCAGCGCCTGCCCCTTGCCGAGGGCCTTGGGCGCCAGCTCGCCCGCCACCTGCCGGGCGAGCGCTGCCAGATCCACGGGCGCCGAGGGACGAGCCTCCTGCGATTCCAGCCGGGCGAGCATGAGCAGTTGATCGACCAGCCGGGCGGCGCGGTCGCAGCCTTCCAGCGTGGCCTGCAGCGCATGGCGGCGCCGGGCCTCGCCGGTCTCGCCCAGGGCCACCTGCGCCTGGGTGCGGATGGCCGCAATCGGCGTGCGCAACTCGTGCGCGGCATCCGCCGTGAAGCGCCGCTCGGCGTCGAGCAGCGTGGCCATCCTTTCGAAGAGGCCGTTGAGCTCGCTCACGACCGGGCGCAGTTCCGAGGGTGCGTCGTCGAGCACCACCGGATGCAGCGCCTGCGGCTGCCTCGCAGCCACTGCCGCCCCCAGCCGGCGCAGCGGCCGCAGCCCGCCGTACACCGCCCACCCCACCGCCAACGCGAGGATGGGCAGCGCCAGGGCCATGGCGCGCACGGTGTTGCGCAACACGGCGCGCAGGATGGCCGACCTCGCGGCCACCCGCTCCCCCACGTAGACCTGTACGTCGCGCTCGGCGCCGTGGGTGGCGAAGACGCGCCAGGCATCCCGCCCCTCGCCCATCGTCGTGTAGCCGGAACGCAGCCCCGTGCCGGGATCGACCATCGGTGTCGCAGGTGCGTTGGCCGAGCGCAGCACGAGCGTTCCCTCGTGAAAAACCTGGAACGCCACGCGCGGCGCGTAGCGATGCAGGCTCGGCGCATCGACGACATCATCGTCGTGGAACTCGCCCGCCTGCTGCGCCACCAGCAGTGCGGCCGCCTGGGCCAGATGGCCGTCGAGCAGCTCGTCCAGCTCATGGCTCGCGTCCAGCCAAGTGAGCGCGACCACCGCCATCCACACGGCCGCCACGCCGCCGATCACCAGCGCGAGCAGCCGGCCCTGGAGCGAACGCGGCCGCTTCAGCACGGCACCGTGGTGTCGGGCATCAGAGGCTGGGAAGCAATCCGGCGTGGCCGAGCGGACCCTGCAAAGGGTGCCAATCAAGGCGCAAAGCACAGCCATAGCCCGGGCTACGGCGAGCGTTTGCAGAGACTAGTGGCGCCATTTGCAGGGTACGAGCGGTCATGTCGGATTGCTTCTCAGCCTCTCAGCATGTAGCCCACGCCGCGCACGGTCTGGATGGCCGAGGTGCCAAGCTTGCGACGCAGGTGGTGGATGTGCACCTCGACCGCGTTGCTCTCCACCTCCTGGCCCCAGCTGTACAGCCGCTGCTCCAGCTGTTCGCGCGAGAGCACCCGCCCGGCGTTGAGCATGAGCGCGTGCAGCAGATCGAACTCGCGCGTGGACAACCGGATGGACTCGCCGGCCCGGGTCACGCTGCGCGACGCCGGATCGAGCGTGACATCGCGCACCGTGAGCAGCTCGCGCGGCTGGCCGTGGGCGCGGCGCACCAGGGCCCGCAGGCGGGCGGCCAGCTCTTCCAGGTCCACAGGCTTGACCACGTAGTCGTCCGCGCCGGCATCCAGCCCGCGCACGCGGTCGGGCACGGCATCACGCGCGGTGAGCACCAGCACCGGGACCACGACACCGGCACCGCGCGCCTCGGCCAGCACCTGCAGCCCGTCTTTCTGCGGCAGGCCCAGGTCGAGCACCGCCGCGGCGTAGGGCTCGCAGCGCAGCTCGCGCGATGCGGCCGCGCCATCGCGTACCCAGTCGACCTGGAAGCCGCGTTGGCGCAGCCCGGCGCGCAGGCCGTCGCCGAGCAGCGCGTCGTCTTCGACGAGGAGGATGCGCATATGACGCAGCGTGCGCGCGAGCGGACCGGTCAGTCTTGATCGTCGTCAGAACCGGCGTCGCCCGCGCGGGCCGTAACAGCCGGCGCGCCGGCCGAGGCGATCGTGGGCCGCGACTGCCACTGCAGACTCCAGAAGCCGAGCACGGCGACAAGCATCACGACGGCCAGGCTGACCCAGGCTCGCCGGATGCCCTGCCGCGGATCACCCTGTTTGCGGCCGGTGACCATCGCGCGCACGAGGTTTTCGCCGCGCAGCAGGCTGGTCAGCACCACCGCCACGACGTGAGCCGCGACGACCAGGAGCATGAGCGTGGCCGCGGCCTCGTGCGCCTCTTCCAGCCCGTGGCCGCCCAGCTCGTTGTAGGTGGCCCAGCCGAGGGCCGTGACCACGAGCGTGAGGCCGAGCAGCGCCACGATGGCCACCGCGCCGGCGGGGGTGTGGCCCAGGTGATGCTCGGGCCGTCCGCGCAGCAGCGCGCCGAAGTCGTGCCATACCGCCCGCGGGCCGCGCACGAAATCGGAGAACCTCGCGTGGCGGGTGCCGATCAGGCCCCAGACGATGCGAAAGACGACGAGGCCGACCATCGTGTAGCCGAAGGTGATGTGCAGCAGCTGCAACCGCTCGCTTTCCGAGGTGAGCCACGCACCGGCGAACGACAGGACCATCAGCCAGTGGAACAGGCGCACGGGCGCATCCCACACCAAGATGCGGGTGCGGCCCGAGGGGCGCTGCGTGGTGTCAGCGGGGGATGCGGACGTCATGTTCATCGAAGACTCCTTGATCGGCCCGCTGATGGCAGGCCGCACAGTTGGACGGGCTCTTCACCGCCGGCAGCTTCCACGTAGCCGGCGGGATCTCGTCGTGCTCGCGCACGAACCACGGCGAGCGGGTGATGCGGTCCTCGGCCGGCGGCGTGCTCACGCGGCGGCGCGCGCCGGTGTCGGCGGCATGCGCCTGCAGCCAGCCCGACAGCTCCTGCACGGTGGCCGCGTCGAGCGAGGCGTCGGTGCCGAAGTGCCTAGGCAAGCCCTCCATGAGGCGCTTCCACGAGGCCGAGGGCAGCAACCCCGGGGGATAGGCGATGTGGCAGGACGCGCACTCCTGCTGGTACTTCGGCAGCAGCGGCACGGCCAGGCTGCGGCCCTCGCCGGCTGCAGCCGAGGCCGCCAAGCCGAGCGCGGCGCTGGCCATCCCCAGCGTGCGACGAACACGTTTCATGTCGATCACCTCCTTCAAGGCTTGAACGTCATCAGCCAGCTGAGCACGTCGGCCTTTTCGCCAGCGGTGCATACGCGGCCCATGACGTCGTTGCAGTTGCGGCGGAACCACTTCTCGACCTTGGCAGGGTCGGTGAAACGCGCCGGATTGAACGCGGGCGCCAGCGGGCCGATGGCTTTGCCGGTGGCCGCATGCCGGCCGGGCTGCGTGGGCGCAGCGCCGTGGCACGAGGCGCAGCTCCACTCGTGCCCATGAGCGGTGGTGAACAGGCGCTCGCCACGTGCCGGGACAGCCGGGCCCCCCGCCTGCGCGCTGTAGCCCGCCGCCAGCTCGGCCGGCGTCGCGGCGTGGGCCACGGGGTTCAGCAGCGCGGCCAGGCCCATGGCCGCGACGCAGGCAATCGTGTAGGACTTGGGAGGGTTCATGTCGTCGGCTCCTGGCGGTGAGCGCATGGTCCAGCCAGGGGCTTAGGGATTTCTTAATGGGCGCAGGCCCGGGCCAGACCTGAGCCAGACTCGGGCATTTCGCACGCGTTCCTGGGAGTCCAGGCCTGCGCACAGCCCGCTTCAGCTCGGCTTAAGCCCGGGCGGCTGCAATCGCGGACCATGTCGCACGCCGCCCGCCGCTTCCTCGCCTTCGGACCCACGATTCCCGTCTCGGTGGAGCCACTGGTGCTCGCGGTGTGCGCGTACTGGACGCTGAGCGCCAACGGCGGCTTCTTTGCCGCGGCCATCGGGGAGCGCGCGCCGCTGGCGCCATCGACCTGGGGCTACGCCCTGGCCGCGGGCGTCATGCTCACCGCACTGCACTTCCTGCTCGTCGCCCCGTTCGCCTGGCGCCGCACGGTCAAGCCGCTGCTGGCGATCCTGATCGCCCTCACCGCCCTCGCCTCTCACTACATGCAGCGGCTGGGCCTGTACCTCGACCCTTCGATGTTGCGCAACGTGCTGCATACCGACGTGAGCGAGGCGAGCGAACTCCTGTCGTGGTCGCTGTGGACGCATCTGCTCCTGTACGCCGGCCTGCCGCTGGTGCTGCTGTCGCGCGTGCGCATCGTCGAGCGGCCCTGGCGGCGCGCAGCGTGGATCCGCGCGGCGGCGCTGCTGGCGGCAGCCGCAGCCGCGGTGCTCACGCTGCTGGCCGTGTTCCAGCCTTTCGCCTCGCTGATGCGCAACCACAAGGAAGTGCGCTACCTCATCACGCCTGCGAACTACCTGTGGTCTGCTGCCGCGGTGCAGATGCGAGAAGCGCGGGGCGCCGTGGCGGCGCGTCAGCCCATCGGCCTCGATGCCGCTCAGGGGCCCACCTGGCAAACACGCTCGCGGCCGGCGGTCGTGGTGTTCGTGGTCGGCGAGACGGCGCGCGCCGCCAACTGGGGACTGAACGGCTATGCCCGCCAGACCACCCCTGAACTTGCGCAGTTGCCGGTCATCAACTTCACCGACGTGAGCACCTGCGGCACCAACACCGAAGTGTCGGTGCCATGCATGTTCGCCCCCGTGGGCCGACGCGACTACGACGAGACGCGCATCCGCGGCAGCCAGTCGCTGCTCCATGTGCTGTCGCGCGCCGGTGTCGCCGTGCACTGGCGCGACAACCAGTCGGGCTGCAAGGGCGTGTGCGACGGCCTGCCCGGCGACACGGTGGAGGCACTGAACCTGCCGGGTGTGTGCGGCGAAGGCCGCTGCCTCGACGAGGGCCTGCTGGCCGGCCTGGAACAGCGGCTCGCCCAGGCGCACGGCACCCAGCTCCTCGTGCTGCACATGCTGGGCAATCACGGCCCCTCGTACTTCCGCCGCTACCCGCCGGCCTACGCGCGCTTCCGCCCCACGTGCACGCACGATGACCTGCAGTTGTGCAGCCGCGAGGAGATCGTGAACGCGTACGACAACGCCCTGCTCTACACGGACCACCTGCTGGCGCGCCTGATCGGCCTGCTGCAGGCCAGCGCATCGACGGTCGACACCGCCATGGTCTTCGTCTCCGACCACGGCGAATCGCTCGGGGAGAACGGGCTGTACCTGCATGGCATGCCCCGGGCCATCGCGCCGGAAGTGCAGACGCACGTGCCGATGGTGATGTGGATGTCCGAGGGCTACGCACACACCAACGGCGTGGACCTGGCCTGCCTGCGGCGGCGCGCGACACAGCCCGCCGCGCACGATCACGTGTTCCACACGCTGCTGGGCCTGATGGACGTGCACACCGCCCTGTACGAGCCGGCGTGGGACCTCGCCGGCGGATGCCGCGCGCCACTGTCAGGCCCGCTGGCTCACTGAAGCAAGCCGGGGCGAACAGAGCAGACACCAACTGGTGTCTGCCCGCGCGGCATTAGCGTGACACGGCAGAAGTCCAGGCAAGGGCAGGGTTCAAGCCGGCAGGCGAGACGCCGATAACGTGAAGAGCCCGGAGGGCTGCCGTATGTCTTCCACCGTCACCGAGAACACTGGACGCGAAATGTCGCGCGGCGCGTTCTGGCTGCTGCTGCGCCGGATCGCCATCTTCGCGGGCGGCATCGACCTGGTCTACCTGGTGGTGTTCCTTCTCCTCGGCATGCCGGTGATCGCGATCCTCAACATCGTGAGCGCCGCGGCCTACGCCGCGGCGTACTTCCTGCTTGGCCGGCGCAAGAACCTGCCTGCCGTGCTGCTGATGTGGACCGAGGTGCTGGTGCACGCCAGTGCCTGCACCATCCTCCTCGGCTGGGGAACGGGCATCCACTATTACCTGCTGGTCTTCCTGCCTGCCGTCGCGGTGAGCCGATCGCTGCGCCAGGCGACGCTCGCCATGGCCTTCGTGCTGGTTTCCTACTTGGGCCTTGACCTGGCCACGCAATTGATACCGACGACCTATCAGTTGCCCGGCGGCGTGGCCACCGTGTTTCGCTGGCTCAACCTCAGCCTCGTCTTCGTCATGTCCGGCTATACGGCGCGTTACTACGTCAAGCGAGTCGAGGAAGCCGAGCAGCGACTGCGCGACCTTGCCACGACGGACGCACTCTCGGGCCTGTGGAACCGGCGCCACTTCCTGGACTGCGCCAGGGCCGAGGTGCGGCGTGCACAGCGTCACGGACAGCCGCTCACGGTGGTGCTTGCGGACATCGACCACTTCAAGCGCGTCAACGACGACCACGGCCACGCCGCGGGTGACGACGTGATCCGGCACGTATCCGCCGTCCTGCGCGCGCAGTTGCGTGCACCGGACATCGTCGGCCGATGGGGCGGCGAGGAATTCATCATGCTGCTGCCGCAAACCGATCTGGCCGGTGCCGCCATGCTGTGCGAGCGCTTGCGCCGCGCCGTCGAGACCACGCCTTGCGAGCACGCACAGGGAGCCATCCACGTGACCATGTCCTTCGGCGTGGCGGTCGTGGACCTGGACTCGGCGCTGGAGGAAAGTGCCAAGCAGGCCGACGCGGCGCTTTACGAAGCCAAGCACGCGGGCCGGAACCGCGTGGTGCTGTGCGGCCCCGAGCCCGATCGGCCCTTCGCTCCCACGCCCACGCCCTGCGCGTACCAGCGCCAGCAACAGCACTGTCCGGCGCCGACCGGACAGACCGGATCGGGGCACTCGTCCGTCACCGGGCCCTTGACGACGGCATAGGCGCGAAATTGACATCGTGGGCGCCATGGAATGGCGCTTGCCATCCAATGGCTTGGCAGGGATTGGACCCATCGTCGCGGCGCCAGGCGGATCAACATGACAGCGCCCCAATCCGGGCTGGCATGGCAGCGCCGGGGAAGGCGAGGAACGTGATGGACCTGACGCGTGGCGGGCACTTTTCGTGGAGCGCCTCTCAAGGAAACGCCGGGCCGGCCCAAGTTTCCTTGTCCCCCACGGGGGGCGGGCTGGGCGCAGCCCGGCCCTGGGGGCGCTCATGAACGAGGTCTACGCGGCGCTCCTGTCGTGGGCCATCACGCTGTCGGGCTACCCGGCCCCCGAGCGGCCCCCCACCGTGACCAAGCAACCGCATGCCTTCTTCGTGGAAAAGGCGTGCCACGGCAGGGAATGCAAAGTGCTCGGGTGGTACGCGGGCGGCACCGAGATCTACATCGACGATCGACTCGATCCCGAGAAGAACTTGCTGGCCAGCTCGATCGTGGTGCACGAGATGGTGCATTACCTGCAAAGCGTGGCGCGCGGCGACGATGCACCGAGGAACGGCGTGGCCTTCGGCGCCACGCCAACCTGCGAGCAATTCCTGCGCTGGGAGTACGAGGCTTACGGCGCGCAGCGCGAGTACATCCTGCGCTACGGCGCCTACCTTCCGGTGGGCTTGTCCATGGCGCATGCCCACTGCGAGCCCGCACAGCCTCGAACGAAGCCCCGCTGGGGGGCGCCCGGCAAATAATCCCGCCATGCCCCACCTGCTCGACGAGGCCGCACGGCGCGCGCTGCGCTACCTCGATTCCCTGGACGCGCGCGCCGTTGCCCCGACGATGGAGGCACTGGCCCGGCTGGCCGAACTCGACGAGCCCCTGCCTGCCGGGCCGCAGCCGGCCCTCGAAACCCTGCGCAGGCTCGATGAGATCGGATCGCCAGCCACGATGGCCAGCGCCGGGGGCCGCTTCTTCGGATTCGTAACCGGCGGCTCGCTGCCCGTGAGCGTGGCCAGCCACTGGATGGCCACCGCGTGGGACCAGAACGCCGCGCTCCAAGTCGCCTCGCCTGCGGCGGCAGCCTTCGAGGCCATCGCGCTGCGGTGGATCCTCGATGTACTCGGTCTGCCGGCGGGTGCGGGGGGCGCGTTCGTCACGGGCGCGACCATGGCCAACGCCACGGCGCTGGCCGCAGCGCGCGATGCCGTGCTGCGCCGCACGGGCTGGAATGCCGCAGCGGACGGCCTGTTTGGCGCACCAGCGGTGACGGTCGTGGTGGGCGAGGAGGTCCATCCCACGCTCGTCAAGGCGCTGGGCCTGCTCGGCCTGGGCCGCAGGCGCGTGCTCAGGGTGCCGGTGGACAGCCAGGGCCGCATGCGTGCAGCCGCCCTGCCCGCCCTCAGCGGCCCGGCCATCGTGTGCCTGCAAGCGGGCAACGTGAACACCGGCGCCTTCGACCCTTTTGACGAGATCGTCGAGGCGGCGCATGCGGCCGGCGCCTGGGTGCACGTGGACGGCGCATTCGGCCTGTGGGCCGCGGCCAGCCCCGCACTGGCGCCGCTCGTGGCCGGCGCCGCGCAGGCCGATTCATGGGCCACCGACGCCCACAAGTGGCTCAACGTGCCCTACGACTGCGGACTGGCCATCGTGCGTGAGCCGGCCGACCTGCGTGCTGCCATGGCCGTGTTTGCCGACTACCTGCCGGCCGACAGCGAGCGGCGCGACCCTTCGGACTACACGCCCGAGCTGTCACGCCGAGCGCGCGGCGTGGACGTGTGGGCCGCGCTGCGCACCCTCGGCCGCAGCGGGCTGGCCGAACTGGTGGAACGGTGCTGCCGCCATGCCCATCGCTTCGCCGCGCAGCTGCAGTCGGCCGGCTGCGAGGTGCTCAACGAGGTGGTGCTCAACCAGGTGCTGGTGAGCTTCGGCAACGCCGAGACCACGCGAGCCGTCATCGCCGACCTGCAGGCCGAAGGCACGTGCTGGTGCGGCTCCACGCACTGGCAGGGGCACACCGCCATGCGGATCAGCGTGAGCTCCTGGGCCACCACGGATGACGACGTGAGCCGCAGCCTGGAGGCGATGCTGCGGGTGGCGAGGCGGCATCGCGGGTAAGGCGGGGCGCCTCAGCCCAGCCTGAACGACGCCACCGCAGCAGCCAAGCGGCCCGCCTGGCCCTTCAACGAATCCGCGGCGGCGGCGGACTGCTCGACCATGGCGGCGTTCTGCTGCGTCATCTCGTCGAGTTGATTCACGGTCCCGTGAACCTGGCCGATGCTGTTGCTCTGTTCGATGACCGCGGAGGTGATCCCCTCGATGGTGTCGCACACCTTCTGTGCGCTCGTGACGATCTCGCTCATCGTGCTGCCCGCGTCCTTGACCAGACGGGAGCCGAGATCGACTCGCTCGACGCTGCTGCCGATCAAGTCCTTGATCTCGTGTGCCGCCGCGGCGCTGCGTTGCGCCAGGCTGCGCACATCGCCAGCCACCACCGCGAAGCCGCGGCCGTGCTCCCCGGCACGCGCGGCCTCCACGGCCGCATTGAGCGCCAGGATGTTGGTCTGGAACGCGATGCCGTCGATCACGCCGGTGATGTCGGCGATCTTTCGGGAACTGGCCTGGATCTCGTCCATCGTGGCCATCACCTGCGCAACGACTTCGCCGCCGCGCTGCGCCACCGCCGCAGCGGAGCTGGCGAGATCGTTGGCGGTGGACGCGGACTCGGCCGACTGCCTCACGTTGCCCGTGAGCACGCCGATCGCCCCCGTGGTCTGCTGCAAGCTGGCCGCGGCCCGCTCGGTGCGCTGGCTCAGATCGAGGCTGCCGGCAGCGACCTCGTGGCTCGAGGTCTGGATGCTCTCGGCGCTGTCACGCACCTCCCCCACGAGGCGGCGCAGCGCCTCGGTCATCTGCTGCAGCGACTGCAGCGTTCGAGCCGCTTCGTCGCGGCCCTGGACACCCACGTCCTGGGTCAGGTCCCCGGTGGCAATGCGTGTGGCCTGAGCCTGCGCCTCGGCCAGGGGCTTCACGATGGAACGGGTAACGGCCCCGGCCACCAGCACGCCCAACCCCACGGCAACCGCCAGGACCACCACCAGCGCCACGCCCGTCGTGGCCACGAGCCGCGTCACGCCCGATTCGATGTGGCTGACCACGGCACCCAGGTTCTTCTGGTGCACCGCGAATCCGCCTTCGATGGCCGCCACGGCCGCGTTCACGGGCCCCATCGCGGCCACCGCCTCCGAGGTATCGGGGAAACGCGAATCGGCCAGGTTCTTGTAGAACGCCTCGAAAGCGATTCGATAGGCCTCGATGTGCCCGGCGAGCGCGTCGAGCCCTTCGAGCACCGCCGCGTTGTCCGAGCGATTGCGCACCTCGGACAGCTCGCGCCGGCTGTCTGCCAAGGCCGCATCCCAGATCTTCTTGTGCCTGGCAATGGCGGCGGTGTCGAGGTTGTTGGCAAGCATGGCCTGCTCCGCCACGCGCGCATTCAAGATGCCACGCAATGCCAGATCGGAATGGTCGCGCAGCGTCTGCACACCGTTGATCAGTGTCTCCACGGAATGGCGGGCGCGGACGATGCCGACCCCTCCCACCGCCGCCACGGCCATCAGCAGCACCAGCATCAAACCGAATGCCGCAAGAAGTCGACTTCGGATGGACTGCGCGATCATCATGTTCCCCCCCTCATGCACGAACGGAATCGGGTCTTCGCGAACCCGCTCTTGGTATCAGGCGGGCCGGACGAATTGGCGTCCCAATGGATGCTTTTCTCTTCTTCTCTTGACCCGGATTAACAACTCATCAGGTTCTATTGTCAATCCACGTCAACCGCAAAATTCGACACGCGGCGCAACTCATTCCCAACGGCTTGCGCAGAATGTCTCGCATTGCCCAATTGGCGCTGTAGTCGCCAGCGCTCTGCGCGGGACAAAGCGTCAGCGACCTGTCCTAAGCGGGCCGACGGTTCGAAGACCGCAGCACGGGTCGCCTGACTAGGCGCGCCGCGCAGCTCAGGGTGGGCCCCGGCGCAAGCGGCGCAACAACGGCAGGCGACCCGTACTGCGGTCTTCATGACGCTTTGTTCCGCGCAGAGCACACGAGGTTTCCTCAGAGAGCAAGTCTCCGGTCGTGTGCCTTTGCCAAGGCCCGATCGCGGCTGCACATGCCCGCTGACCTGGCTCAACGACTGGCTGCTGCAGCGCGTTCAAGCGATGGGGTGGGTGCCGCGCTGGCATGGCATGCGCGTCGTCCTACGCGACGGCCCGGCCTTGATGCCGGCCACGCGCCCCTGTCATCGCACGCTTCGTGCCAGGCCGTTCTCGCCCAAGAGCCGCCAACCACTTCAGGCCTCATCCGAGCCAGGCATACAAGGGCTGAGGCTTAAGTCTTGGCCGAAGGACTACGGCCGAGAGGCTAATGCTTGTCCGGTTGCCTCCACTAATCGTGCAGTCGCCGACTCGGGAAACGGCGCGACGCTGCTGACATTGATTTCGCAGAGGACGTAGGTCTCGGCGTCATCCACCTTCTTGTCGCCCAGAAGGAAGTCAGCGTCCCACAGCAACGGCAGCTCCTCAGGTTTGACACCCACCCGCTCGCGCAAACGACCGATCCACTCATCCTCCAGCCGCCGGCGCACGTCTTGAAACCTTGAATCCTCGGGGTCGCTATAGAGGCGTGGGGTTGTCGGCACCGCGTTGCCCGCTGCGTCGCGCGGGTGCAGGGCAATGACTGTTTGGTGCCCAAAGCCTGCCACTCTATCGCGCACCATGTAGGCCCTCGTCATACCTTCCACCATGCGCGGCTGCCACGCCTGGTCGATCATGTAGTCTCGGTTCTCAAAGTACGGCGCCAAGCGATGCACAACACCGTCAAGGTCCACAAGCTCGTCAGAAGCGCCGCGCTCCGCGTGCCACAGTGCGTAGCGATCTGCATCAAACCGCTCCACTCGCCAGATGCCGATGCCACTGTGCCCACGTCGCTGCTTGAGTACTCGAGGACCAGCGGACAGCCGACGCGGAAGCTCGGTTCTAAGCTGCTCCAGGCTATCAACGCGATAAGCGTCACTGCCGAAGGGCAGATCGCGCACAGAGAGCAATACATCCTTCGTGCCCAACTTCAGGATCGTGTCGGGATGCGTGCTGACAAAGATGCCTTTCGCCGCTGTGATTCTGAGCATGGCGTCCAAGAGACTGCGGTCTCTTCCACGCTCGATGGGGTTGTGCCAGACCAAGACGCCATTCACCTGAAGGAGCTGTTCAGCGACCTCATCTAGGAAGTCGTCGCTGTAGACCGCTGGCTCAGCGTGGATTCCAGCAGCGGCAAAGGCTTCGAACAGTGCCCGGAAGCGGCTTTCAGCGGGATCGGCTCGATCGCGCATGGAGCGATCGCCGGGATAGAGGATGGCCAGACGACGGTTCGCAGTACTCATGTTTCATGCCCCTTCACTTGCTCACAGCTTCGAGGAAAAACAGGAGACGCCGAGGTAACGTCTGTGGCAGCGTTGTCGAGCCCAGGGTGCCAGACTGCTGTGGCCTATCGATGCATCAACGGGTACAGGCCGAGTCCGATCAGCGCGGCAACGACCACAATCAGCGGCTCCGGCAGCTTCTTGAAGCGCCACAACAAAGCGGCGGTGATCACTGCCAGTGCAGCGGTGACCCAGTCGGAGATGGAGCGTTGGGCGATGACGATGACCGCGCCCGCAAGCGCGCCCACGGCGGCCGCCGTCACGCCATCCACGAAGGCGATGATCCCAGGGCGTTTGCCATGCTTCTTGAAGTACGGCGCCGGCAGAACGGTCAGCAGGTAACACGGCACGAAGGTGGCGAGCGCTGCGACGACAGCACCCCACAACCCTTGAACCAGGTAGCCAATGAAGCCCGTGGTGATCACCACCGGCCCTGGTGTGATCATGGCGACAGCAACGGCATCGAGGAACTGGCGGTCATTCAACCAGCCAAAGTCTTTGACCACGCCGCTGTAGAGGAACGGGACGATGGCCAGGCCGCTGCCGAACACGAAGCTGCCGGCATAGGCGAAGAATGCCGCTATCTGGCCAAGCTTGCCCCAATCCAGGGTGCTGACGTTGGCCAGGATGACACCCGCTATTGGCGCCGAGGCAGCCATTTCGTTAAGTCGGCCGCTCGGCCAGCGCTTGGGCGGGGCACGCAGAAACCACACCAGAATGCCAGCACCCAGAAACAGCCAGACGCTCTCGGATTGCGTGATGGCCGTCAACGCTGCACTCACCAGGCAAATCGCCCATAGCAGCTTGTCACGGCCGATGCTCTTCATCGTGAGCTTGTAGGCGCTCATCGTGATGATGCCGATCACGCACGCACCAACACCGTAGAAAACCGCTTGCATCCACGGAATGCCACCGTAGCTCACATAGACAGCCCCGACGGCGACCACCATCAGGAACGAAGGCAGAACAAATGCAATGCCGACCAGCGTCGCACCCCAGATGCTGTAGTGGACGTAGCCCAGGTAAATGGCGAGCTGCGCCGCGAGCGGCCCTGGCATGAGCTGCGCGAGCGCCATGCCTTCCTTGTATTCGGACTCAGAGATCCAGTGCCGCGTCTCCACCAGATCGCGGTACATGTAGCCGACGAGCGCGACCGGCCCACCGAACCCCCAGGTGCCAAGTGCGAGCATGTAGCGCACCATCTGCCACATCGAGTAAACGGGGGCGGTCGTATCCGTCATTTGGGGCTTCCTTTGGTCTTGTTGCGCTGAAGCTCTCGCTCGAAATGGGTGTAGAGGGAGTCAAGTACCTGGCTCATGTTGGCCAGCAGAGCGTCGTCGTCGGCAGCTTTCTCGCGAAAGCCCGTCAGCACGGCCTCGAAGCCTGCAGCCTCCGGAACCGGATCGCCGCCAACATCAAGGGCATGGACCATTGCACCGAGGCGAACCAATGCCCCGTCGGTCTCGAGCCCAAAGCTCGCCATCAGGACTTCAAAGGTGACGCGGCCGCCCACGTGCGTGAAGGTCGCGCCGTCGAAGTCAAAGCCCAGCGCCCTTTTCGGGCAGTCGGCCGGTTTTGCGAGCCATTGGAAGCGGGCTTCAGGATCGATGAATCGACGGATCAACCAAGCGCTCGACACACGGTCTACCCACAGCCGTTTTCGGGTGGCCCAAAGCCGGCCTTGGTACACCGCTGCGTCCAGTCGCGGCACTTGGCCATCCACTTCCTGCGGTTCGTCAGGTGAGAGCTGTCGGTCCACGCGGTTGCTGAAGTCCGACCACGCGGCTTCTGCCTCCACACTGGATTCGCCGGGAAAGAAGTCGATCGCCTTCAGTGCTTCGAAGTCCCGACGCATCTTCTTCTGTAGTCGGGCAAGTTCGACGGCATTGAGCCCGGCGAGTGTCCCGCTGGCTTGCTTCCAGCCGGCAATGAGCGCGGCGTAGTCTTCGCTGCGATCGAAGAGTGCCGGATACGCATGGGCATCGTCCGCGGCCGCGGCTGCCGCTGCCATGAGCCAGGCGCTGCCGCCTTCGCGAAGACATTCCTCTGCCAGAACTCGTAGCGCTGCTTCATGTTCAACGCTATGCGGCAGCAGGTAGGCGCCGTCCCGCAGTGCCGCACAGCCTTGTGCCTTCAAGGATCTCCAAATTCGCATGCGAGCGGTCGCGCTCTGCGTCGGAAGCGACAGGACAAGGAGCAGCCAGGTTTGCGCGGGCGCAGACGTCATGTAGCGTATCCTACGTCGTTGTAGTATGCCCTACATAGCGTTTTCCATGACTCTGCAGGGTGCCAGTGGAGTACTTCACTCCAAACGCCCATCTTGCCAAGCAGCGCCTGCTTCAGCTCAGCCGAGGTGAGACCAGTTGAGGCAAATGGCCGCGGCGGCTTCCCTTGCGGGCAGCCGAGAGAAGCAAAACGATTTCGTGCGTCTATTGCTGTGGCCTGTTACCAGGCGCATGACAGCACTTCGAGGTCAGCCAACAGCATGGTGCAGGGTTCGACGAAATGACTTCTCGACGTGCCGCACACAGCGAGCACGTCGCTACCCAAGTCGAACCACTGAACTTCGTGCGAGCAGCATGCGATGCCATTTGCCAGCCAGCGTTGCACGTTGATCGGTTCACTGCCGAGGAGCGCCGTGCCGAGCATGTCAGCCATCGGCATCTGCAGCGCCTTGGCGAGGGCCTCTTTCGCAGTCCACAAGAGGGTGAACGCGTTGGCCGCCTCAGTGCTCGGCAATGCCCGGAGGGCAGCATTCTCTTGCCGCGCAAAGAACCGCTCGGCAAGCGCGATCCAAGGGTCGCGTGGTAGCCAGGATTCGATATCGACACCCGGAACTGCCGTGGCATCGGCGCAAATCACGAGCATGGACTCGTTGTCGGCAACACCGATGTGGACCAGGCGTCCATCCGGCGCGCGCAGCCGGCGCCCGCCGTGGGCAACGCGATCGAACGCCCAGAGCTCAGGCGCCACTTCGCCCCGCACCAGTCGCGTGGCAGCCAGCCTCCCGGCCGCGCGTGAGATCTGCGCCTGCCGTCGGTCAACATCGGTGCTGTAGTGCTCGACCTCTGCCAGCTCCAGCGTCCCCAGCAAGGATGCTGCCCACGCTGGCGCTTCGCTCAGACCTTGACCGAAGGGGATCAGCCAGGTCTGCGCAATGCTCACACCGTCATTCCCCTCTTGCCGAGGATCTCCTTGATCTGCCGAACAGACTGCAGGGCGACCACTTCGGGCGTCGTGAACCGCAGTTGATAGCGCTTCTCGAGGGCCATCACAAGTTCGACATGGCGAGAGCTGTTCCAAGCCTTCAGGTTCTTGGCGCTCGTGTCTTCGGTGATGCTGTTCTCGTCGACCTTCAGCACCGTGGCCAACAGTTGATTCAGAGACATGACGATTCCTTTTGCTATGACACCTGCGTGCGCAATGCGCGAGGCCACTTTTCCACTTCGAGGCCATGCTGGCTGAAGATCGCCAGCACCCAGCGCTCGAGCCCCCAGCCCACGCACCCCGTGTAAGCAAGCTCGTTCGTGTGATCGCGAATGTTGAAGCGGTCGCCAAAGAAGGCGCCATGAAGATTCATTGAACCCGCTGCGATAGAGCGTGCCGTTCCGGCGCCGCTGGGCTCGACGTCAAGACAGACCTCGTACTTCACATCCATGGCCTCTTGCCAGAACGTCTTGGCCGCATAGACAGTGGCGAAGAATGGGTCGGTCGCCGTTTCGATCCGTCCGCTCAAGTCCCATTCGCCCATCAGACTCGTCGTCAGTTCCATCGCATCGGCTCGACCCTTCTTAACAAAGTCGTCGGTTCCGATGAATACAAGCTCACGTACGTTGAACTCGCGCAGGCGATCCAGGCCGACTGTATTGCTGGATTCGTAGCGGAAGACACGCCCCTTCCAGGTGAGAACCAAGCCGCTCTTAGGAACGCTCTTGTTCTCGAGGTTCTCGTAGCACGGGAAGCAAGCGGCCGGGTTGAGGCAATGATGAACGGGCGCGAAGGCGCCTGGATGAGTCGTCCTGAGTTCCGTCGACTCGCTGTTTGCTTGGCGGAACGCCTCGATCTCGTCAAAGTCATTGACCAAGTGGGACACAAACGACAAGGCATTCGGGTGCATTTCGAAGTAGCCGCAGCGCGCGAGCAGGCTCGCCTTGATGAGCGCTGGATATTCACGTGCCGAGGCCGAGAAACGACGGACGTACTCGCGCGAGAACGACTCATCGACTGCGTGGAGAAGTGCCAATGCCGGGCCACTCAGGCTGACGACGCCTTCGGTGTGCTGGAAGGCCCATTGCCGATCCAGGAGCTGCTGGAACACTTGGGTGGTCGGCTTGGCCGTGGCAGATTTCGGACGTCGAAAGTGCACCGTCGGTTCGATGCGCCTAAAGCGTTGCAGCATCGCGTCCAGGAACCGGGTAGCTTTGTCGCGTACCTTGGCGCTGTCGCCGCTCGCCTTGTGAATGACCTTGACTTGCGTCTGATCCGCAGTGACTCGCAACGAAATCAGGTCTTCGCTGACATACACCGCCTGCTTCTCGATGTCCGCTCCCAGTTCCTTGTCAATCGCACGGGGAAGATCGAGAAGGAGTTCCACCGCTTCAACGTCGTCGCTCATTTGGGATCTTTCTTCAGGCTAAAACTTGTAGTAAAGGAATTGCGTGGGGCCACCGCCCATGAGCAGCGCAGCCACCAAGGTGACGCCGAGAACCACCGCGCCAGCGGGTGTGGCAGACCAAGCGAGCCACGACAGCCGACCGACCGGTGCGTCAACCTCGTCGCTTGACAGTCGATACCGGCCCAAGATCTGCTGGGAGTTCGGAAGCAGGACCAGCGCCGCCACGATGAACAGCACGAGGACTCCCATAAAGGATGGCAACTTGTCGATGACGCCACCGTTGAAATGCAGTGCTGCCTTCATGACTGCACCGGCCGCGTCCAACGAGCTGCTTCTGAAAAGAACCAGCGAGCCCAGCGCCGTGACCATCGTCAATGCCCAAGCCACAGCCTGGGGCAGCCTCACCGGCGTGAAACGATCCCAGGCCTGGTACACAGAGAGCGCGATGCCCCAGTAAACGCCATAGGCGAAGAAGGTCCACCCATTCCCATGCCAGACGCCAGCGACGATGAATGCGACGAGGATTGGCAGCGCCACCGTGAGGAAGAATCGCGGCGGCTCAGGCTCGATGTTCTTGTCGTTGGTCCAGCGGGTGAGCTTAACGGCCAGCGGCAGGTACAGATAGCGCGTGATGAACCTGGTGAGGGTCATGTGCCAGCGACGCCAGTAGTCCATCACGCTGGTGGCTTTGAACGGAGAGTTGAAGTTCAAAGGCAGTCTCATGCCGACCAAGCACCCGATCGCAACGGCCATATCAGAGTAGCCGGAGAAGTCGAAGTAGAGCTGCAGCATGTAAAGCGTGCTTCCAAGCCAGGCATCTGAGGCAGAAATGGGCAGCCCTTTCTGTGCAGCGTCGAAGATGCTCGATGCGTACGGCGCCACTGAATCGGCGATCACGAGCTTCTTGAACAAGCCCATTGCAAACAGTGCGACCGCCGCCATCACCAACTCGCTGGAAAGGTGATGCCTGTTATCAGGGGAGTCGTTCTCGGCGATCACCTCCGTCGCACTGACGACCGGTCCCGACGTGGCATACCCTAAGAAGACCGAGACCTGCAGGTACTCCGCGAGAGAGAGCTTTCGCAAACTGCCGTCGAACGTCTCGAAGAGATAGACGATCTGGATGAAGGTAATGAAGGATGCCCCGAGTGGAAAGTAACCGCCTGGCACACCAGACCAACCCAACTCGGCGGAGTACTTCAAGGCAATCAGCAGCCCCACGTTCGCCGCGATGCCAATTGCAGTCAGTTGCCCGCGAGAAGGTCGATTGCCGGGTTGTGCGCGATGGATCAGAAGGCCGAGGGTGAAGTTCAGCAGGCATGAGACGGCCAAGAACGGCAGAGAAGACGAGCTGAGGTAGCCGTAGAAGAACAAGCTGGCCGCAACCAAGACGTAGGTGCGCCATCGCGCATCAATCTTCGGCTGGCGAAGCAGCTGACAGGCGATCACCACCAGCGGCAGGAACCCAAAGACGAATCCGTAGGACTGGAAGAGCATCGTCTTTCCTGCTCACTGAACCGGACGTTTGGGGATCTGATCGAAGATCGTCTTCAAGCACGCTTCGTCCAGATGAATGTAGTCACGGAAGGAGCTCTCCTTGCACCCCGCCGCCTGCGGATTGAAGCTGCCCACAAACACAGCACCGGCCTTCTGCACGATCGCCTTGGTGGCAGCTTCCAGCTGGGCAAGCGTTTGGCCATACGGCTCATTGGCCACCGCGTCCCAGAAAGCCGGGTGATGCGGGGTAATGGCGATGACCGCTTGCACGTTTTTCGACTGCAGGTAGCGCAGCAGCTTTTCAAGCGACTTCGCGTCTTCATCATTAGGCAACGTCGCTTTGCGCTTTGCGAGCTTTGTGGCTTGGGCTGCGGACTCCGCGCGTGCCGCGTCGGCTGAGAACGTCCCGATATGCTTCTTCGAGAAAGTCAGTGAGCCGTCCGCATGCAAGATGTCTCGCTCCACATCGCTGCTTTGTGTGGTGGCGCCGTAGGGGAGCGAGGTCTTCATCATGGCTGTGGAGACGCCATGCTTGAGAAGCTCCACTGAAAACATCGATGCGTAGTGCCCGAATGGGAAC
>CBINKC010000088.1:0-19133 GCA_966251135.1 uncultured Burkholderiaceae bacterium
CGCCGAGGACGGGGCAGTTCAGTACCTCGTCGCGCGCTGGGGTCAGGTGAAGACACTGGGCACCCTGGATGACGTCGAAGACTGGCTGCTGCGCGCTGGCGTGGTCGTGCCTCGATCGATCGAGCAGGTCGGCGCCCTGTGAGTCTCCGTAGCATCCCTGGACCATGTACAGCGACATGGGGATCGACATGAGCGCGATCGACTGGGACGGCCCCACCCGGCAAACCTGCCCCGCCTGCGGCCGCGGACCGAAGGACCGCACGTGCGGCGTGACTGTCGATGAGCGCGGCGGTGTAGCGCATTGCTTCCGGTGCGGGTATCAGAAGACCGAGCGAGGCGCTCAGATCGCAGGACGGCCCGTAACGGCCAACCGCGCGCGACACGAGACCCTATCGGACTACGGGCGCGAGCTGTGGCGGTCCTGCCGGCCCCTCGGCGGAGATGCGCTGTCCTACCTGAAGGCTCGGAACTGCGTCATTCCGCCTGCCGATGGCGATCTGAGGTGGCATCCAGCCCTGAAGCACGGTCCTACTGCCATGGTGGGGCCGGCGCTCGTCGCGCTTGGGACCGATGCTGTGACCGGTGTTCCGCTGACGCTGCTCAGGGCGTGGATCGGCGCCGATGGCAACAAGGCGCCGGTCAACCCGCCGCGCATGCTGCTCGGTGGGCATCGCAAGGCGGGCGCTGTCGTGCGATTGTCGCCCGATGAGGCCGTGACGACGGGTCTTGCCATCGCTGAAGGCATCGAAACCGCGTTGAGCCTTGCCCACGGTTTCAGGCCAGTATGGGCTTGCATCGACGCCGGCAACCTGGCCGCGTTCCCGATCCTCGACGGCATCGAGTCGCTGACGATCGCGGCCGACAACGACGAGCCCGGCATCGCCGCCGCTGAGGCATGCGCAAACCGATGGACCGACGCAGGCCGCGAGGTTCGGCTGGTCATGGCGCCGACGCCGAAGGCGGACCTGAACGATATGGCGAGGGCCGCATGAGCGAGGCCGCGGTGCGTGAGTTGGTCGATAACGCCAAATCGTGGCGCAAGGCCACCGCTGAAGATGAAACAGTGGCAAGGACCCTGCCGCCAGAAGAGGCGCAGCCCGCCCAGATGCCCCCGTTCGTTCGTGTGCCGATCGCGGATCTGCACGACTTCACCCCGCCAGCGCCGGAGCATGTGTGGCAGGACTACGTCCCCGTGGGCGTCGTCACGCTGCTGGGTGCTCACGGTGGAGTCGGAAAGTCAACGCTAGCGCTTCAGCTAGCCGTGTGTGTCGCGCTGGGTATTCCATGCTTTGGCGTGTCCACGAAGCGCTGCATTGTGGTCGTCTACAGCGCCGAGGACGGCGCCGACATTCTTCGCCATCGTCTGCACTGGATCTGCCGTGCGATGAGCGCGCGATGTGCGCGACCTCGACGGCCGTCTCCACATCCTCTACGCGACGAGCGGCCACCCGACGCTGTACACGGAGACGCAGGCCGGTGGCGTCAAAGCGGGCAGGACGACCCCGACGTATCAAGCCCTCGCCGACGTGATGCAGGAGACCCAGGCCGGGCTGCTGGTCGTCGACAACGCCAGCGATACCTTCGCAGCGTCGGAGATCGACCGTGCCCGGGTGCGCGAGTTCATGCGGTCCCTGGCTCGCATTGCTCAGGAGCACCGGGCCGGCGTGCTGCTGCTGGCCCACATCAACAAGCTGAAGGCCCGCGGGCTGGATGCCTCGGCCGAGAACTACAGCGGCTCCACAGCCTGGCACAACTCGGCGCGCTCCCGCCTTGCGCTCACGCGCACCGACGGCGGACTGACGCTCACGCACGAGAAGGCGAACCTGGGACCGATGCGCGACCCCTTGCTGATCGCCTGGCCGAAGGGCGGCGTGATGCATGTCGAGGAGTCGCCGACCGGAATGATGGCGGTGATCGTCGACCGCAACGAGACCAAAGCGCTCCTGCGGCTGATCCACGAGTTCACCGAGCGTGGCGAATGCGTCAGCACAGCGACCACCAGCCGAACTCATGCGGGCAAGCTCCTCCGCCGGGAGCCGGGCTATCCGAAGGGTCTGGATGACGGGCGACTGTTCGATCTGCTTCGCGCGGCCGAGCGGAA
This sequence comes from uncultured Burkholderiaceae bacterium, assembly GCA_966251135.1. Lineage (GTDB taxonomy): Bacteria > Pseudomonadota > Gammaproteobacteria > Burkholderiales > Burkholderiaceae_C > Albitalea. The sequence continues at coordinate 2,102 of CBINKC010000088.1, forward strand.
GAGGTGGATTGAGCGAGTCAACCGGCGAGGCGAGAACCGCCATCAGCGGGAATGCTGGGACGTTACCCCACTGGGACGACAGGAAGCCGGCATTGCGCCGACTGCGCCGACTGCGGAAGTCAACGCACTAGACGCAGCGAGCGCGGAGGCTGCGCCGACTGCGCCGACTTCGGCGCTAGGGGGTGTGGGGGAAAGAGCGCGCACAGCGCAGGCCCCAAGTCGCTGCGCATGAAGCCAATGAAGCACGACTTCATAGCCCCCAGGGGCAGGCTGCTGAACCGTCACCTCTTCGCGCGCACACACGCGCGAGGCATTGCCCTGGTCCGATCCGCAGCGGCTGCGGATCGAGTCTCACGCAGGCCCGACTGCATCGGCCGTCGAACACATGCCCGGCGGATTCGCTATCCGTCACACATCAAGCCTCCATGCGGGTTCCCGGGCGGTTGCCCTGCCAATCCGCCACTTCATCCCCCGCTAGTCAGGTACTGAGATGACTGCACCCTTCCTTCTCGACGCGGCCGAAGCGGCCAAGCTACTTGGCGTATCCCTTCGGACGCTGCGGAACCTCACCAAGCGCGCCGACTTCCCCTCGCCCCGGACGCTTGGGCCGCGCAGCTTTCGCTGGGTGCGCTCCGAGCTTGAGGCGTTCGCCTGCCAACTCCCGCCCGCAAAGGCTTCAGAACCTCCGGCATTGGTCGCGGCGAGGGCGGCGAAAGCTGCAGGTCGTCCTGTTGCGCCTGAGCCCTTCAGCGCCGAGGTTTGATCGACTCGCGATGAGGCCGCTCTACCTGGACCGCGCCCACATCGTGGCCGCCGTGCGTCACGCCGACGTGCCGCGCGCCGATGAGGTGGCGGCGCTGCTGGATCGGACCCTAAAGGCAACCGAGACCCGGGTCAGGACCGCGCCCAGGAGCGCTCAGGTTCGCTCGCAAAAGATCCGGCGTGGGGTTGGGCTGGCCCTGCTCAGTGCGCAGCGTCGCAGCGGTGCGCTGCTGCTGCCCTGGCTGCCCCGCATGAGCGTCGATCAGGCAGCGAACGAACTGCTGGCGTGGATCGCGCACAGAGGGCCGGCCGAGTTCGGCCTGACGAAGGTGCCGGGCCTGCGCATCACGAAGATTGTTGTGCGCGACAGTACCGTGCGGCCTAGCGAAGAGTGCGCGCAGCCGTGACCATGTAGCCCATGTCCAACCTCATGGGTTCCACCATGGAACAAGCAACCGAGACCCGGCCGAAAGCCAAGAAGGCCGCTGCGCGGCCTGAACGCCCACCGGTGCAGCCAATGCACGCCGACTGCTCCCGCCTCGCCGAGCAGTGCAGGCAGATGTGGGCCATTAACGTGCCCGCCACGTACACGCTTGAAGACCTGGGCGATGCGCGCGTGTGGACATACGCGGGCATGCGGTTCAAGTTGGGCGACTGGGTGGAGGCGCGGCATCCGCGCTGGGTTGCGCTGGGCTTCGTCACCGACTTCAACGGCCGCTCGCCCGTAATCACGATCATGTGCAGCGCGAATCTGGAAGACACCTTGGGCGCGAACCGTCAGCGCTTCCTGATTCCTGAGGGATTCACGATTCGCATGGCTCGACCCGGCGAAAGCCCGTTCGACCCCGAGACGCACTGGCTCATCATCCGAGACGCTGATGGCATCGTGTTCAACAAGAACGCCCGCTGCGGCTCCTACGAGGACGCATATCAGGAACTGCTGTCCAGCGCCATCTTCCGACAGGACGCGCCCAGGAGTCGTCCAAACCCCGCCGCCTCGAAGGGAAGCGCGGAATGACGGAGGCCGCGAGCGCACCAGCTGCCGCGACGCCACAAGCCGGCGGCCAGACCATCGACGCCGAGATCGCGACCATCTCGGGCAGCATGTTCAATGCGGACGGCTCCCGCAATTCCGGGTACTGGCAGGACGAGTCGGCGCAGTCTCGGCTCGCATCCCTGCTCACGGCAAAGGAGCGCGGCACCATCGAACCGGCCGATGTGCAGGACCAGAGCAACCCCTACGAAGGGCAGCACTCATACCGCCTTGGCGAGTTCGCAGGCGACCCCGACGCCGAGGCGTTCGCATCCGTGGTGTCGGCTGCCGGCGCTCCTGAGGAACTGTTGCACGCCATCCTCGACGACGACACACCCGAGGACCCGGAGACCGATGCTGCCGACCGACAGAAGGTTGAAACCCAGCTGCGTGAGGTGTGGGGCGGGGAGTACGGCGCCAAGGTCGATTCGATCAAGCGCTACCTCGGCAACAACTTGCCCGCCGGGGTGGGCCAGATGCTTATGGGCGCTCGCGTTGGCGGCCACGCGCTGCTGAACAACGCGAGCCTGCTGATGGAGTTGGCCAGCATGGCGGAGCGCTCGCCGAAGTTCGTGTCTACCGGAGACCGCGAGAAGGACATCCAGGCAATCGAAGCGCTCATGTCGCACGACATGGACGCATACCGGCGGGACACCGCGCTGCAGCTTCGCCTGCGGTCCCTCTACGCAGCACGGGGCCGGTGATGAGCCTTCTCGACCGAGTGGCGCCCGAGGGGCTTGCTGAGGCTCTGGAAGAGGCGCGCTCGGTCATCGGCACGCGGCGAGAACTGCGCGTTGCTGTGGCGACGATCTGCACGCTGGTCAATGAGGCTGGTGTTTCGCTGGACGACGCGGCGAATCTGGTCATCGAGTTGTTCGAGGTCGCGCGTGGGTAAGCCGAGTGAGTACACCGAGGAGATGGCTGTGGAGGTGGCACACCGCATCTCGGAGGGCGGCTCCCTTCACAAGATCGAGCTCGACTCCGCGATGCCAAGCGCGCGCACGATCCTGCGCTGGTGCCGCGAGCATCCAGACTTTGATCGACTGCTCGCCCATGCACGATGCGCGAAAGCCGACAAGCTGTTCGATGAGTCAGTGGAGATCAGCAACGAGCCTGTGCTCGATGCTGCACAAGCAGCACGCCAGCGCACGCGAGTTCAAGCCAGGCAGTACGCGGCAGCGCGCCTCAACCCTGCACGCTATGCGGAGCGCCTGGCGGTCGGACAAGCGCCGGAACTGCCCCCCGTCGAGACGATGGGCAAGTTCGCCATCGCTAGACGTATCGCCTTCGCCTTGCACGAAGGCCGCCACGCTGTGCTTGAGCACGAGGACGTGGAAGACGCTGGATGATCCCTTGACCCGTATCCCGCACCCGACAAGGCCGCGCAAGCCATCAAAGCCCGAGCTGCTGACCAACATGCCCGCGCCGCGGCCACGAAACAAGCAAACCCCTCTCACGCAGAGGCAGCCTCGCCCCGCACGGGTCGCGGCAAGGGCATCTATGGCAGCACCCAGGCGGTGGACAAGGAGCGCGTGGAGCGTGTCTACTCCAGGGCAGTCGAAGCAGGGCGCGGCCCCGCCGGGGTACAGGGCGGACCTGGAAGCCAAGCGGGCGGAGTTCTTGAACAAGGCCAAAGGCTCGGGTGCATGAACTGCCGAGAGGCCCGTTCAGCGCTGCTCGCGGGCGATGACCGGCCTACCGGGTGCGAAGCTCAATCACCTGATCGGGGGCATCTTCCCATCGCACAGGCTTGAAGTCCCGAACGCAGCTTGTCGCGGGCCGGCCGGACTTGTACGAGGTTACGCCGGTGACCGCGCCCCCGTTGAACCACACCATTCGATAGTCGTGGTAGCCGAACCCAGCGCCCGTCTTGCAGTACTGCCAGACCTCTTGATTGCCATGGAACTGGCGATCATCGGGTTGCCCCATCGCTTGCGCGACCTGCACCTTCGTCCAGCCAGGTTCGATTTTGGAAGTACGTCGTTCAAGACTGCCACAGCCGGCGGCTAGGCTAGCGGCGACACAAACCGCGAGCGAGAGTGTCTTGCGCATGTGGCCCCTCCCATGCGTTCGCACAATCAGCGGTGGCAGTGGTAGTCACCGTTCTTGTGGTCTTTGTGGCACCCGCTCTTGTCGAGCCCGCCCCCGTGGCTGATGGCGACGCCGGCAACGGCCGCCAAGGCCACGGCGATGACTGCATAGATGGTCTTCTTCATTCGCTTCTCCCTTGCTCCCCGGATAGGAGGCGCCGGGCATTCGCCTACTCCGAAACTCTGGCCGACATTCATGTTGTCGACGTGGGAGACAGTGAGCAAATCTGCTCAGTTCCTCCCACCCCAGCCCGCCTCGGTGGGCTTTTTCGCGCCCCGCGAGGCGTTCAGGTTGAGGCGGACAAAGTGGCGGGTGATACCTACACCCCCGCGTAAAGCGAGCAACGACGCGGGGCTTGACAGACACCGCTTCCGCCACCCGCTTCGGCGGTGCCGCCCTTCAGGCACCCGGATGCCCCGCGTCCCCGCCTCGGCACCCCGTGCATGGGTCGTGCGTCAGTGCCGCTCCCTCGGTGGCAGGTCCTCCTGGACCAAGCCCATGAACTCCAGGCCGAGTTGCTCGAGCTCCTCCATCATCAGGCTCACCTTGGCGGTCTGCGCCATCAGGTGCGTGCGCAGCTCCTCCTCGCTTGCGAACCTGTCTCGCAGGCGCTTGATGATCGTTTCCCGGTCCACCCACTTACCCACCGACCAGCTCGCAGCCATCATGTCGGCGACCTCATGGAAGTAGTCGCGTTCCACGAAGCTGTCGACTGCCGCTTGCCGATGAAACGTCCATGCGTCCCCGTTACGCTCCGCGACGTCCATCTCCTGTGTGCGCAATCCGAGCAGGTACTCCATCTCGCGCCTCGTGACTTGGTGAGCCCACTCGCCCCACCGCGACACCACGAACACATTCGCCTCACCGCACACAAGGAGCGCCGTGTCGAGATCGACACGGTAGGAGCAGATGGCCGACTGCAGCTCGGGGAGCTGATGGCCATCCTTGTCGAAAACCATGCAGTTGCGGTTGGTGAACAACCAAACCGCTTCAGCCTTGGGTCTGTTCATAGCGTCTCTCCTGCTTCTTCGTTTCCCTCCCACGGGAACAGTGTGGCCACGAAGGGCCCTGTCAGGCTCCGCAGAGTTGGTGCTCGCGGTCGCTCGGCGTTGAAGTGAAAGTCATTGCGACCATTGCGTCTGTGCCCGTTCCGTGCCACGCCTCTGGCGGGAGCGTGTCGGGCCGGCGTCCTGGCCGATGTGCCCTGGCCCGATACAGGCGGCCGAGCGGAGTTCGAGGTGCATGTCGCACACGGGCGGCCGGCCGCTGCGCTTTGAGCGGCACTCGTCACCGCTGTGGCTCATGCCTGCATCCCACTGCGGGGCGCAGGGTGCCGCGCATCGTGCCGGAGGCGAACTTGCGAACGGCCCCCCATCGTCCACCCGGCCGCTCGATGTGCTCGCGCCGCTGCCGTTGCGCGTCGCTCGGCGCCATCTTTCTGCCGGCTGGATGGCTGCGCGCTCATGGCACCTTGCCTGACGAGTTCGCCACCGCGAGGACTCGCCCCCGAGCCGACAACCTGCTCCGGCGTGACGATGGGATGGACGCGACCGAGGGGGGCGCTCTTGAGTCAACGCAGGACCGTCCCAGTTTGACTCACCCCCTCGGGAGTCGGAAACGTCGAAGGACGTTTCCAGGGGGGACTCTCATCGCAATGTCGTCATGCTTGCCGGATCCGAATTGCATCTTTTTCTCCCCAGGTTCTCAACTGGCCACACACCCAGGTTGCGTGCGTTTGCCGCGCAAACCAGCTAATGAGCCAGTTCCGGACGGAACGCTCTGTCCCAGCGATGGGTGCGGGCGTGGCGCACGTCTCGTGCCTCATACCCAAACCTTCACGCCTTCGTTCGAGAGCGCAGTCAAATTGTGGCGTGGGCGATCTTCGCCTGCTTCGAGCCCTCACGCCGACCCATGAGGCCAGCAAGGTTTCCGACCCTGTGATTGCAAGGTACGCGTCCACCCAGGACACCCTGGTCGGCGATCGCGGTCGCCACCTCACACCGGCAGCGCGAACAGCTCCCGCAACGCCTCGCGGTAAAGCGCATAGCCCACAAGATGCGTATCGTGGTGCGAGCCGCCTTCGACCAGCAGGAAACGCTTGGGACCGGTGGCGCGCTCGAACAGCGCGCGGCCAAGGTCGGGATGGATGGTCTCGTCGCGGCTGCCGTGGATCACCAACAGCGGCGAGCGCACATGCCTGATGCGCCCCGCGGAATCGAAGCGCTCGGTGATGAACGAATGGATGGGCAGCCACCCCCACGGCATGGTGCTGAACACTTCAGGAATGGAGGTGAAAGTGCCTTCGACCATGAGGCCCGCGGAGTCTTCCACGGTACTTGCCAGATGCACGGCGATCGCGCCGCCGAGCGAATGGCCGTAGATGTAGCGGCGGGCGTGGGGATACCGCTGCGCCAGCCACAGCCACGCCGCGAGCGCGTCTGCACAGGCGCTGCGCTCGGAGGGCAGGCCGGGCGTGCTGCGGCCGAAGCCGCGATAGTCGATGGCCAGCAGCGCGAAGCCGAGCTGGTGCAGCGCTTGGATGCGATGCAGGCTGCCATGCAGGTCGAAACGGGCGCCGTGCAGGTAAAGCATGACCGGGGCGTCGTGCGCCGGCTGACCGAGCCACCATGCATGCAGTCGCGCAGGAATTCCGGTGGCTGGGCAGTCGAACTCGATCCAGCGGTCCTGCAGTTCGAGCGTTTGCTGCTCGGCGGTCTCTTCGTCACGCTGGCCGGCCTGGAAGATCCACTTGCGCTGCTGCGCTTCGAAGCCTACGCAACTGAGCAACGCCGCCAAGGCTGCGGCCGTGCCGCGCGAACGCCAGTCGAGCCTTCTGGGCCACCAGCTCGGCATGCGCTCGTAGACCTTGTTCATGGTGAGTTCACTTTGGCATCCGGCCGCGGGCCGGTGCATCCCGTGAACGAATGGATCGCCCACGCCGCCCCATGAACGCGGCGGTGCGGCGAGTCGCACGGCCTAATGCAGACGCGGGCGCACCGAAGGCATCGCGACCTCGCGGCCTATCACGGCACGCGCATAGAGATAGTTCTGGCGCGCCCGTTCGCTCAGCGAGTCCATATCGACGTGGCCGTGCTCATCGCAAGGAAACGCATAGGCGCGGCCTTCGTCGAACAGCGATTGAAAGCGCAGCTCGTAATCGGCACCATCGGCCAAGGGTATGGGCGAGGTCTTCATGATGCGTCCTCCTCGATGTGGTCGAACACTTCTCTCTCTACAACACTAGGCAACGCACACCCGCGCTGCCATGGGGCCGCGCCGATGCACGCTGCGAGGGGAAAGCCATACGGTATGTAAGAACTCATCTGACATGCGCCCCGCGAACACGGGGCAGGCACGGTCGTTGCCATGGAGCCCGACGGAGAGCGATCAGGAGCGTTGAGTCGTGGCAAACGGGCGAAAGGAATGCGTTTTCGATGGACGGTTGGTGATGCTGGGCTTCGGCAGCGTCGGGCAGGGCGTACTGCCCTTGCTGCGCAGGCACATCGACATGCCGCCTCAGCGCATGGTCGCCATCCATCCCGGCCACCAGGAAACGGAAACGACGCAGACCCAGGGCGTACGCCATCTGTCGGCCACGCTCACCCGAGAGAACTTCCGTGAAGTGCTGGCGCCCCACCTGGGCCGCGGCGACTTTCTGCTTAACGTGTCCGTCGACGTGAGCAGCACCAGCCTGATCCGGCTGTGCCAGGACGTGGGCGCGCTCTATCTCGACACCTGCATCGAGCCGTGGGCAGGCGGCTATGTGGACGTGCAGGTTCCGCCGACGGCACGCAGCAACTACGCCTTGCGCGAGGAAGCGCTCTCGCTGCGCCGGCGCGGCGGCCCGACGGCGATCGTCACGCACGGCGCCAATCCCGGACTGGTATCGCATTTCGTGAAACAGGCACTGCTCGATCTTGCTGAACGCACGGGCGCGGGCGACGCGGCGCCGACGAGCCGTGAGCAGTGGGCGCAGTTGGCGCAGCGGCTGGGCGTTCGCGTCATCCATATCGCCGAGCGCGACACGCAGGTGAGCCACCACCGAAAGCAGCCCGGCGAGTTCGTCAACACCTGGTCGGTAGACGGCTTCATCGGCGAAGGGCTGCAGCCCGCCGAACTCGGCTGGGGCACGCACGAGCGCCACTTCCCGCCTGACGGCGGTCGGCACGAACATGGATCGCGCGCCGCCATCTACCTGAATCGGCCCGGGGCCGGCACGCGGGTTCGTACCTGGACACCGCTGGCCGGCCCGATCCATGGTTTCTTGATCACGCACAGCGAATCCATCTCCATCGCCGACTACCTCACCGTCGGGGAGCCCGCGCGCCCGATCTATCGGCCGACCGTGCATTACGCGTACCACCCCTGCGATGAGGCCGTGCTGTCGCTGCACGAACTGGCGGGGCGGGCCTGGCGGCCTCAGCAGCGCAAGCGCATCCTCGGCCACGACATCCTCGACGGGCGCGACGAACTCGGCGTGCTGCTCATGGGCCACAAGTGCGGCGCGTACTGGTATGGCTCGCAGCTGTCGATCGAGGAGGCGCGGGCACTGGCACCGCACAACAGCGCCACGACCTTGCAGGTTGCCGCGGCCGTGCTGGCGGGCGTGGTGTGGGCCATGCAACATCCACAGCGCAGCCTGCTGGAACCCGACGACCTGCCCTACGAGGAGCTGATGCCCATGATCCGGCCCGACCTGGGCCCGGTGGCCGGTACCTACACCGACTGGACGCCGCTGGCCGATCGCGGCTACCCGTTCGACGAGGACATCGATGCCGGCGACCCCTGGCAGTTCAAGAACTTCCGGGTGGACTGAACTGGTTGACTACCGCTTGCTCCGGGACCAGCCGAACCATCCCCGGCCAGCCTCGCGCGACGAGCGCGCGGCGCCGTGGGAGCGGCTGACGAGCAGGCGGCCCGCGAGGTACAGGCCGTTGAGCAGACGGCTTGCGCGTTCAGTGCTCATGCCCGGCCATAGGGCGATCTCGCGCAACGACACCGATTCGCGCTGCAGCCGCTCGATGGCCGAACCCAGCGCCCCGGGGGCCCTGAGCCGCTCGCCGGACTCGCCGCTCACCATGCGATAGGCCGCATGGCCCGCGATGTCCGACAGCAGCGTGCGCCGCGGGCCGCTCAGCGCCAGCATCCACAGCAGCGGCAGAAGCGGGTGGTAGTGCTTCGCGTCGGCGACGCGCTCATGCATCCAGTGCCCCGGCGGCTGGACGCCCGGTGGTTCGGCGGTCAGGACCTTCAGCTCGCCGATCCCGCTGATGGAAGCGTGGGCCAGGTCGCGAGGCGAGTGGTACAGGCGTTCGGACGGGAAGAGCGTGACTGGCCACACCAGCCCATCGTGCTGCAGGCAAAGCAGCGCGCTTTCGCGGTGTCGCATGCACGCGGCGATGACCTCCAGCGCATCGTTATCCGCCGGCACGGCATCAAGCCGGCGCAGGTCATCGAGCAACGTCGTCGGCAGAAGGGTCGGCCCTGCCAGACGCACGAAGCCGCTGCTGCCCGTCTCCTGCCGGACGCGTTCGAACGTACTAATGCGCCAGAGAGTGGAGTCGTTGAAATCACGCACGATCGGGATGCTGAGCAACCCATCCGGTGTTGCGGTTTCGCATTGCAACCTATCGATAACAGATGTGAAGCAGCGGCGAGCCCGCGCCACCGCCGGGGCGATGCGATACAGCCCGCCCGCCAGAGTGCGAATAGCGCGCTGGCGAGGGTAGAGCGCCGTCCGCCTGCCGGCGACGCCCCGTTTCAATGGTGCAGGTGCACCATGGCGGCTCGTGACTCGACGGCCGGCTCCTCGTTCACGTCCTCGCCCAGGAAGCCTCCGCTCTGGCGCGCCCACAGGCGGGCATACAGGCCCCCTCGCGCCAGCAGCGACCGGTGGTCGCCCTCTTCCACGATGCGGCCCTTGTCCATCACGATGAGCCGATCCATCGCCGCGATGGTGGATAGCCGGTGTGCGATGGCCACCACCGTCTTGCCCTCCATCAGCTGGTAGAGGCTTTGCTGGATGGCCGCCTCCACTTCGGAATCCAGTGCGCTCGTGGCCTCGTCCAGCAGCAGGATGGGGGCGTCCTTGAGCATCACCCGGGCGATCGCGATGCGCTGCCGTTGCCCGCCGGAGAGCTTGACGCCGCGCTCGCCGACATGCGCGTCGTAACCCCGGCGGCCCTTGGCATCGGCCAGCGCCTCGACGAACTCGTGCGCCTCGGCACGCCGGGCCGCCGCGATCATCTGGGCTTCAGCGGCATCGGGGCGACCGTACAGCAGGTTGTCGCGCACCGATCGGTGCAGCAGCGAGGTGTCCTGCGTGACCATGCCGATCTGGGCACGCAGGCTGTCCTGCGTGATCCGGGCGACGTCCTGGTCGTCGATGAGGATGCAGCCTTGCTGCACGTCGTAGAAGCGCAGGAGCAGGTTGACGAGCGTGGACTTGCCCGCCCCCGACGGCCCGACCAGCCCGATCTTCTCGCCTGGCCGAATATGCAGCGACAGGTCATCCACCACACGCAGGGCCTGCGGCCCCTCGCCGTACGAGAAGCTCACGTGGTCGAAGCGGATGTCGCCACGCTGCACCACGAGCGGCCGGGCCTGCGGTGCGTCGGTCACCTGCAGGCGCCGCGAGAGCGTGCCGATGCCGTCTTGCACCGTGCCGATGTGCTCGAAGAGCATGGCCATCTCCCACATCACCCAGTGCGAGATGCCGTTCAGGCGCAGCGCCATGGCAGTGGCGGCAGCCACCGCACCCACGCCCGCCGCGTGGCTGGACCACAGCCAGAGCGACACCCCTGCCGTGCCGACAACGAGACCCATCGACAGTGCATGGTTGACGATCTCGAACCCGGTCACCAGCCGCATCTGCGCACGCACCGTGACCAGGAACTCATCCATCGCACCACGCGCATAGCGGGCCTCGCGCCCGGCGTGCGAGAACAGCTTGACCGTGGCGATATTGGTGTAGGCGTCGGTGATGCGGCCCGTCATGAGCGAGCGTGCGTCAGCCTGCTGCTGAGCCACCATGCCGAGCCTGGGCACGAAGTACCAGAGTGCCGCGCCATACAAGGCGAGCCAGCCGATGAACGGCAGCAGCATCCACGGATCGAAGCCGCCCAGCACAGCCAGCAGGGTGGCGAAGTAAATGACGACGAACACGACGAGCTCGCACAGCGTCATCCAGGTTTCGCGCACTGCGAGCGCGGTCTGCATGAGCTTGGCGGACACGCGGCCGGCGAACTCGTCCTGGTAAAAGCCCATGCTCTGCGAGAGCAGCAGCCGGTGGAAGTTCCATCGCAGTCGCATCGGGAAGTTGCCGGCAAGCGTCTGCTGCTTGAGGGCCGCCTGCAGCGCGACAAGCGCCACGCTGGCGATCAACACGCCCGCCAGCAGCAACAGGTGCGCACCCTGCTCCGCCCAGAGCCGCTCGGGGCGCAATTCGCCCAGCCAGTCCACCACCCGGCCGAGCAGGCCGAACAGCACGGCCTCGAACACGCCCAGCAGCGCCGTGCACAGGGTCATCGCGAGCAGCCAGCCGCGCAGCCCTTCGGTGCAGGACCACATGAAAGGCCAGAAGGCGCCAGGCGCCGGGGAAGGCTCTCCCTCAGGGTAAGGGTGCACAAGCTTTTCGAACGCGCTGAACAAGAGCAGTCTCCGTGGCATGGCGCCCGGAACCGCATATGCAAACCGGGCGAAGCCGGCAAGGTTAGCGCGCGCGTGTGCCGCCTGATGCAAGAGGGCAGCAGGAAGGGGAAGGCGCAGCAGGAAGGCGCAGCGCCGGACATGTCCTCTGCGCTTGCGCTTCAACCTTCTTCAGTCGGTGGGTCTTACCAAGATGTGGTTGTCTACGCTCTCCACGCCCTGCACCTGGCTGGCAATCTGCGCGGCACGAGCCCTGGCCTGCTCGTCCGACGCCGTGCCGCGCAGCGCAACACGGCCTGCGTCCGTGTCGACGTCGATCTGCGTCGCACCGAGCGCCGGATCCTTGGCGAGCTCGGCGCTGACCGCCGTGGTGATCATCGCGTCGGACACCTTGTTGGTCGCCTGGTCGGCCGCGGTCTGCGCGGCCCGCTTTGCCTCGTCGACGGCTCGCCGCGTAGCCTCCGTCGCTTCACGCGCAGCCCGTGCGGCGTCGGCCGCGGCGCTTTCGGACAGCTCCCGCCGCTGCACTGTCCGCCCGTCTGTCTCATTGAGTGCGATATGCGCATCTTCGCGCTCGCCACACGCGTTTAGCGCAAAGCCGGCCACGAGTGCACCGGCGATCATGGTTTGTGGAGTTCTCATTGCTCTCTCCTTTTTCGTTCGCCCCAGCGCAGCGGCGCATGACCGCAGCCATGCCGATCAGCAACCCGCACACCTTACTCGCGCGGCACTGCCGCGTGGCAGCGGCGATTACCGCAACGGCGTGTCAGACACGGCCGATACGCGCGCCAAGCAGGGCATTCGACCCGGTGCCCTGACTTAGACTGCCCATGCTGTTCCACGAGGAGTTCCGTGGCCGAACACGATGATGAATCCAAGACGATCCTGATCGTCGACGACATGCCCTCCAACCTCGGCGTGCTCACCAGTCACTTGGAACAACAGGGCTACACGGCGGTTGTCGCCCAAGGCGGCGAGGAAGGTGTGGAGCGCGCGGAGTTCGTCCGGCCCGACCTCATCCTGCTCGATGTGATGATGCCCGGCGTCGACGGCTTCGAGGCCTGCCGGCGCCTGAAGACCAACCCCGTCACACGCGACATCCCGGTCATCTTCATGACCGCACTGACCGACACCACCGACAAGCTCACCGGCTTCGCCGTCGGCGCTGTCGACTACGTGACCAAGCCACTCAACGGCGCCGAGGTGCTGGCGCGCATCAAGACCCACCTCGCGCTCTACAGCCTGCGCCGGCGGCTGGCCGAGCAGAACGAACGGCTGCAGCAGGAGATTGCCGCGCGCGAGGAAACGCAGGCGGCCTTGCTGCGCTCGAACGCGGAGCTGGAGCAGCTGGCCTATGTGGCTTCGCACGACATGCAGGAGCCACTGCGCATGGTTGCCAGCTACCTGCAGCTGGTGGCACAACGCTACAAGGGCCAGCTCGACGCCGATGCTGACGAGTTCATCGGCTTCGCCGTGGACGGCGCGAAGCGCATGCAGGCGCTGATCAACGACCTGCTCGCGTATTCGAGAGTGGGCACGAGGGCCCGCCCCTTCGAGCCCACCGACTGCAACAAGGTCATGCAGACCGCGCTGGCGAATCTGGGCGTGGCCATCGTGGAGAGCGGCGCGCAGATCACCCATGACGAGCTGCCCACGGTGATGGGCGACAGCAGCCAGCTCGTGCAGTTGTTCCAGAACCTCATCGGCAACGCGATCAAGTTCCGGGGTACCGAGCCGATGCGCGTGCATGTGGGCGCCGAGGCCCATGACGGGCACTGGCAGTTCAGCGTGCGCGACAACGGCATCGGCATCGCGCCCGAATACCACCAGCGCATCTTCGTGATGTTCCAGCGCCTGCATGGGCGCACCGAGTACCCCGGCACCGGCATTGGTTTGGCGATCTGCAAGAAGATCGTCGAGCGGCACGGCGGCACGGTGTGGGTGGAGTCGCAGCCCGGCCAAGGCTCCACCTTCAAGTTCACCATTCCGCGGTGAGATGGCGAGCACGCGTGTTCAAGAGCCGATCTTTCGCTTCCTGCGGCAAAGTGCCACGGGTTAGCGCCATGTCGGGGCGGAAATGTCCGCCCTATAGTCGTCTAGACATCCGTCGCCTAGAGACCCCCGAATCGCGCGCACATAGCGAGGAGTCGCGCTCATGAATGCCCAACGGGCTCTGCGCCCCATAGAAGTTCTTATGGTGGAAGACAACCCGGGGGATGTGCGATTAACGCGCGAAGCCCTGCGGGGGGGGAAGATCTGGAACGAGATTCACGTCGTCATGGATGGGGTGGCCGCGCTCGACTTCCTGTACCGCAAGCCGCCCTATGAGCGCGCACCGAGGCCCGATCTCGTCCTGCTGGATTTGAACCTGCCGAAGAAAGACGGACGGGAAGTGCTTGCAGCCATCAAGGGCGATCCAAACCTCAAGGCCATCCCGGTGGTCATCCTCACGACATCGCAGGCTGAAGAAGACGTGATCCGCGCCTACAACCTCAACTGCAACTGCTACGTGACCAAGCCGGTCGATTTCGACCAGTTCACGCGCATCGTGCAGACGATCGAGCAGTTCTGGCTCAGCGTCGTGACGCTCCCGCCGCACCCCGAGCATTGATCCATGGCCGGACCCCTCATCCGCGTCCTCCTGATCGAGGACAACCGGGCCGATGCGCGGCTCATCGAAATGATGCTGCGCGAGGCGCGAGGCCTGCACTTCGAGGTGCACTGGAGCCCCAATCTCACTGAGGGCGTGCGCCACCTGCGTGAGCACGGCAGCGATGTTGTCCTGCTCGATCTCGGGCTGCCGGAAAGCACCGGCCTGCAGACGCTGCGTCGACTGCAGTCGACGGGCGCCAAGATCCCCACGGTGGTGGTGCTGTCGGGCCTCACCGACGAAGAGATCGCCGTACAGGCGCTGCAGTCCGGCGCGCAAGACTATCTGGTGAAGGGCCAGGTAGACAGCGCGCTGCTCATCCGCGCAATCCGCTATGCAATGGGCCGCAGCCAGGCCGAGGAGGCGCTGCGCGAAGCGCACGCCGAGGCGCAGGCGGCCAAAGGGCGCGCCGAGGTGGCTAGTCAGGCCAAGAGCGCCTTCCTGGCCAACATGAGCCACGACTTGCGCACGCCGCTCAACGGGATCCTTGGCTTCGCGCAGCTCTTGCAGTGGGACCGCTCCCTCACCGAGCGCCAGCAGCTCAGCGTGTCGGCCATCCGGCAAAGCGGCGAACACCTGCTCACGCTCATCAACGACATCCTCGACATCGCCAAGATCGAAGCCGGGAAGATCGAGATGTTCCCGACGGATTTCCACCTGGAGAAGTTCCTCCAGATGATCGCGGGCATCATCCGCGTGAAGGCCGAGCAGAAGCCCGACTTGCGCTTCCTGTGCGACTTCGCGCCCGACCTTCCCGAGTGCATCCACGCTGACGAGCGCCGCCTGCGGCAGATCCTGCTCAACCTGCTGGACAACGCCGTGAAGTTCACCGAGCGCGGCGAGGTCACTTTGCGGGTTCGGTTCACGCCGCCCGCGCACCTGCGTTTCGAGGTGGAGGACACCGGCGCAGGCATGAGCGAGGAACAGCTGTCGCGCCTGTTCCAGCCGTTCGAGCAGGTGGGTGACGCGCAGCATCGCAGCTCGGGCACCGGGCTGGGTCTCGTTATCAGCCGGCAGTTCGTCCGGCTCATGGGCGGCGAGATCCATGTGAAGAGCCGGGTGGGCGAGGGCAACCTGTTCTGGTTCGAGATCGATGTACCCATCAGCCGCTGCGCGCTCCCCGACGTGCCGTGCAGCGAACGTTTGGTCACCGGCTACGCCGGGCCCGTGCGCAAGGTGCTGGTGGTCGACGACGTGACCGAGAACCGCACCCTGCTGGCCGAGGCGCTCACGCGGCTCGGCTTCGATGTGTACCAGGCAGCGTGCGGCTACGACGCCCTCGCGCAGGCCCAGTCGCTGCTGCCCGATCTGGTGCTGATGGACATCGTCATGCCCGACATCAGCGGCCTGGAGGTCATTCGCCGCCTGCGCAAGCTGCCGGTCTGCGACACCGTACCCGTCATCGCGGTATCGGCAAGCGCCTCCGCCGAGGTCCAGGCAAACACACTGGCCGCGGGAGCGAACGCCTTCTTGCCCAAGCCCGTGAGCCTGAAAGACCTCACTGCCTGCTCCGGTGAGCTGTTGCACCTGAGCTGGATCGAGGGCGAGGAGGCCATCGATCCCTCGGGGCACATCACGGCCTGAGAAGGCCTGAGAAGGCGCCCCGGAAACCTTCGGCGGGCCTGCTCGGCCACGCCGGATTGCCTCTCACCCTCTGACCGGATCGCTCACCATGTCGGCCCGACGGCTGCTGGCCCAGGGCCCGGTGACCGCGTCGACGCCGATACCCCACAGCGCCTGGACGTCACCCGGCTGGGTCACGCCTTCGGCCATGACCTGCATCGACAGGCCGTGCAGCATGGCCACCAGGCTCTTGAGGTAGCCCGCGCGGCTGGTGTCATCCGCCATGCCCTGCACGACCGAGCCGTCCAGCTTCACGAAGTCGAGCCCCGACTCGAACAGGCGTTCGATACGCGCAAGCCGCTCGCCCGCATGCTCCAGGCCCACGCGCACGCCCAGAGGTCGCAACTGATTCGCAAGCTCGCGGACTTGCAAGAAGTGGTCTACGGCGGCGAGCTCAGGCACCTCCAGCCAGAGCAGCGGCGCCTGCTCCGGCGCGCCGACCAACAGGCTGCGCAGACGCGAGGCGAAGGCGCTGTCCGACAGGGACGCGGCGGAGATATTGATGGCACGGGGCCGGCGGTCTGCGGCGATCGCCCCGACCGCCAACTGCACGGCGTGCTCGTCGATGCGCGCCGTCAGCCGGCTGCGCAGTGCCAGGGGAAGCCAGCGGGCGGCAGGCTCGAACGGGCCGCCATCGGTCAGTTGCACACGAAGCGGGCATTCGAGGTGAACAAGCTGCCGCTTGGCATCGAGCACCGGGTAAGTCACGAGCCGCATGCGGCCGTGGGCCAGCGCCTCGTCCAAGGCGCGGCGCCAATGACCCTCGCCCTGGTAGGCCGCAAAGGCATCGGTCGCCTCGCCCGCGCTCGCCAGCTCCACCGAGAAGGGCCCGCGACTCTCCGCCTGCGCCAGCGCCGCATCGGCGGCCGCCAGGACCTGGGCCACCGCCATGCCCAGCCGCATCTCCACGGCACCCAGCGCGACGCAGACTCCGTGCCCGAACGCCGGCAGGATGGCGCGCAGCGCCTGCGCCACCGCTTCGCCCGTCTCCTGCGCCACGCCGCCCGCCGGCAGGCACAGCGCAAAGTCGGACCCGTTGAGCCGGCCCAGCCGGCATCCTGGCACGCGCACCGTGTAGGCCTGCAGCGCCTGCGCCACCGCGGCGATCATGCGGTCGGTGGCCGCGTGCCCCAGCACGCGGTTCACGCCCGCCAGGTCGAGCACGCGCATCAACACCAGGCCACCCTCCGCAGTGCCGTCCTCGCCCTGCAGCGTGGCAGCCAGCT
>CBINKC010000089.1:0-18839 GCA_966251135.1 uncultured Burkholderiaceae bacterium
CCTGCCTCGATCTGGCCGGCGCTCCGGACGGGGACCCTTCTCCGCACTGCTACGGAACTCGACCCACCCCCGCGCACGGTACCGTCGTGGATAACGGTGACGGCTCCTACACCTACACCGCCAGCGTCGACTACATCGGTGCCGACAGCGTCAGCTGGCGCGTGAGCGACGGCGAGCAGGCCTCCGAGCCCGTCACCCTCCGCCTCAACGTGTTGCCGGCGAACACCGCCCCGGTGGCCGGCGATGCCGAGCTGCACGTGGCCGAAGACGGCACCCTGCGCATCGACCTCACGACCTTCGGCACCGACGCCGAAGGCGATGCGCTCACGGCCGCCATCGTCACGCCACCCACCCACGGCATGCTCACCACGCAGGCCGATGGCAGCTGGCTCTACACGCCGGCCGACAACTACCACGGCCCCGACACGCTCAGCTACACCCTGAGCGACGGCAGCCTCGTGTCCAACGTGGCGACGCTCACGCTGGTCGTCGATCCGGTCAACGATGCCCCGGTGGCCGAGCCCATCACCGCCACGGTGGCGGAGGACGGCACGGTCACCATCGACCCGCTGGCCGCCGCCAGCGACATCGACGGCGACCCGCTCACCGCCGGCATCGTTGCCGCCCCGGCCCACGGCACGCTGACCGTCAACGCGGATGGCAGCTTCCGCTACACCCCGCACGCCGACTACCACGGTGCCGACAGCTTCACCTACCGTGTGAACGACGGCCAAGCCGAGTCCGCAGCCGCCACGGTGCAGCTCAGCATCACGCCGGTCAACGACGCCCCCGTCGCTCACGACGGCGTCGCCTCGCTCGCCGAGGACGGCAGCCTGCTCATCGACCTGCGCGCCTACGGGGTGGATGTCGACAGCGCGGCGCTGGAGGTCGTCATCACCACGCCGCCGCAGCACGGCACCCTGAGCGTCGATGCCGAGGGCCGCCACACCTACGTGCCGGCCGCCGACTTCCACGGCACCGACCTCATCCGCTTCCGCCTGCGCGACGAGGAGCTGGAGTCCAACGAGGCGACCCTCACCCTGACCGTCACCCCGGTCAACGACGCGCCCACCCTGGGCGACCAAGCGCTCGCGCTCGCCGAGGACGCCAGCCTCACCATCCAGCCGCTCGCCAGCGCGGCCGACATCGACGGCGATCCACTCACCGCGAACCTTGTCGCCGGTCCGGCCCATGGCACGGTGGTCCTCAACGCGGACGGCAGCTACACCTACACCGCCCACGCCAACTACTACGGCGCAGACGAGTTCACCTACAGGGTGACCGACGGGCAGGCCGAGTCGAACATCGCGACAGTCGCGCTCACCGTCACCGCCGTCAACGACGCCCCCGTGGCCCGCGACGGCACGGTCACCCTGGCCGAAGACGGCACCCTCGTCATCGACCTGCGCACCCTCGGTGTAGACGTCGAAGGCAACCCGCTCGACACCGTGATCGTTGCCAGCCCGGCGCACGGCACCCTGAGCCGCAACGCCGACGGCACCTACACCTACGCCCCTACCGCCGACTTCCACGGCACCGACACTCTGCGCTTCCGCCTGCGCGACGACGAACTCGAATCCAACGAGGCCACGCTCACCCTGACCGTCACCCCGGTCAACGACGCGCCCACGCTTGCCGACCAGACCCGCGTCCTCGCCGAGGACGGCACGGTCACCCTGCAGCCGCTGGCCAGCGCGACCGATGTCGACGGCGACTCCCTCACTGCCACCGTCGTGCAGGGCCCGGCCCACGGCACCCTCACGCTCAACCCCGACGGCAGCACCACCTACACCCCGCAGGCCGACTTCCACGGCACCGACCAGTTCACCTGGCAGGTCAGCGATGGCGTGGCGGTCTCCGCCGTTGCGACCTTCAGCATCACCATCACCGCGGTCAACGACGCCCCCGTGGCGGCGGACTCCACTGTCATCGGCGAAGAAGACCAGGCACTGCTGCTGCAGTGGAGCGACTTCGACGTGGCCGACGTCGACGGCGATGCACTCACCCTGCGCATCACCACGCTGCCGGCCGAAGGCGTGCTGCAGCGTCAGACCGCCGAGGGAGACTGGCTCGATGTCGTTGTGGGTGACACCTACACCCGCGCCGACCTCGATGCGGGCCAGCTGCGCTTCGTGCCCGAGGCCGATGCCTCCGGCGGCGAGGGCTACGCCCACGCCGGCTACGGCAACCGCCACGCGCATTACGCGCGCTTCGGCTACGTCGTCGGTGACGGCGCGCTCGACAGCGCCGAGGCCTACGTCACGCTGGACATCACCGGGCTCGCCGATGCTCCCACGCTCGCCTTCACCGGCGAGAACAGCAGCACCCGCGAGCTGTTCCGCACCGGCTGGGAAGGCGCCGCCAACGGCACCACCCAGTCCACCAACGTGCCAGGGCCGGTGTTCGACGGCTGGACCCTGCTCACCGGCACCGACCGCCTGGCCGGCGGCGCCGACGGCTTCGAGGTCTGGCACACCGGCGACCGCATGGCCGACACCTGCGGCAACCTGCGCCCCGTCAAGGCCGGCGCCGGCAACGGAAACGCCTGGCTCGAACTCAACGATGCCGCGTACGACCAGCCGCAAACGCTGGGCATCCAGCGCAGCGTGCAGACGGTGGCCGGCGCGCAGTACACGTTGAGCTTCGACGTGGCCGGCCGCGTGGGCTTCAGCAGCGCCTACACCGCCATCGCCGTGTACCTCGACGGCGTCAAGCTCGCCGAGTTCAACCCCACCAGCCCCAGCAGCTCGCTGGCCTGGAAGACGGTGAGCTGCAGCTTCACCGGCAGCGGCGGGGCGCAAACCCTGCGCATCGTCACCGAGGCCAGCCGCCAGCACCTGGGCGGGCGCGGCACCATGCTCGACGACATCGCCCTCGTCGAGACCGTGCACTTCAACCAGGGCGCCGAGGATGGGGTCATCCCGCTGCAAGGCCTCGTCGCCGGCCTCGCCGACACCGATGGCTCCGAAGCCCTCGTGCTCACCCTCACCGGGTTGCCCGCAGGCAGCACGCTCACCGACGGCGTGCACACCTACACCGCCAGCGAGACCGCACGCGTGGCGAACCTCACCGGCTGGAACACCGCCGCGCTGGTGCTGCAGCCGCCGGCCGACTTCAGCGGCAGCCTGAGCCTGCAGGTGCAAGCCACCGCCATCGAGACGGCCACCGGCGGCCGCGCCACCGTCTCGCAGCAGTTGGACGTGCAGGTCCGCGCCGTGGCCGACGTGCCCACGCTCACCCTCACGGCACGAGACGTGAGCATCAGCCGCGAGCTCATGAGCACCAGCTGGGAGAGCGTGGCCAACCGCAACCGCACCTTCACGCTGGTCACCGGGGGGTGGTGCCGCACGCTGGAGGGCTGGAACGTGGTGCCGGCGGCCTGGGGCAAGCAGACCGCCTTCGAGATCTGGAGCAGCGGCGACCAGATGCGCAACACCGCCGGCCAGCTCGTCACCGTGCAGGCCGCCAGCGGCAACGGCCGCAACTGGCTGCAGCTCAACAACGGCGCCGGCCAAGGCCACCAGACGCTGGGCATCCAGCGCAGCGTGCGCACCATCGAAGGCGCGGTCTACACGCTGTCGCTGGATTACGCCGGTGCCTTGGGCCTGGCCGAGGCGTATACGCGCATCGGGATCTACGTCGACGACCAACTGGTGGGCAGCTATGCCAACACCAGCGGCCTCACCGCACTGAACTGGCAGGCACTCAGCTTCCAGTTCACCGGTAACGGCCGCGAGCGCCGGCTGCGCATCCAGATCGAAGGGGGCGACACGGCGAACAATGGGCGCGGCGCGATGATCGACGACATCCGCATCGTCGAAACGCTGCCCACCGGCAATCACCTCGTCTACGGCCTGGCCGGCACGACGATCGCGCTGCCGCGCATCGACGCGAGCCTGCAAGACACCGACGGTTCCGAAACCCTGAAGGTCGAACTGCTCGGCCTGCCCGCCGGCAGCGTGGTCACCGACGGCGCCCACAGCATCACGGTGGGTACCGGCTGTGCAATCGACGTGACGGGCTGGGACCTCGCCAACCTGGGCTTCCAGCCGGCGTCCTGGTGCGCCGGCACCGTGAAGCTGCAGGTGCGCGCCACCAGCATCGAGGCCAGCAACGGGTCCACGGCCAGCGTCACGCAGGACATCACCGTCAAGGTCTTGAGCGGCACGGCGGTGGACACCCCGGTGAGCGTGAATCCGTACGTCAGCCTGGTCGATGCCTCAGGCACGACGAGCACGACGGCCGGGGAGGAGCCGGTGCAGCAGATCATCGTGAGCGAACCGTTGGTTGATGAGAGCGGCGTCCTCACTCTGACCGTGACGGCGCCGACGACGCCGCGCAGCTGGGAGGAGGAAGAGGCTGCCGAGCAGGAGCGTGTCCATGCGCTGACCGACGCCTGGCTCCAGGAGCTGGAGCAAGCGGCGCAAGCGCAGTGGGCGCAGCTGGTGGGGGAGGGTGTCTGAGTGCAGTGGCTTGGGGCATCCTCGGGTGCCCCGAGCCTTCCGCGCTCACTGGGCATCGCATCTCCGTGCCGTCAAGGCGCTCGGGGACAATCGCATCTCCTCACTCAAACGTGTTGAAGGCTTAGGACAACGATGAGCTATGTCCTCCATCTCTGGGAACAGCCGGTGCCCACCACCGTGGCGGAGGCGGACCAGATCCACACACGCCTGAGCGCTGAGCGGACGGGCCAGAACCCGAAGTTCATCGAACTGGCCAAGCGCCTGACCGAGCGCTACCCCTGCATGACATCGTTTGATGACGACGAAGATGGGGCGTGGTCCGATGGTCCACTGGACGGGAAGACGGACACGCCGGTGTACAGCCTGGGTGTGCAGGTTGCGATGCTGCACGAGGTCGTTCCATTCGTCGCGGCGACGGCCATCGCGCTCGGCCTGGTCGTCTATGACACGCAGGCAGCCGAAGTTCACCTGCCAGGTGGAGGAGTCCTGACGCTGCCGGGAAGGGCGGCTGTTGATTTCGAGTTGCAAGGCGATCCTGAACTCCTTGATTCGAAATCACGAGCGGTACACGCGCTCATGGAGTCCTTGACCCCTCGCTTGCAGAGTCTTGGATTCAAACCGCTGGCGAAGAAGGCATCGTTCACGAGACGGAGCAAGGAGGTCGAGCAAGTCTTGTGGTTCGATGTTGAAGAATCGTTTCGCAGCTGTCTGATCGAGATCTTCTTTTCGGCGAAGCCGATGCATGCGGAACGACTGCGAGAGATTGCCGATCAGCACGCGTGGTCCGGCTACACACTGAACCTGGAGCGAACGGCCAAACGTGCCGGTGTGAAGCCTTTCGGGGATCAGCCACAAGTCAATGGTCGTTCTCGCTTGGGTAGCGTGCAAGCACTGAAGGACTGGGCGCTTGCGCTCGAGGACTTCATGGTCCGCGCGGTGATTCCTATTGCGGATCAATGCAGGACGATCATGGGCCTGGACGGCCTTGTGAATCCCGTGGCCGGAGATGAGAGTCCATTCCGCCAGTATCCCAATGTGCTCATCCTGGCAAAGGCGACCAGCAACCCGCGATTCGACGAGATTTCGGAGCAATGGGTTCAGGCTGCCCCGGAAGGGCCGAGCCGAGAGAAGGTCAGGAAGCTCATTGCCGCGTTGCAGGCGCTGGCATGACATCGTGGTTGACGAAAGCGGCGTTCTCAGCCCACGACCGCGTGCGGCTGGGGTAGATGCCAGCTGAGCTGGTGGGGGGGGCGTGGCGCGCGGGTCCCTTTCATGAGGGGTGCGCCATGGCTCCACGGCTGTGCAGAGCAATCAGCAAACGGTGGACTTCAAAGGGTGGATATGCTTCTCATCGCCGTCATCACGGCAGTCGCCCTGGGATGCGCGCTCACGGCACTTGTCCTTGTGCTCGTGGCTCGCCCGATAGTGGGTGTATGGCTGCGCTACTCGTCGGCCTTCAACGCTGTCTTTGCCGCCTACGTTGTTACCGTGATCGCCTTCCTGTTCGTGGCTTACGTCGGCGATTTCCGGCTGACCAGGATTCTGGCTGCTCACCCCACGACCGTGGCGATCGTTTTGCTCCACATGCTGCTGTTGGCATTGGGAGTCAGCCTGTTCTGCAAGATCCCGGACGGTCAACGCTTGGGCCTGTGTTCGACCTTTGTCGTCGCCATTGCCACGACCCTGATCACCACAGCCATGGGATGGCTTGCGTTCAGGCTGCCCACATCCTCGTCTTTCGTGTCATCGACCGTCACCAGAGCGCGAACGTCTGAAACGTCTGAAGAGAGATCCCAGCTCTCGGCAAGAAGCGCACTGTGCCTGCGCAATCTTTCGTTGACGCTGAGCGACACGGGACATGGGCAGAACGCGAACGAGGCGCACGCCTACCGGGAGTGTCTTGCTCAGGAGGCAAGAGCGAAGGGGATCGGATTGGAGCAGGTGCTCAAGTCGGAACTGAGCAAGCTCGGATCTCGAATGCCATTTGGCTGCGAGCACTTGAAGTAGCCGCTCAAGCAAAGCGGTCCGGTCGCTCGGGGACAATGGCCGCTCGATCACTTGAACGTGCGGAAGGCTTAGGACAACGATGAGCTATGTCCTGCATCTTTGGGAACATCCCGTGCCTGCCAGCGTGTCTGATGCCGATTGGAGCGCAAGAACGTCAGCGTTCGGACTCCTCGGGACCGTGCATTCCGAAAAGGTAGACACATGAACATCGGCACTTTCCTGTCCAAAGCGACTGCCTGCATCAAAGCTGCCGGCTCGGTGCCTTCGGGTGCGGCAGGGACCGCGCTGCCATTCGACCAGGCGCCCGTCGTCACCGACCTGGGCAATGGCCTCGTGGTCGTCTATCTCGTCGACGACGGACAGCAGCTCCAGTATGTGCAGAACCATCACCTCGCGGCGATCAACGCTCAGCCCAAGGCGCTGCATGAGATGGGGCTGATCAACCTCGCAGCCTTGGCGAAGGCGAAGCTGCGCATCGTTGCGCAAGGTGCCATCCATGGTCTCTTGCTCGATGGCATGTTCGAGGCGAGCTTGCTGCTGCTCGATGACCTGTGGGATGGACCGCTTGCAGGGTATGCGCCCAATGGTCCCGTCGCCACCATCCCCGCGCGTGACGTCCTTGCGTTTTGCGACGCGAAGTCCGAGCAGGGCATCGTTGGACTTCGGGAATTGTGCACACGCACCATGTCGGGCGGAGACCACCTGCTCACGAGCAGTCTGTATCGTCGAGCGCAGGGAACCTGGAACGCGATGCGATAGTGCGGGCAGGGTTGGCATCGGCAAGAACATCAAGCAATCATTGCCATGAACAGCAATCGCAGGGCCTTGCTGGCCGCCGCTCTCGCGTTTGGCTTCGCTCCAGGTCTTTCGGCCCAGCCGGTGCGTCCGGGCATGGCACCACCCCAAGAGACCTGTGGTTCCGGGCGCTTACGCCGTCGGCGTACCTTCACCAGCGGGGGACTGATCGGGGTCGCCATCGCCGGGGCGGTTATCTGGTTCCTGGCAAAGCCAAAGAAGTGAACTGTTCGCCGCGAGGGGCTGGTTCGACACCTTTAGTCATCGCCTTCTGGTTGACTGAGCTGAAGCCCTTGGTGCTGGTGCATACGCCGCACCGTAATGTCGCGATGGACGTTCGAATGTCGCCCACCCGGGGGATGTAACCAGGGGAGGCCTACTCCTACACTCGCACGCCGCGCCCAGCCGTGCGCTCAGGCCGACGGCTGCCGCAAGCGTGGCCGGCGTATCTGTATTGAAGCCGTTGGGGCTGTGAGGGTCGTGAGGCGGGCAGGCAGCTGTCGCGTCCGAGAGGGGGAGTCGAGTGGTGTTGAGCTGTCTGGCCGCGCGCGGTGCCGCGCGGCTGTTACGGGTGCGGCGAGCCGGGGTCGTCGCGGCATGGGCGGTTTCCATGGGGCTGGCGGGCACAGCGCAAGCGCAGCGCCTGCCCGATCTCTACCGTGCCGCGCTGGCCGCCGATCCTCAGGTGCAAGGCGCGTTGTCCCAGGTGCGCGCGGCCGAGCAGCGGCTCGTCCAGGCACGGGCGGGGTTCGGGCCCACGGCGGTCATCACCGGGGGCAGGTCGGAAACCCGCTACTACGAGGCGCCCGCCTTCGACATGCGTCCGTTCACCAGCAAGCAGGTGAACCTGCAGATTTCGCAGCCCCTGTTTCGCCCCGCCGTGCTCGCTGGGCTTGAGCAGGCGCAGTTCCAGCACGAGCAGGCGCAGGCCCAACTGCAGCAGTCGCAGGCCGATGCCATCCAGAGGCTCGTGGAAGCCTGTTTCGACGTGCTCAAGGCGCGCGATGCGCTGGCCTTCCTGCGTTCGCAGCGCGCTGCCACGGCCGAGCAGCTGGCGGCGGCACAGCGCAGCTTCCGCATCGGCACCGTGCCCATCACCGACGTGCGCGAGGCCGAGGCCAAGGCCGACACCGTGGGGGCCCAGCTGGCCGCTGCCGAGTACGAGCTGGATCTGAAGCAGCAGGTGGTGGCAGAGCTGACCGGCGAGCCCGTTCCCGGGCTGCTGGGCCGCGGGTTGACCGGGGAGCATTTGCCGGCCATCGAGCCGTCTTCGATCGGCGAATGGTTGAACGACGCCCTCGCTCACAGCATGCAACTGCGCCAGGCCCAGCAGGCCTTGGGCGCGGCCGGCGCCGAGGTGCGCCGCGCGGAGTTTGGGCACGCGCCCACCGCGGAGCTGACCTTCACGCACGGTGTCAGCTCGGAAACGGGCTCCGTCACCAGCTCGCAACGTCGCCGTGCCGACAGCACGCAGGTGGGCATCAACGTCAACATCCCGCTCTTCGCCAGCTTCGGCACGCAGGCCAAGGTCGAAGAAGCCATCGCCCTGCGGGACAAGGCGCAAAGCGAGGTCGATGCGGCCCGGCGCAACCTCACGCTGGGCGTGCGCCAGGGCTACACCGCCACGCTGTCGGCCATCAGCCAGGCGCGTGGTCTCGATGCCGCGGTGAAGTCCTCGCAGACGGCGCTGCGCGCCAACCAGCGCGGCTACGAGGTGGGCATGCGCGTCAATGCCGAGGTGCTGGACGCGCAGACCAAGCTCTACGAAGCGCTGCGTGATCGCTCCCGCGCCCGCTACGACGCCTGGGTCAACTACTTCAAGCTGAAGGCGCTGAGTGGGCGGCTGGCCGAGGCGGATCTTGGCGAGCTGGATGCGCTGCTCGTGGAGGTCGATCCAGCCGCGGTGCAGGGCGTGACGCCGCGTGCAGGCGAGGCGGCGCGATGAGCGGCCAGCCGCCCGCCGTCTCAGCCCCTGCTGATGCCGCGCAGCCGCAGGCGCCGGCCAACGCCGAGCTGGCGGGCACGCTGGATGCGTGGCGCACCCGCGTCGCCGCGGCCGGCGCCCCATGTCGCGCGGCGGCCTTCCATGGGGAGAGCCCTGCCTGGACGCATGAATTCCCCGCGGCGGATGCCGCATTGACGCGGGCCTGGAGCAGCCTGCGCGAGCGGGTCTCGGCCGCCAACCCCGTGGCCCTCGCCAAGGTGGAGGGCGCGGGTGGCGAGATGCTGCTGGCCACCGTGCTGCAGCTGCCCAGCGGGCAGGCCGGCGTGGTGGGTGTGTGCCTCACGCCGCCGCATCAAGAGAAGGTGGTCCAGCTCGTGCTGCTCTCGTTGGGCTGGTTGCAGCTGGCCTTGTCGGCACGCTCGCTGGCGCACAACCAGCGTGCCGCCCGCCTGTTGGAGCTGCTGGCCCATGTGAGTTCCCAGACCGAGGCGCGCGCCGCCGCGCAGGAGTGGATCAACCGCACGGCCGCATGGGTGCGTAGCGAAGCGCCCGGGCTGGAGGGTTTGTCGCTGTCGCTGTTCGAGGTGCGCCGGGGCCTGCCCCGTTGGTGGGTTGCTGCAGACACGGCCTGGGCGGAGAAGGCGTCGCAGGCTGTGCAGGAGGCGGCGGAGATCGCCTCGCACGCGGTGGTGGAAATGCAGGAGGTGGCTGCCTCGCCATGGTGGGCGCTGCCGGTGCTCGACGATGGCGAGCCGGTCGCCGTGCTCGTGATGCGTGCCGATGTGGCCGAGCTTGCGCCCGATGTCCTGACTGTGTTGCGCGCGAGCGCGGGGCTGGCCGAGCCGCTGCTGCGGCGGTGGCGCGAGGCCCACCGCCCGCTCTGGCGACATGCCCTGGACGCGCTGCACGCCGGCTGGCGCAAGTTGCGCGAGCCTGGCCACCTCACCTGGAAGGTGGGTGCGGCGGCGAGTGTCATCGCTTTGGCGGTGCTGGTGCTGTGGCCCGTGCCCGATCGTGTGACGGCCAACCTGGTCATCGAAGGCCGGGTGCGGCAGGTCGTGACGGCGCCGTTCGACGGCTTCATCGCCCAGGCCGTGGTGCGCCCCGGCGCGCGCGTCACGCGTGGCCAGCTGCTCGCGCGGCTCGACGACCGCGAGCTGAAACTGGAGCAGGAGAAGGTCCGCAGCGAGCGCGACCAGGCCGCGGGCAAGCTGCGGCAGGCCATGGCGGAACGCGATGCGCCCGCCGTGGCGCTGGCCTCCGCCGAAGTCCAGCAGACCGAGGCACAGCTGGCGCTGGTGGAGGCCAAGCTCGCACGCGCCGCCCTCGTAGCACCCATGGACGGCCTGGTCGTCACGGGCGACTGGGTGCAGCAAATCGGCGGGCCGGTGGAAACCGGCAAGGAGATGTTCGAGATCGCCGCCACGCAGGCGTATCGCGTGGTGCTGCACGTGGCCGACCGTGACATCGCCCGTGTGCGCCCGGGGCAGCCCGGGGCGCTGCGCCTGACGGGGCAGCCACAGCAAACGTACTCGTTCAAGGTGAGCACCGTCACCGCCACGGCCAGCGTGCAGGACGGTACCAACGGATTTCGCGTCGAGGCCGAGTGGGCGGGCCAGGCGCCCGCGCTCAGTCCCGGCATGCAGGGCGTGGGCAAGGTGACGGTGGGCGAGTCCGACCTGATCACGGTATGGACGCGACCCTCCATCGACTGGCTGCGGCTGAAGCTGTGGAGCTGGTGGTGGTGAGCGCGGCGATGGGGGTGGCGGTGGGTGCCGATCCCTCGGCCTTGCCGGACTAGCCATGCAGACGCTGCTGTCCGAGCATTGGCACGCGGTGCGCTTCCTGCGCCCGCGTCTGCGCGACGGGGTGCAGGCGCTGCATCGGCGGCTGCGCGGCCGGCCCTGGGTGCTGCTGTTCGATCCCGTCACCCAGCGCTTCCATCGCGTCACGCCCGCGGTGCATCGCGTGCTGCAGTTGCTCGACGGCCGCCGCACGCTCGATGAGGTGTGGGACGCCGCGTGCGCGCAGGCCGGGCAGGGCGATGACGCGGACGCGGCGGCGATCTCGCAGCACGAGCTGGTGCAGCTCATGTCCTCCCTGTACGCCAACGACCTCCTGCAGACACAGGTGTCGCCCGATGCCTCCGAGGTGTTCCAGCGGTACCGCCGGCAGGAGCGGGCGCGGCTCAAGCAGTCGTGGCTCAACCCGCTCAGCGTGAAGCTGCCGCTGCTCTATCCCGATCCCTGGTTCGAGCGGCACGCAGCGATGGCGCGCCGCCTTTTTTCCTGGGGCATGCTGGCGCTGTGGCTCGCGGTGGTCGCGCCGGCGGCGGTGCTGGCATGGCAGCACTGGAGCGCGCTCACCGAAAACCTCTCCGACCGCGTGCTCTCGGCGAGCAATCTCGCGCTGCTGTGGCTGACGTATCCGCTCGTGAAGGCCATCCACGAATGGGCGCACGGCATGGCGGTCAAGGCCTGGGGCGGCACCGTGCGCGAGATCGGGCTGATGCTCATCGTGTTCACGCCCGTGCCGTATGTCGATGCGACTTCGTCGTACCGCTTCCCGTCGAAGTGGGCGCGAGCGGCCGTGGCGGCGGCAGGTATCGGGGCCGAGCTGCTGGTGGGCGCGATCGCCGTGTACGTGTGGCTGCTGGCCGAGCCGGGCCTGGTCACCGCCGTGGCGTTCAACGTGCTGCTGATCGCGGGTGTCTCCACGCTGCTCGTCAACGGCAATCCGCTGATGCGCTACGACGGTTACTTCGTGCTGTGCGACCTGCTGGAGGCGCCCAATCTCGCGCAGCGCGCCACGCAGTACTGGGCCTACCTGTTCGATCGTTACGCCTGCGGTTCGCCGGACGCGCAGCTCCCGCCGGGTGCCCTGGGCGAGCGCTGGCTGCTCTTCGCTTATGGCGCCGTGGCGCCGTTCTACCGGCTTGCCATCTCCATCGGGCTCAT
This sequence comes from uncultured Burkholderiaceae bacterium, assembly GCA_966251135.1. Classification (GTDB taxonomy): domain Bacteria; phylum Pseudomonadota; class Gammaproteobacteria; order Burkholderiales; family Burkholderiaceae_C; genus Albitalea. Next base: position 12,168 of record CBINKC010000089.1, read on the forward strand.
CTGGTTCGTGGCGGGCGAGTACCTCTTCGTCGGCGTGGCACTCGCGCTGGTGGCGGCCTGGACGGCGCTTGTGATGCCCGTGTGGAAAGGTTGGAAGCACCTCACCGAGGGCCCGGGCCTCGCACGTCGGCGTGAGTCAGCCATGCGTCGCACAGTGATCGCGCTGGCGCTGGCGGCCGGCGCGTTCGCCGGCGTACCGATGCCGTTCTATTCCGTCCACCAGGCGGTGGTGTGGCTGCCCGATGAAGCCATCGTGCGGGCCGATGCGGCCGGCCACGTGGCGCAAGCGCATGTCGCACCCTCTACGCGCGTCACGGCCGGCCAGTCGATCCTCAGGCTCGCCAACCCCGCCTTGCAGGCCGAATACGAATCGGCGGCCGCCGCCGTGCGGCAGACGCAGGCCCAGCTGCGCAAGGCCGAGGTCGACGACCGGGTGAAGGCCGCCTCGCTGCAGCAGGAACTGGCCGCGCGGCTGGCGCGGCATGCCGACTTGCAGGCGCGAGTCGACGCACTCAACGTGCAGGCCGCCTCGCCGGGCCGCTGGCTGCCGGCCGCGACCACCGAGCTGGAAGGCCGCTACGTGAAGCGCGGCGAGGTGCTGGGTTACGTGGTTGACGGGCCGTCGCGCCGGATCCGTGCCGCGGTGACGCAGGAGGACATGGACCTCATCCGCGCCCGGCTCGCGCAGGTCGAGGTGCGACTGGCTCACGACGTGCGCCATGTGGTGCCGGCAAGGGTGCTGCGGCAGGTGCCGGGCGGCGAGTCCGAGCTGGTGTCGCCGGCGCTGGGTACGAGCGGCGGCGGCGAGATCGCCGTGGACCCATCGCAGCAAGGCGGTACGCACACGCTCAAGCGCGTGTTCGACGTCGAGATCGAGCTGGACCGGCCTTCGCCCCGCAGTGTGTTCGGCGACCGCGCCCATGTGCGCTTCGACCTCGGCTGGGCGCCGCTGGGATGGCAGTGGTTCCTGCGCCTGCGGCAGCTCTTCCTGGCGCACCTCAATGTCTGACTCCACGCTCGCCCGCCAGCTGGCCGGTCCGGCGTTCCGCCGTGCCGACACGCAGCGCGACGAGCGCGCCGCGCCGCGCACGCACGCAGTGGAGGAGTTCCTGCGCGGGCTGGGCGGATGGTTGCCGCCGCGACGGGAGAGCCGCGGCGCGATCGCCCGGTTCGCGCAGGCCGTGGACGGGGTGGCGGAGACGCTGAAGCCGCAGGATGACGCTGCCGTGGCCCAGCGTTTCCGAGACGAGATGCGCGGCCTCAAGGCGCTGGCGCACGACGAGCAGCGCCTCGCCGCCGTGTTTGCCTGCGTGGGCGAAGCCAGCCGCCGGGTGCTGAAGATGTGGCCGCACCCGGTCCAGTTCGCCGGAGCGCGCATGCTGCTGCAAGGTCAACTGGCGGAGATGCAGACCGGCGAGGGCAAGACCCTGGTGGCCGGACTGGCCGCCACGGCGATGGCGGGCTCGGGGGCCTCGGTCCACGTGATCAGCACCAACGACTACCTCGCCAGCCGTGACTGCGAGGAGATGTCGCCGCTGTTCGCCTTCTTCGGCCTGGGCGGCGCGTGCGTGCGCTCGGGCATGGAGGCCGACGAGCGCCGCCGCGCCTATCGCCACGCTGTGTGCTACGTGAGCGGCAAGGAGCTGGTGTTCGATTACCTCAAGGACCGCCTCGCCGGCCACGGCGCGTTGCCCGCGCGCGTGAGCCTGTTGCGCCACCTGTCGGCGGCCGAGCCGGCCGGCGAGCAGCCGCTCATCCCGGCCCTGCATTTCGCCATCGTCGACGAGGCCGACAGCGTGCTCATCGACGAGGCGCGCACGCCCATGATCCTCTCGCGCGAGGCCCCCGGAGTGTATGAACCCGAGTTGCTGCGCTGGGCCATCGGCATCGCCGGCTCGCTGCGCGAGGGCGTGCACTACCGCTCGATCGCCGCGCGGGAGATCGAGCTCTTGCCTGCTGCGGCCGAACATGCCGGCGAGGTGCCGCCGGGTGTGCGGCCCGTGTGGCGCTCGCGTCCCTGGCGCGAGCTGCTGTTGCGGCAGGCGCTCACGGCGCTGCACCTGTTCCACCGCGACCAGCACTACATCCTCGCCGAGGGCAAGGTGCAGATCGTGGATGAGTCCACCGGCCGCGTGATGGCCGACCGCTCCTGGGAGCAGGGCTTGCACCAGCTCATCGAGGCCAAGGAAGGGCTGGAGCTGACGCAGGGCCGCGAGACGCTGGCGCGCATGACCTTCCAGGCCTTCTTTCGCCGCTACTACCTGCTCTCGGGCCTGACCGGCACGGCGGCCGAGGCGGCGCGCGAGCTGTGGTCGGTGTACCGGCTCAAGGTGTGCCGGATTCCGCCTCACCGGCCCAACCGCCGCCGCCGCGATGCCGACCGCTGCCTCCCCTCGCTGCAGGCCAAGTGGCACGTGGTCGTCGACGAGGCGGCGCGCGTGGCCGCACGAGGGCAGCCGGTGCTGATCGGCACGCGCAGCGTCGAGGCCTCGGAGCAGGTGGAGGCCGAACTCCGGTGCCGCGGGTTGCCGCACGTGGTGCTCAATGCGCGCCAGGACAAGGAAGAGGCTGCGATCGTGGCCTTGGCCGGCGAACCGGGCCGCATCACCGTGGCGACCAACATGGCCGGCCGGGGCACGGACATCAAGCTGACACCGGCCGCGCGTGAGGCCGGCGGCCTGCATGTGATCCTCACCGAGTTCCACGAGTCGCCCCGGGTCGATCGGCAACTGGTGGGACGCAGCGGCCGGCAGGGCGATCCGGGTTCGGCGGTGGCCATCGTCTCGTCGGAGGACAGCCTTTTCCGTGCACTGCCGCGGCCGTGGAAGCGGCTGCTGGCGGGCGGCAGCGGGCTGCTGCGGCTTGCGGTGCGGCATGCCCAGGGACGGGCCGAGCGTCGCGCGTACCGGTCGCGCATGCAGACCCTGCGGCAAGACAAGGAACTGAACCGGTTGATCGGATTTGCAGGACGGATCACATGAGGACGAAGATGTGGCGGGTGGGCGTGTGCCTGATGGCGGCCGCGGGTGTACAGGCGGTTCGCGCCGAGGGCGGCGGATTCGACTGCATGATCGAGCCCGCCCAGGTGGTGGAGGTGCGCAGCCCGGTGACGGGCATCTTGCAGCAGGTGCACGCGCGCCGCGGGCAGCTCATCCGCCGGGGCGAGGTGCTGGTCACCATCGAATCGAGCGTGGAGCAAAGCGCGGCCGAGACCACGCGCTTTCGCGCCACCGCGCAGGGCAGCCTGCTCCTGGCACGCAACAAGGTGAATGCAGCGCGCGAGAAGGCGCGCCGCTACGAGGCCTTGTACGAAGAGGAGTTCGTGTCGGGCCAGGCGCGCGATGATGCCGCGGCCGAGTTGCGTCTGGCACAGGCCGAGCTGAAGACGGCCGAGGAGAACCTGGAGCTGGCCCGGTTGGCGCACCGCGAGTCGGTGGACCAGCTCAACCGCCGTGTGCTGCGCAGCCCGTTCAATGGGGTGGTGATGGACCAGTACCTGTACCCAGGCTCGATGGTCGATGGCGCGGAAGGCAAGAAGCCCATACTCAAGATCGCGCAGACGCAGCCGCTGGCCGTGCAGGCCATCCTGCCTTTCCAGCTGTTCCCGCAAGTGAAGGCCGGGGCGCCTGTTGTCATCGTTCCCGAAAAGCCCTTTGCCCGTGAATTGCAGGCACGCATCAAGACCGTGGACCGCGTGATCGACTCGGCCGCGGGCACGTTCAACGTGTGGGTCGACCTCGACAACGCCCGGCACGAGCTGCCTGGCGGGATCCGCTGCAAGCTACGCATCCGAGGGGTGCAATAGCCACGCGGTGCGAGATTCGTGAAAAGTGCGCGCATTTGTGCGCGCCGCAGCTGCAGAATCCTGGCATGCGGAACGGAAAGACTTCTGGGTCGACCCCGGAACCGGGCACGATCGACTACAAGTGGACGGACATCGCCGACGCGCGCGATGCGCATGACTCCCCTCCGGCGGGACTCAAGCACGACACGCGCGAGCAGGTGAAGTTCTGGGAACAACGCCGCCGGCCCACACTGGTGACCGACCGAGCCCTCACGGGGCGCTCGCTCGAATGGGCCTTGAGCCTGCCGCCGCCGCTGAGGCCGAAGGCCCTGTGCGACCGGTTTCCCCGCATCGCGAACTCGATCAGCGAAAGCTGGCACGACATCGACGACTCCTTGAGGCTGTTCGACCACCTGCTCAATGATCGGCGCAAGGGGCGGCGCGGCTTTCCTGCCGAGGTGCAGCACGAGATCGAGGCGCTGTGCGAGCACCGGGTGATGGTGGCGGCCGACTTGGGGCAGTTATAGGCCGCCGCCGACGATGAGCACGTCGCGCATCTCGGGATCGCTGGCGCGGCCGCCTTGCGGATCAGGCCCAAACCTCAGCGCTCGGTGACGCGCGAGATCTCCAGCGTCAGCCCGCGGCTGCCCCGCGCCACGGGCGACAGCTCGCCGACGAGGTCGCCCGCCTGGGGCATCGCGTTGCCGCTGCGGCTGATGCGTGCGACCAGCGTGGCCTGCGACAGCGAAGACAGGCGCTGGGTGGGCGACATGGCGCTGGTGTCGTCGAGCGTGAACTCGAAGGGCAGGTCGCGCACCTGGCGGCGCACGATGGCCACGGGCATGCGGGGGCCCTGCACCGCGCGGGCGTAGACGAACACCGTGTCGCCGGGGCGCACGCGGGATCGCAGCGCCGCCGCCAGCGACACGGTGCCGCTGATGCTCGGCGTTGCAGCGGCGGTGGTGGGCGCGCTCGCGGCGGCCCTCACCGTCGCCGCGCTCGCCCCGCTCAAGCTGCGGGCCTCGGCGATGCCCGACTCCAAGGGAGCGACATAGGGGCTGCCGGCCGGTGCCACGCGCCGGGCGTGCTCCCAGTAGGCGAGGGCAGCCGGGTAGTCGCTGCGCTCGAAGGCCTCGCTGCCGGCCAGCGACAGTGCCTTGAGGTTGTCGGGATCGAGCGCCAGCGCGCGCCGCACTAGCGCCAGGGGTTCGCCGGCGAGGCGCCGGCCGCGTGCTACCGCCATCGCGTCGGCATGGTCGACGAGCAGCGTGGCGTCGTCGCCGTGGAGGGCGCGCGCCTTCTCGTAGGCGGGCAGGGCCTCCTGATAGCGGCCGAGCACGGTGAGCGAGCGGGCGAGCATGGCCCAGCCCTGCGCGTCTGCGGGCGAGGCTTTCAGCCGCTCGGCCAGCTGGCTCACCATGGCCTCGACGCGCTGCGCATCCATGGCGTGGCCTTCGGTGCCGTTCCCCGTGGCGGGGGCGACAGCCGCTGGCGGGATCGCCTCCCGCGTGGCCTGGGGCGAGCCGGTCCAGAGGTAGCCCGCGGTGGCGATCGCCAGCACGGCGGTGCTCACCGAACCCCACAGGCGCCAAGGCCGCGCGCCGCGATGGGCCGACACGGCGTCGTCCGTATCGCCGGCCGTGACGCGCTCGACCACGCGGCGCTCGACCTCGGCACGTGCGCGGTCGTAGGCGGCGTCGTCCAGCGTGCCGGCGGCGTGCAGCGATTGCAGCTGACGCAGCTGCTCCTTCAGCTCAGGCAGGGTGGCGGTCATCGTCGACATCGGGATCGGGTTCGAAAGCCTCGGGGCCCAGGCGCTGCCGGCGTCGCAATACCGCGCCCAGCACGGCGAGGCCAAGCGCCAGCAGCACGGCCGGGCCCAGCCACAGCAGCGCGGTGGTGGTCTTGAAGGGCGGCCGGTACAGCACGAAATCGCCGTAGCGCGCGGTCATGTAGTCGCGGATCTCGGCCTCGCTGCGGCCGCGGCGCAGTTGTTCGCGGATCTGCTGGCGCAGGTCTTCGGCGAGCCCGGAATGCGAATCGGCGATTGTCTGGTTTTGGCACACGAGGCAGCGCAGCTCGCCGGCGACGGCCAGCATGCGCGCTTCGAGCGCGGGGTCGTCCGATGCGGGCCGTGCCTCGCCGCCCTGGGCCAGGGCGCACGCGCATAGCGCCAGCAACGCGAGCAGATGCTTCAGTTCACGCATCGAGCTGCCTCACGAGCGGGACGATGCGCTGCTCGATCACCTCGGGCGTGAGCGGCCCGATGTGCTTGAAGCGCACGATGCCCTGCTTGTCGATGATGAAGGTCTCCGGCACGCCGTAGACGCCGAAGTCGATGCCCACCCGGCCGTCGGCATCGAAGAGCGAGGCCTCGTAGGGGTTGCCGAAGCGCGCGAGCCAGGCCAGGCCTGCGCCGCGCGTGTCCTTGTAGTCGAGTCCGTAGAGGGGCAGCAGGCGCCGCTGCGCGAAGGCCACGAGCAGCGGATGCTCCTCGCGGCAGGCGCTGCACCAGGAGGCCCAGACGTTGAGCATCCACACACGGCCGAGCAAATCTTCGCGGCGCACGGTGCGGGTGGCGTCGTCGAGTTGCGTGAGCGCGAAGCCCGGCGCGGCCTTGCCGATCAGCGGCGAGGGCACCTCGCGCGGGTCGCGCGTGAGGCCCACGGCCAGGAAGCCGACCAGCACGACGAACACCGCCAGCGGCAGCAGGAAGTGCCAGCGCTTCATGCGGCGGCTCCCACCGTTGTGGAGGCGGCGGCCGACTCGCGTGCGGCCCGCATGCGATAGCGCCGGTCGCTGGCGGCCAGCGCACCACCCAGCGCCATGAGCAGGCAGCCGCCCCAGATCCAGTCGACGAAGGGCTTGTGCTGCACCTTGACGAGCCA
>CBINKC010000090.1:0-18787 GCA_966251135.1 uncultured Burkholderiaceae bacterium
AACCAGAGTCAAAGCTCAGGTCCTATCGGGGCGACAAGCATTCTGACGCGGGGGGTGGTGCACGAGGCCCGCGCGCTCGGCCGGCACGTGATCGACCGCTGCAACCTCACGATCCTCGAAGAGCCCGGCCAGGAGGGCCGGGCCGCGTTCCTCGCCGAACACGAGGTCGAGGTGATCGCCTCGCTGCCGTGATACCTGGAGCACGATGTCGATCGGCAGCGCGGCAAGGGCACCTTCGAGTCCAGCATCCGCGCGCTGCGCCGGCTCAACGCCTACGGCCAAGCGGGCTTCGGGCTGGCTCTGAACCTCGTGTACAACCCGCAAGGCCCCCGCCTGCCGCCGCCGCAGGTGAAGCTGGAGCAGGACTACAAGCAGCACCTTGCCACCCGCCACGGCATTGTCTTCGACCGGCTGTTCACGCTGGCCGACATGCCGATCCAGCGCTTCGGCTCGACCTGGTCTCCAAGGGCGAATTCGGCCGCTACATGAAGCTGCTGCGCGAAGCCCATCGGGAGGAGAACCTCGACGGCGTGATGTGCCGCAGCCTGCTCAGCGTCGATTGGCAGGGCTACCTCTACGACTGCGACTTCAACCAGCAGCTCCGCCTGCCGATCCGCGATGCCGCCACGCCCCGCGCGCACCTTCGTGCGCCGCGCGTGCGAGCTGGCCGGCGCGCCGACCCGCGTCGCCGACCACTCCTTCGGCTGCACGGCCGGCCAGGGTTCGAGCTGCGGCGGCGCGCTGGGCGCCTGAGGAGGACCGCCATGACCGCCACTCAAGGCCTGTTCTTCTGGGGCTTCCTCGTCGTCTTCGGCCTCGTGATGTTCGTGCTGGCCCCGCGCTCGCGCGACGAAGCGGGCTTCTTCCGCGGCCGCGATGCGCGGGGCCGCGCACCGTCGCAATTCGCGTTGACGATGAGCATCTTCATCGCCTGGATCTTCGCCAAGTCGGTGACCAACTCCGCCAACCTGGGCGCGACCTACGGCATCGTGGGCGGCCTGGCCTACGCGAGCTACTGGCTGTCGATCCCGGTGGCCGGCTTCGTGATCCACCGGCTGCGCACGCGCGGCCATGGCCGCGCTGGAGCCGCACGCTGTCCTGTGCTTCAACGGCGACTTCAACTGGTTCGACGTGGCCGACGAGGCCTTCGAGGCGGTGAACCGCCGGGTGCTGCGGCACCACGCGATCAGGTGGGCGGCTGCCGCGTCGGCGTGGTCCACGGCGATGCCGACTCGCTGGCCGACTGGCGCTTCGATGTGGCCTCGCTCGACGACCCTCGGCTCGCGGGGGATTGGCACAGGACTTCGACACCGCCGAGACCGACGTGTTCGCCTGCACCCACACCTGCCTGCCGGCCTTGCGCGCGTTCGACATCGGCCGCGCGGCGGCGGTGGCGAACAACGGCGCGGCCGGCATGCCGAACTTCCATGGTGATCTCAGCGGCCTGGTCACGCGCATCGGCCGCTCGCCTGCGCCGCATCCGGCGCTGCACGAACTGCGCGTGGCCGGCGCGTTCGTCGCGCTGCTGCCGGTGCGCTACGACGCCTCGCGCTGGCAGACGGAGTTCCTGGCGCAATGGCCGCCGGGGTCGCCAGCCTGGGTGTCGTACTTCGAGCGCATCCGCAACGGGCCGCGCTTCACGCCCGAGCAGGCTCTCGGCTCTCGGCTCTCAAGTCGATCCGGCTCCGCCGGGCGACTTGAACCCCCACGGGGGGGGCGGGCCGGGCTGGCCCGGACCTGGGGGCGCTCAGATCCCCACAGTCAGGTTGACCCAGGCCTCCGGCAGGAGGTTGAGCACCTGCGCTTCCAGCCACTTGTCGCCGCCCGTGAGGATGGCCACGCCCACCAGCGCCAGCAGCAGCGCGAACCCGCGGCGCACGCCCTCGATGCGCGCCAGCACCCCATCACGCACCCGCACGAAGCCGGCGCGCGACGCATAGGCCACACCCACCAGCGGGATCGCCGCGCCGATACCGGACAGGCCCAGCACGACCCCGCCGCGCGCCACGCCGCCCTCGCTGGCCACCAGCGTCAGCGCCGAGCCCAGCAAGGGACCGGAGCACGGGCTCCACACCAGCCCGAGCACGCCGCCCAGCAGCAGCGCGCCCAGCGGCGAGCCGGCATCCAGCCGCATCGAGGCGGCGTTGGCCGAACTGGCGATCGGCAGCATCCAGCGCGTGAAGCGTTCGCCCCAGGCCGGCACCAGCATCACCAGCGCAAAGGCGATCAGCAGCACCGAGCCGCCGGTGCGCACCGCGTCGGCGTCCAGCCCCAGCGCGGGCCCGAGCGCGCCCAGCAGCATGCCCACCGTGGCGAAGGACGGCGCCAGGCCCGGCCCATCGCCAGCGGCGCGAAACGGTTGCGCTGCAGCGTGCCGCCGATGACCACCGGCAGCAGCGGGAACACGCAAGGCGACAGGGTTGTGAGGCTGCCGGCCGCCAGGCTCAGCGCCAGCGGCGGCGAGAGCGCGAACAAGGCCATGGCCTACAGCGCCGATTTCAGCGCCGCGCGAATGTTCACCGCGCTGGTGTCGCCGACCAGCCGCGCCGTCTCGCGCGTGCCGTGCAGCACGACCAGCGTCGATTGCGTGCGGACCTTGTACGCCTGCTTCAGCGCCTTCTCGGTGTCGTCGTTCACCGTCAGCAGCGTGATGTCCAGGCCCGGATCGTCCTTCAGCAGCGCGATCGACTTGTCCTGCGCGCGGCAGGTGGGGCACCAGTCGGCATGGAAGTGCAGCGCAACCGGCTTGTCGGCCTTCTGCAGCGCGGCCAGCGCCTGCGGCGTGTAGGGTTGGACGTCGAGCGCGAAGGCCTGCGCGGCGGCGGTGGCCAGGAAGGAAGCGCAGATGAGCAGTCGGGCGAGTTTCATGTTCGGGTCCTTGCTGGGTTGTTGAGGTGGCGTCGCACGGCCTCGGCCTCAATCGCATCGAGATCGGCCGACCAGTCGAGCGCCAGCGCGGACAGCAGGTCCAACCGGTGGTTGTCGAGCGCGGCGCTCGGATCCTTGCAGCGCCGCAGCCGCGCGTCGCGGCGCTCCAGAAGTTCCTCGACGGCCGGCCGGTACAGGCGCACGAAGCCGTCGAGCCAGCGGCACGAGGCCTCGTGTCCGGCCACCGCGCCGGGCCGGAACCGATCGACGCATTGCAGCGTGGCCGCGGCGTCGAACCAATGGCCGTCGGTGACCCAGCGGTTGACGGTGAACAGCGCCACCGGCAGGCCGCGCGCGTCGAGCGAGATCGCGAACAGGTGCGTGGGCGCGGTGCGCACCCAGCGCGCGTGCCCGGCGCGCAGGCGGCGCCGGCGCCCCGAGGCCGTGGCGTGCCAGAAGAGGTGCAGGTGTCCGTGCTCCTGGTCGCCGTGGCGATGGGCGTGGTAGTAGAACTGCGCGCCGCGGCGCTCGTCGATCACATCGTCGGCCGGGTAGTGCTCGTACTCGACCACCTCATGGCCGGCGATCCAGCTTTGCAGCAGCGAGCCGCGCTCGGCCGTGGCCGCGGAGAAGGCCTCCACGCTGCGGCGCGCGCACTGCAACGCGTCGGCCACGGCCGCGTCGGGCGCGGCCCGCCAGCGCTGCCGCAGCAACGCGCTGGCGGGGAGATGGTGCGCACCCACCGCTTACTGCTGTTTCTTCTTGACGGCGCAGGCGCCGCACTTGGCCTTGCACGCGCCGCACTTCTGCGCAGAAGCCTGCGCGGCGCACTTGCGGCTGCCGCAGGCGGCAGGTCATGGCGCAGCCGCCGAGCGCGGCGGCGGTGACGACGGCCGAGGCCAGCGTCTTGCTGAGGGTCGAGGACAGGCTTTGCATCATCTGCGTCTCCAGGGGTCGAGGAAGGTTGGGAAAAAGGCGGCGCCCTCGCGCCGCGTCATCGTGCGCCGTCGCAGCGGCGGGCGATCCAGTGGTCGATGGACACGCGGCCCGGCCCGCGCGCCATGAGGTAAAGCAGCAGCGCGGCCCAGGTGCCGTGCGTGGGGTAGGCGCCGGGATAGACGAAGACCTGGATCACCAGCGTCATCCCCAGCAGCGCCAGCGCCGAGAGCCGCGTACCCAGGCCGATCAGGATCAACAGCGGGAACACGTGCTCGGTGGTGGCCGCCAGCGGCGCGGCGAACTCGGGCGAGACCAGCGGCAGCCTGTACTCGTCGCGGAACAGATCGACCGCCGAGTCCGACAGGCGCGGCCAGTCGAGCTGGAATTTGCCACTGACGAAGTTGATGCGCAGCCCCTCCACCTTGGTCTGGCCCGACAGCCAGAACACGGCCGAGATCGAGAAGCGCGCGAGCAGCGCGATGGCGCTGTGCGGGATGCGCTCGAACCAGGCGATTGCGCGGTGCACGGGGGCTTCGAGCCGCGCCATGCCGCCGGCGGCGGATTTGGTGGTGGGCTTGGCGGTGGCAGGCGTGCTCATCGATGTTCTCCTTCCTCGGGCCAGTGAACCGAAACCAGCGCGCCGTGGCGGGCCAGCGGCGCCAGCGCCAGCGCCGACGGCAGATCGGCATCGGGCGCCGCGCTGGCGGCGTCGGCGAAGGCCGCGCCCTTCAGCAGCGCCCCGACGAAGGCGGCGGTGCTCGCGGCGACCGGCAGGACGAGCACGTCCAGCGCATCGCGCAGCACCAGCGCTGCCTCCGCGGCGGCGAACGGGTCCGGCAGCTGCGGCGCGTCCTGCTGCTGGTGCGCGGCCCACAGCGACACGACCGCGAATCGCGACGCGAGCACGCGCACAGAGGGGTGGCACACGAGACGCAAGCGGGCCAGTCGCTCGGGCTGCGACAGCGCCTGCTGCAGCGCCTCGGCGGCCGCCGGTTCGGCGTCGGCCGCGTGACAAGCCTGGAGGCGCGCGTACTCCAGCCGCGCCACGTCCGCCAAGTAAGGCAGCGCCGCCGCCGGCTCGAAACCTTCGATGAACGCCGGCAGGGCTTCGCCGTAGTGCGCGAGCACGGGGCTGCGCGGCGGCACGTGGCGAACGAACAGCGCCGCCATCGCGCGGAAGAACTTGGGTCCCACCAGTTCCTGCATGACCGGGAAGGTGTCGGCCAGCGCATCGACCAGCGACACGACGACGTTGTTGCGATGCACCGCGAAGCGGCGCGCCGGGTCGGAGCCGTTCCAGGCGATGAGCCCAGGCGGGCACGGCAGCGCCGGGTCCAGCAGCGCGCGGGCGAAGGCCACGGCGGTCACGCCGCCCTCCGGCCACCCGCCTCGGGTGCCGCGCAGGCCGCGAGCAGGCGATCGGCGATGGCCGCCTCCTCGCACAACACGGCAAACGAGGGCACGTCGTTGTCACGCTCCAGCAGCGTCGGCACCGGCCCCAGATGCGCCAGCACCCGTTCGTACAGGCGCCACACGACCTCATCGACCGGCAACCCGTGGTGGTCGATCAGCAGGTCCGCGCCCGCGGCATCGCGGTCGCGTGCGAAACCGGCTAGGTGGATCTCGCCCACGGCCTGCAACGGCAGCGACTCGATGAAGGCCCACGCATCGCGTCCGTGGTTGATGCACGAGACGTGGGCGTTGTTCACGTCCAGCAGCAGCCCGCAGCCGGTGCGCCGCACCACCTCGCCGATGAACTGCGCCTCGCTCATCGTGGAGGCGTCGAACTCGACGTAGGTGGACGGGTTCTCCAGCAGCATCGGCCGCTTCAGCCGCTGCTGCACGCGATCGACGTGGGCGCACACGCGATCCAGCGCGGCCCGGTCGTAGGGCAGCGGCAGCAGGTCGTTGAAGAACGCGCCGCCGTGCGTGGACCAGGCCAGGTGCTCGGAGAAGGCCTGCGGCTCATAGCGCTCGATCAGCGCCGCCAGGCGGTCGAGGTGGTCCTCGTCCAGCGGCTGCTCGCCGCCGATCGACAGCCCCACGCCGTGCAGCGACAGTGGATGCCGCTCGCGCACGCGCGCCAGCGCATGGTGGAACGGCCCGCCATCGACCATGTAGTTCTCGGCATGCACCTCGAAGAAGCCGACCGCCGCGCCCGCGGCCAGCGCGTCGCGGAAGTGCTGCGGCTTCAGGCCGATGCCGGCGCAGGCCGGCAGCTGCGAGGCGCACGGGTTCACAACGAAACCTCAGAAGGTGTGAATGAATCCGGCGTGCCCGAGCAGCGCGCCGGAATGGGCCCAATCAAGGCGCAAAGCGCAGCCGTAGCTCGGGCTACGGCGAGCATTTGCAACGCAGAGTGGGCGCGTTCCGGCGTGATGAGCGGGCATGCCGGATTCGTTCACACCTTCTCAGCCCTTCTTCGGCTCAAAGGCCTGCAGCTGGCCGAAGCCCGTGGGCGAGGTCTTGGACGCCGTCTTCTCGCAGCTGCCCTTGGGCACGTACTTCCAGGCGTTGGCCTGGTGATCGACCTTGGACGTTCCCGCGCAGGTGGTGCCCGGGCCGGCGGCGCAATCGTTCTTGCCCTTCAGGGACACGCCGTAGCACTTTTCCTTGTCGGGCTGGTCGGCGGCGGCCACCGGCAAGGCGGTCAAGGCAGCGCCGAGCGCGAGGGCCAGGGCCGCAACGGGCACGGGGGTGGTGAGGGCAGGCTTCATGGACAACTCCTGTGGAGTGAGGAAGGAAGAGGCGACTTCTGCGCCTGGCGACACAGACGCGCGAGGGCCGATGGCTCTTACACGGGATCAACTCAGCGTCACAGCCGCCGCGCGATCAAGGCCTGCAGCCTCTGCTGCACGGCCTCGGTCATCGCGGCGACCGGCGTCACCAGCACGGCGTCGAGCGCGGTGTGGGCGGCCGACGGGGGCCAGTCCTGTGCAATCCGCCGTACCGCGTGGGGCCAGCACCACCTGTGCGCGCTGTGCATTGGCCTGCAGGTTGGCCAGTGCCATCTCGGCGCTCCCGCAGGCCTGCTGCGGATGCCAGCAGTCCCAGTCGGTCACGAGGTTCAGCGACGCATAGGCGATCTCGGCCTCGCGGGCCAGGCGCGCCTCGGGCATGTTGGTCATGCCGATCACCGCGGCGCCCAGGCTGCGGTACCAGCGCGACTCGGCGCGGGTAGAGAACGCGGGGCCTTCGATGCAGACGTAGGTGCCGCCGTCATGGCAGCGGATCCCGTCGAAGCCGGCGTCGGCCACCGCTCCGGCCAGCACGCCGGGCAGCACCCGGACACACCGGGTCGGCCAGCGCCACGTGGGCCACCGCGCAGCCGCCGAAGAAGCTGCCCTCCCGGCGTTTGGTGAGGTCGATGAACTGGTCGGGCAGCACCATGTCCAGCGGCGCGATGTCCTCGTGCAGCGACCCTACGGCTGACACCGACAGCAGGTACTGCACGCCCAGCGACGTCATTGCATAGAGGTTCGCCCGGTACGGCACTTCGCTGGGCAGCAAGCCGTGGCCCCTGTCGTGGCGCGCGAGAAAGGCCACGTCCACGCCGTCGAGCCGGCCCGGCACGAGCGCGTCGGACGGGTCGCCGAACGGGGTGGAGATGCGCTGCTCGCGCACGTCGGTCAGGCGCTCCATGCGGTACAGGCCACTGCCGCCGAGGATGCCGATGCGGATGGGGTTCATGTCGGCCATAGACGAACCAGCGCGAAATCTCTTACAGGCAAGGCGGGTGCCGGGGTATGTAAGCCGCCGTGTAAGAAGTGGCCGGCCGCCGCCGTCTATCGCCGCATGAACAACCGCATGGAGCCGGCCCGGTGAGGAAGCGGGGGTGGATGGTCTTGTGCTTGGTGGCGCTGGCCGCGCTCGGCGTCCACGCCCTGGGCGCTGACGCGCTGCCCGACCTGGCAACGCTGCGCGCCAGCCGCGCGCAGTGGCAGGCCTGGCAGGCGGCGCAGCCGCTGACCGCGGCCTTGCTCTTCTTTGCCGTCTATGTCGGCACGGCGCTGTTGCTGCCCGGGGCCGCCGTGCTGACGCTGGGCGCCGGCGCGCTGTTCGGGCTGGGTTGGGGCACCTTGATCGCCTCGGTCGCCTCGACCCTCGGCCCGACCCTGGCGTTCCTGGGCTCGTGCTGGCTGCTGCGCGACTGGGTGCGCTCGCGCTTCGGCCAGCGGCTGGCGGCGCTGAACGCCGGCGTCGCGCGCGACGGCGCGTTCTGCCTGTTCGGGCTGCGCCTGGTGCCGGTGCTGCCCTTGTTCGCGATCAACCTGGCGATGGGCCTGACGCCCATGCGGGCGCGCACCTTCTACGTCACCAGCCAGCTCGGCATGCAGGCGGGCACGCTGGTCTATGTGAACGCGGGCACGCAGCTCGCGAGCCTGGGCTCGCTGGCCGAGGCGGCCTCGCCGGCGGGGTGGAGTGCCTTGGCGCTGCTGGGGGTGTTTCCGCTGGCCGCGCGCAAGCTGGTGCCGGCGCTGTTGTCGCGCCGGCAGCACTCGCAATGGCGGCGGCCCCGGCGCTTCGACCGCAACCTGGTCGTGATCGGCGGCGGCGCGGCCGGGCTGGTCACCGCCTACGTGGCCGCGGCGCTGAAGGCCCAGGTCACGCTGGTGGAGCGGCACCGCATGGGCGGCGACTGCCTGAACACCGGCTGCGTGCCCTCGAAGGCGCTGACCCGCAGCGCGCGCTTTCTCGCCCAGGCGCGGCGGGTCGGCGAACTCGGCCTGCGTCCGGCCACCACCGATGCGGACTTCGCCGAGGTGATGGCGCGCGTGCAGCGCGTGGTGCAGGCCATCGAGCCGCACGATTCGGCCGAGCGCTTCCGCGCCCTTGGCGTCGATGTGGTCGAAGGCGAGGCGCGCCTGGTGACGCCGTGGGAGGTCCGCCATCGCGACGGCCGCGTGCAGCGCCTGAGCACGCGCAGCATCGTGATCGCCGCCGGCGCGCGGCCGGTGATGCCGGCGATTCCCGGCATCGAGCAGGTGCAGGCCTTGACCTCCGACACCGTGTGGCAGCTGCGTGAGCTGCCGCGCCGGCTGCTGGTGGTGTGCGGCGGCCCGGTGGGCTGCGAGCTGGCACTGGCGTTCGCGCGCCTGGGCGCGGCAGTCACGCTGGTCGAGATGGCGCCGCGCCTGCTGGTGCGCGAGGACCCGGAGGTGTCCGAGCTGGTGGCGGCGCGGATGCGCGAAGAAGGCGTCGCGGTCCTGGCGGGTCATGCCGCGCTGCGCATCGAGAAGCACGGCGATGACCAACGCCTTGTGGCGCAAGCCGGCACACAGGAAACCAGCCTGCCGTTCGATGCCTTGCTGGTGGCCGTCGGGCGCGCTGCCAAACTGGAGGGCTATGGCCTGCAGGAACTGGGGCATCGCGGCGGGCCGCACGGTCGAGGTCAACGGCTACCTGCAGACCAGCTTCCCGCACATCTACGCCGCCGGTGACGTGGCCGGACCCTACGAGTTCACGCAGCCGCGGCGCACCAGGCCTGGTACGCCGTGAACGCGCTGCTGCGGCCGTGGAAGCGCTTCAGAGTCGACTACCGCCTGATCCCCGCGGTGACCTTCGTCGAGCCGGAGATCGCGCGCGTGGGCCTGAACGAGCAGGAGGCCCAGGGGCGCGGCATCGCGTACGAGGCGACGCGCTACGACCTGGCCGATCTCGACCGGGCGATCACCGACGGTGCCGCCCACGGCTTCATCAAGGTGCTCACCGCACCCGGCCGCGACCGCATCCTGGGCGTCACCATCGCCGGCGAGCATGCCGGCGAGCTGATCGCCGAATGGGTGCTGGCGATGAAGCACGGCCTGGGCCTGAACAAGATCCTCGGCACGATCCACGCCTACCCCACTTGGGTGGAGGCCAACAAGTACGTCGCCGACCCATGGCGCCAGGCGCACGTGCCGTCCTGGCTGCTCGGCTGGGCACGGCGCTGGCACGGCTGGCAGCGCGGGTGAGCATCATGCGGCCGAAGCTGTGCATCGTGATCCCCGTGCTGGACGAAGCGGCCGTGCTCGCCGAGACGCTGCAGGCGCTGCAGCCCTTGCGCGAGGGCGGCGTGCGCGTGGTGGTGGCCGACGGCGGCAGCCACGACGGCTCGCTCGCCATCGCGCGCGCCCATGCGGCCCTGGCGCTGCTGGCCCCCCGCGGACGCGCGGCGCAGATGAACGCAGGCGCTGCGGCCTGCCCGGCCGACGCGCTGCTGTTCCTGCATGCCGACACCCGCCTGCCGGCCGGCGCCGAGGACCTGGTGCAGCAGGCGCTGGGCGGCGGGCGCGAGTGGGGCCGCTTCAGACGTGCGCCTGGCCAGCGAACGGCCGCTGCTGCGCGTGGTGGCCTGGGCGATGAACCTGCGCTCGCGCTGCAGCGGCATCGCCACCGGCGACCAGGCGGCGTTCGTGCGGCACGCGCGCTTCCAGGCCGTCGGCGGCTTCCCGGACATCGCGCTGATGGAGGACATCGCGCTGTCGCGCCGGCTCTTGCGCCATGGGCCGCCGGCTTGCTTGCAAGAGAAGGTGTTGGTCTCCGCGCGGCGCTGGGAGACCCACGGCACCTGGCGCACCATCTGGCTGATGTGGCGGCTGCGCGCCGCCTACTTCCTGGGCGCCGACCCGGCGCGATTGGCCCTGCGATATGGCTACCGACCCCGAACGCCTTGAACCGCGCCGCGTGCAGATCGCGGTGATGTGCAAGGCGCCGATCCCCGGCCTCGCGAAGGCGCGGCTGATCCCGGCGCTGGGGGCGACGGGCGCCGCGCGCCTGCAGCGCGCGCTGGCGCGCAGGGCCGGTGACCGTGTGGTGCGCTCCGCATCCGCAACACCGCTTCTTCCGCGCGCTGCGCAGGACGACCGGCGTGCAGTGCCTGGTGCAACCGCAAGGCGACCTCGGCGCGCGCTTGCACACCGCGTTCCTCCTGCACGGCGCACACGGCCCGCTGCTGATGATCGGCACCGATTGCCCGGCGCTGCAGGCGCAGCAGCTTCGAGAGGCCGCTCGCCGCTTGCTCGATGGCCGCGATGCCGTGTTCATCCCGGCCGAAGACGGCGGCTACGTGCTGATCGGCCTGCGGCGCCCGCGGCCGTTGCTGTTCGCCGACATGCCGTGGAGCACCGACCGGGTGATGGCCCTCACGCGCGAGCGCGCCGCCGCCGCGGGGCTGGACGCGTTCGAGCTGCCGGCGCTGTGGGACGTGGACCGCCCCGAAGACCTGCCGCGGCTGCACAAGCTGCTGGAGCAGGGGCCGTGAAGCGCCTGGTCCTGCTCGGCGGCGGTCACGCCCACCTGGCGGTGCTGAAGGCCTTGGCCGACCAGCCGCTGCCCGGCTGGGACCGGCAACTCGTCACGCCGCCCCGGCGGCAGCTGTACTCCGGCATGCGGCCCGGCTGGATCGCCTGCCGCCACCCGCGGTCCGCCGGCGCGATCGCGCTCGACGCACTGGCGGACCGCGCGGCGGCCGCCTTCCACCCCACGCTGGGCGTTGGCCTCGATCCCGCACGCCAAGCCCTGCACGGCGCCGACGGCTCGGCGCTGCACTACGACGTGCCGTCCATCGACGCCGGCCCGGCGCCGCCCGACATGCCCGGTGCGGCCGAGAACGCGCTGCGCGTGCGGCCCGTCGAACGCTTCGTCGCTGCCTGGCCGGCGCTGGTGGATCGCATGCTGGCGCGCTGCCGGCGCTTCGACCTGCTCATCGTCGACGGCGGCGCGGCCGGCGTGGAGCTGGCGTTCGCGATCCGGCATCGCGCATGCACCGACGGCTGGTCCCACCTGCGGCTGGCGCTGGCCGGTGCCGAGGCGTTGCCGTTGCCCGGCGCGCCTTTGCGGCTTCGGCATCGCGCCGCGGCGCTGCTCGCGCAACGCGGCGTGCCATGGCTGGGCGGCCGGCGCGCGGCGCGCATCGAGCCCGGCCATGTGGCCTTCGACGACGGGCAGACGCTTGCTTTCGATGCCTGCTCGCCACCGGCGCGGCCGCGCCCGAGTGGCCGCGTGCCAGCGGCCTGGCCACCGACGAGCGTGGCTTCATCCGCGTGGGCCCGACGTTGCAGAGCGTGTCGCATCCGCAGGTGTTCGCCGCCGGGGACATCGCCGCGCTGCATCACGCGCGCCCCAAGTCGGGCGTGTTCGCGGTGCGCGCCGGGCCCGTGCTGGCGCACAACCTGCGCGCACTCGCCGATCTTGTCGAGTGAGGTCCGTTCCTGCGGCTTGACTCCGTAGTCGGGTACGGACCTATCGTGCGAACAACGAGACTTGGAGCACCGACGATGCAATGGATTTCCCGCGCGGCCGACAAGACCGGGGCGCTTGGCAGCCTGATCGCGGCTGCCAGTTGCCCAGCCCGCTTTCCTGCGCTGGCGAGCCTGGGGGCCGCGGCGGGGCTCGGCTTTCTCGGCGAGTACGAGGGGCTGTTCATCACGAAGCTGCTGCCGCTGTTCGCCGGCATCGCGCTGGTCGCCAACGCCGTGGGCTGGTTCCGGCACCGGCAATGGTGGCGCAGCCTGCTCGGCAGGGTGGGGCCGGCGCTGGTGCTGGCCGCCATGCTGCTGTTCTTCGGCCATTGGTGGACGGCCTACCCGCTCTACGCCGGCCTCGCATTGCTGGTGGCCGTGTCGCTGTGGGACCTGCTGTCGAAGAGCCGACCCTGGTGCAGCAGCGAGGGATGCGCGACAGGCGTGCGGGAGGCGAGATGAGCGTCGAGTCCCTGTCCGTCCTCACCTGCCCGCACTGCGGCCACGCCAAGGTCGAACAGATGCCGTCGGACGCCTGCCAGTTCTTCTACGACTGCGAGAACTGCCACGCCGTGCTGCGCCCCCGGCCCGGGGACTGCTGCGTGTTCTGCTCGTTCGGCAGCGTCAAGTGCCCGCCAATGCAGGTACAGGCAGAGCGGAGCGTCTGTGGCTGTGCTCCGGCTACCGGCCCTTCCGGTTGCGGGCGTTGAGCTTTCACCTCGGATCCCGGTCAAGCAAGGCCTTGCGCTCCTCGAACTCCTGCACGGAGATCTCGCCTGCCGCCAATCGGCGGCGCAGGATCTCTCCTCAGGTGTCTCGCGCGGCGCACCCGGGCCTTCGCCCCGGTGCGCGCGCCAGCGTGGTCAACACCACAACGATCTATGTGTCAGCGCGGTGGCACGGGCATTGCGCAGCGCTTGGGTCGCCGACGCCAACTCAGCGACGCTGGGCCGCTGGGCCAGCGCTTCAGAGACCTGCGCTGATCCCGCGATATGCCGCAACTCATCGCTGCGCTGCGACAACGCGAGCGCCGCCGAATCGATCAATGCATCGCGGTCCACGATCGCCGCAACACGCACTCATTCAGCGCTTCGTGCCGCGCTGACGCCGAGCGAGCACGGATGCTTCGGTGGGCCAGCCGAATGCCGGAACGAGCACCGTCTTGAATCGTGCGGGGGGCAGGTTGGTCTGGCCCTTGGGGCTGCCTCTTCCGCAGCTTGGGTCTGCCATCTTGTCTTGTCGCCTGCTCGACTTGGTCGTCGTTTCCAATTTCGCTGTGCCGATTGCCTGACTTGAGCCGGGGGCGCGATTCTACGGGGCTGGCGAACCGCCTGCTGCAAACCCGTGATTCACGTGCCGACGCGACGGCACGCCTATGACCCGTCGCTGCACGGCACAGTGAACCGCCTCGAGGTTGCAGCCTGCATCCAATGCCCCCCGCCTGGCGGCTTCCCCCCCTTGATCTACAGGTCCATGCCGTTGGCCGGTTCTCGATGCACCACGCGATGACCGGGTGCTTGGCAGCAACGGTGCTGTGGGAGATCACGCGCCACCTGTTGATGGGGTACCACGCCACCGTGTGACAGCTGGTCGGCGCACAAGTGATCTCGGAGTATGAGCGCGTGGGTCGCGCGCCACGCCACCTGAGGCCCTGCCTGAGCCCTTGCACGCCGATTGAAAGGAATGAGGGACTGGTCTTCATCCGAACCGTCCCTGCAGGAACCACCCGCAGCTCGACTTGGGCACCCGCGCACGATAGATCCACACCAGTGAGCCATCGCCTGCCTGGGCGATGAAATAGTCTCGTTCGGCCAGCGACCCGTCCCACCAGCCGGATTCGATGCGCTCCGGCCCGCACAGCAGGCGTAGCGGTCGTCCATCAAGCAAAGGGTGTGTCCCGCGCTCCTGCAGCGGCTCGGGCTCGGCCAGCAGCCAGACCGGGTGCCCCCCATCAGGCTGCACCCGTTTCTGCGTGGAAACCTTGGCCAAGGGGGCATGCGGGCGCTGCTTGAAGACAGGCGCGCCCTGCTGGCGCAGCGACTTCTGCCCGGACGATGCGGGACTGGCCCATGCACCTATCGAACGCTGGGCAGTGCTGCATTCCGGACGATGGTCTTCGATCAACGCCAGGCGCTGCACCTGCTCGCTGCCCAGTCGCGCCTGCAGGCGTTCGATCAGCCGGGTCAGACCTTCGCGATCGCTTCGGGCCGTTGGGAAGAGTTCGCCATGGGGTGGTGCTCCGCAAGAAACATCCTCGCAATCCAGGCTCAGTTCCAGCGTGGGGGCCGGCAACACGAGCCTTGCCAAACGCTCCCGCAGCAGCACCAGCAGATGCGACGCGTCACGCGTAGGCTGGGTCATCATGATTTCCAGCCGGGTCTCGGACTGCACATCGACATCACGACGATGACGCGGCTCATGATGCATTCGCAGCGTGAAGCGGCGCACTTGCGCATGCCGGGCCGATGCCCAGGCGACCAGGCGAGCGACCAGGATGGCTCCACCATGCAGCACCTGCTCGGTGGTGTCGGCGCGCGCGAAAAGCTCGAGCCGGCTTTCGAAGCGCTCGGGCAGGACGATAAACCCTCGCAGATCAGGCTGTGAGCCTTGCGCACGGTCAATGGCTTCCAGCAGTGGTTCGCCGAAGCGCCGCGCCAAGCCGCTGCGCGGCAAGCTGCGCAGATCGGACAGCGTGCGCAAGCCCATGCCTTGCAACCTATCCCAATGTTCTCGTGCCGGCCCCAGCAGCCACAACGGCGCGTCATCGAGCAGGCGATGGAGCGCAGGCAGGTCATCGGCGTGCCGGCCTTCGGGCGTCTGAGGCATGCGTGCTAGCAGCGCCGCGCCCGCTGCCGTGGGCGCGCTCGCGAAATGAACCGCGTGGTTCAACGGCGCCAGTGCCAGATGCAGACGGTGCAGCAACGCCCGCAGCCCACCGAAATAACGCAGGCTGGCCTGCACTTCCAGCAGCACGGTGTGCGGCGCATCGGCCGGATCACCGGCAGGCGCATCCAGCGCCACCGACGGTGTGAATGCCAGTGCCACATGCGCGACGCCGGTGATGCCCAGCCTGTCTCGCAAGGCACAGGCTTGGCCCAGCACAATGTCGGGCGCCAGGGCGAGTGCGGTGGCGCGCTTCACGCCGCATTTCACGCCCCGCGCCTGCGCAGCTGCATTGGCGCATGTGATGTAGTGCGCCTCCACCAATGCCACGGGAAGCTGTCCTGTCACCGCAGCGGCCTGCACCTCCACCGGCAGGGTCTCGGTAAAGGATTCCAGCGACAGCAAAGGCAGGTGCAATGCAATCCAGCGCATGGCGGTCCCGCGTGTTCATGCTGCCAAGTTGATGAAGGTCGCCGAATGCAGCATCTGCGGCTCGCGACGCTGCGACTGAGAGACTGCGGCCAGCGCCCGCCCGCGGGCCACAGCCGGGAGCACCGGCGGCAGGTCGATGTGCAGGGGCGCCTCCATTGGCGGCCCACGCCGTTTCAACAGGCGAAGCTGCAGTGTGTCAGCACCGCCAGGATGCAGCGACACGCGCAGCGATGCGGCCGTAGGACACCCCTGAGCAGCCAGCTCCCTGAACACGAAGGCTGGCCCGTCATGGGCCTGAGCCGCCAACTGCAGGCGACGCAGGTGCGCCGCTCTCAAGCGAGGCGGAAGCCAGGCAAGCACCGCCCCCACATGCCCGCTCCTGAGCGCCTGCTCCAGCGCCCACAAGGGGTTGCCACTGGCTACGGACTGGCTTTGGGTGTGGATCACCAGCAGTTGCTCCAGGTCCAGCCCCAGCTGCCACAGCGCCCAGGCGGACAGCGGCTGAGGTGGATCGAACATCATCACCAACCGACCGGTTCGCTGCAAAGCGACCAGGCATGCTCCCAGCAACCGGATCTCCCCCACACCCGCATGCGGCAACAGCAGTTCGGTAAGCACCCGACGCGGCCATCCTCCGCCGGGCAGCTGGGCATCGAGCGCAGCAAAGCCGCTGGGGACAGCATGCTCGGCATGGCGGCCCAGCTGGTGACCCAACCAGAGATCAGGGTGCAAGCTCTCGGGCGAGATGCGTTCGCGAGAAGCTGCAGCAGACGGTGGCAGCGCCTGGGCCGGACCAGCCGTACTGGCTGCCGGGAAGGACGAGAAGACTGCGGAAGACATGTTGGCCCGATTCGATGACTGTATTTTTATACAGTATCAATCGATGCCGCGAAAGCCCAGGCGCCAAAACCCCGGACTCCGCGTGCTGAATTGCCCGGCTCAACCTCGGCAGTCCCCGTGTAGAAAAGCGGCCGTGGAAGGAAGATGACTACGCCGGCTGTGATCGCTCAGGAGGTCAGGCGAACTCCTGACGGACCCCCGGTGACATCAGCGAACGGATGATCCAGCCCAGCACCGCACATCCGCCCAGCGTCATCACCACAGCCATCACACGCGCGGCGGTGACGAAGCCACCGAACACATCGAGTACCTGTGGTGGCAGGGTGCCGCGGGCCAGCGTGCTTTCCACCACAGATTGAACCAACTCATGCTGCAACCACAACCCGGCCAAATTCAGCGCGATCGCCAGCGCCAGCAGGCCAATGAATATGCAGCGCGCCCAGTTCAGCCTCATCAGCAACCCGACGGCCGAAGCCAAGGTCGACAACGACATGGCGAAACCCGCCGCCGCGACCCAGGGAAGGTAGGCCATCAGCAGACCAGTAAGCGGTGGCAGTGAACCTTGGTCCTGCGCTTCGACCATGCTGGGCAGCAGCGACAAAATGTGCGCGTTCTGCACCAGCGACCAAGTGCTGGCCAGCATGCCCAGCACGATGAATGCCCATGCGGTGGCAGTCACGAACAGCGAACGGGCTCCGACATTGATGGTCTGTGGCATGACGACAACCTCCGGCGGCACGGGCATCAGCACCCTCTGTGCCGTCGATTGTCGAGAGGCCGCCATGGAGGCAGCAAGCCCGCTTCCCTTGCATGAGGGGCAGGGAAATCCATGGAGTACACCTCACACGCCCTGCGTGCCAAATCGCGGCCTCCCGTGCAGGGCATAGCTACCTGAGGTTGAGGTCGCCCGCCAGGATGGCCAGTGTCTCAGGCGGAATGTTCACGTGCGCCGGATAGTGGGCGTGGTCGCACCCCAGCTTGACCGCTGCCCCGGCACGCACGGCCCCTCGCGCCGCGGGCGGAAACTCGAAGCGCAGGAAGTGCACCGACGACGTCTTCTCGTCAGTCTCACGGTCGAGGTCCTCGTCGGCGATCGCGTAGATACGGGGATGGCCTTCCACCTCGACAAACATGTGGTCTTCCACGCCGATCAATCGCGCCAGTTCCCGCCGGCGCTCGTGCACGTCGGGATACTCGATCAGCATGGTCGCCTTCCAGTTCGTGCCGTCGGGCACCAGCGGGACATAGGCGTCGATTTCACCCTGGATGCCTTCTTCGTCGAAGATCTTCTCGATGTGCAGCATCTCCTGGATCTGCCGCCGTATGGTCTGCTCATCCTCGAACTGCACGCTGACGTGTTCGCCCAGGCGCACCGTGCGAAGCCGCCGGTGCTCGATCACCTTGGCTCGCTCAACCTTGCGCACTCGCGCGTAGGCCTCCAGCGACATCAGGCTGTCGCGGGTGATGGTCGCCATGGGTCACTCCCGTGATTCAAAGACCGTATGCGAATCGGACCAGACTCAACGGGTGCTGCAGCGTTGCCGCCGGTAGCTGGTTCGCCTGCAGGCCCTGCACGATGTGATGGCCGGCCAACGGGCAGTCGGAGCTGATGTAGTCGGGCTGGTCCTTGGCCATGGCCTTGAACACCGGCTTGCCGATCTTCATGGCAATGGGGTGCGTGGGCGTCTTTACGCCGTAGGTGCCCGCATGACCCGAGCAGCGCTCCACCGTGTTGAGTTGCACCGTGACCTTCTGTCCGATGAGCTTGAGCATCTCTTCCGTCTTGCGGCCGATGTTCTGCACGCGGCCATGGCAGGGGATGTGGTAGCTCACCCTGCCCAGGTCGTTCTTGAAGTCGGTCTTGAGCAGGCCGTCCCGGTGGCGGGCCACGAGGTACTCGAAGGGGTCGAACATTGCAGCCATAACCGCCTGCGTGTCAGGGCACTCCGGGAACATGAGCGGCAGTTCCTGCTTGAACATCAGAGTGCAGCTTGGAACCGCCGACAAGATCGCATAGCCGTCCCTCGCGTAGCGCGCCAGGACGGGAATGTTGGCCTCCTTGTGCCATGCCACCCCTTCCAGATCGCCCAGCTCGAACTTCGGCATGCCGCAGCACTTTTCCTTCTCCACGATCGTGTAAGGGATGTCGTTGTGTTCGAGCACCCGGATCAAGTCGTTGCCGATACCCGGCTCGTTGTAGTTGACGTAGCAGGTGGAGAAGATCGCCACCTTGCCCGGCGTGCGCTCGCCGTCCTTCACAGGACCATCAGCGCTCTTCTGAGCACTCCAGCGGAAGCGCCGGGTTGCGAGTTCCGGCAGCCATGCATCAGGATGCACATGCAGCGCCTTGTCGAGCAGCATGCGCACGGGCTTGGTCCGGTTCAGAGCGTTGGCCACCTGGACAACGACCGGAATCCCCGCAAACTGTCCATGCCTGTCGGTGGAGGCGAGGAGCCGTTCCCCCGTACTCACGCCGCCCTGCTTGAACTTGATGGCCTTGGCCCGCAGCATGGTGTGCGGGAAGTCCAGGTTCCAAGGGTGCGGAGGGACGTAGGGGCACTTGGTCATGTAGCACAGGTCGCACAGGTAGCACTGGTCGACGA
>CBINKC010000091.1:0-18587 GCA_966251135.1 uncultured Burkholderiaceae bacterium
GCGTCCCAGCCGTCGAACAGGATGATCTGCCAGCTGTCCTCGTCGATGTAGTACCGGCGCTTGGGCATGACATGGCGCTTGCCGGGCGCAAGGGTCGCGTCGACCACCCACACGCGGTGCAACTCCCAGCGCACCAGGTCGGGGTTCAGCGTTTGGGGTTTGAACAGGTCGGCCACCTTTGCCAACGCCGCGCGGTTGTTGTTGTAGGGGATATAGATCTCTTTCTTACCCACGAGCGTGAGGTCGTGCTTGTCCACGGAGCCGAACAGCATGAAGGCTTCATCGAAGAGGCCGACTCCGGAGACCACCGAATTGGGCGTGTCGTAGCCCACCGAGGGCGCCTTGCGCACCCGCCGCTGGCCCACGAGGTACTGCCACATGCCCTCGCGCCTGGAGGAGTTCAATGGGATGTGAGCAACGATCCCCTCACCCGCCTTGGAACCGGGTTCAGTCGCCACGAACCTGCCGAACTGACGGTAGCCGTCAAACCGTTGCGGACTGCCGGCAGGGTCGTAGTACTCGTTGCGAAAGATCTGGACGCCGCCCGAGGCGAGCGTGCGGTTGCCGTCGGCATCGACGATCCATGCACGCACCTGCGCCTCGGTGAGTGTGCCCAGCCATGCGAGCCGGTGGTTCTGGAAGATTTCGTAGGCGTCCTTCGGGATGGGAAAGGGTATGCCGCCGTAAGCGCCCTCCGTGCCATGACCACGGTCGACGAGGTGGGCACGGGTCGCGTTCTTGAACGTGTTGTCGTAGACCCACTGCGGCGCCGCGGCCGTGCGGTGCGTCGGGTACACGTCGATGCGGAACTTCGGGTACTTCTTCATCAGCGCCCGGGTTCCGTCGGTGAGCCGGTCGGCGAACGCGTCCATGTTGCGCCGGTCGATGGAGACCAGCGACTTCTCGCTCGGAAAGAAGTCCGGCCGCGGATCGCCGTTGCGGTAGTTCGGCGGCGTGCTGGTGTAGCCGCCCGTCCACGGCGGGATGCTGCCGTCCTTGTTGCCTGCACGTTCTGCGCCTAGAGGCGTCAGCGTCGACTTGAGCTTGGCCGTCTCCTCGGCGGTCACGACCGCCGAGGAGACGATCGGGAAGCTGGCAAGTGCGGCGATCAACGCAACAGGCAGAAGCGAAGTTCGTTTCATGGGCACCGCTTGGACTCAGAAGGTACGTGAAACGCTGAAGGCCACGTAGGCGCGATCCTTCAGCGACTGGGCATAGCTCAGCTGGCGAGGTGTGGCCATTCCCGGCACCAACGTCTCGGTAAACGTGCCCTCCCTGCCGAAATAGTCCTTGTAGATCAGGGCGGCGCTCCACTCGCCGCGGTACTTGGCCTTCAGCCCGATGGAGTAGTCGCCGGCATCGGCGCTGCCAGCGGCGAAGTTGCCGATGGCCGAGGATCGGCCGCCAAAGTTGTAGCCGACAGCCACGGGCACAGACAGGTCGAGGCTGGGCAGCACCTGGAAGTACTGGGGCTCGAAGATGAAGCGCAGCGCAAACGCGTCCCTGGTCGCGTTCGGGTCCAGGCCGCCCAACCCGACATTGGTGCCTCCTGGACCGAGGGCGAAGATGTCGCGCGTGACTTTCAGGCGGTGGTTCCAGGCCAGTTCGCCCACCACCGAGCCTCCGTTCCAGAGGGCGCCCTGCTGCAGCACGTATACGCCGGAAACCTGCACGTGCGCGGTGCGGCCCATGGCATAGCACGGGTCATCGTTGCCAGTCCCGCACTCGGCAATGGCCCCGGTACCGAGGATGGCAGGGTCGCTGGTGAGCGGCGCATTCCACCGCACCGATCCCTCCACGGCCCAGTTGAGCTGGCCAATGGACGATGTCACGCTCGCACCGACCGTCCTCACGTCTTCCGCATAGTCCAGGTACACGTTCCCGGAGGCGAAGTCGAACACCACCGCCGAGGGAGAGTGCTCGTGGTACTGGGCCGCGTAGAAGCCAAACTCATAGTCGCTGTCCTCCGGGGTCCAGCGAAGCTGCAGGCCGCCCTGCCCCGAATCCCTCGGGCGCAGGTCCTTCGCAGGGTCGTAGGTCAGGACGCCGAAATCGGTATAGACCCGGCCGGTCCCCACGTAGTCCTGGTTCGAGAAGTAGCTGCCGACGCCCGGGATCTTGCTCGGGCGCCACTTGAGCTGGTAGTACGCGCCGAGCGATACGCCGTCAGCCACCCTCAGCGAACCCGACACCTGCTCCACGGGTAGCAGGACCTCCTTGAACTGCCAATCGGGGACGGACAGGATCTTGGCCACGTCCACCGGCCCCTGCGCATTGGCAATGCCGTTCTGCCCGAAGAACAGACTCTCACCCCACTGCAGCGTGTGCTTGCCCAGACGCAGCGTGCCGGTCATGTCACCGAACTCGCCCTTGAGAAAGGCGAAGGCATCGAGCAGTTCGCTGCCCTGGCCATGCTGCCGCCGCGTGGCCGGCAGGAACTCGTTGGCAGGCTGCTCGCCGAAATTGTTGGAGCTCGACATGCCGCCGGCCGGGACGGTGTAGTCGCCGGGCCGCAGGTAGACGCCGTCGCGCCAGGCCGTGCCGCTGATGCGCACACCCACGTTCCTGGCCGTCACGTCGAGCTCGCCCAGAAGGTCGAGGCGACTGGAGACGAGACCCTTGTTGAAGTTATGGTCGCCGTCGTCCTCGTTGACGATGCCCGGATCGTTTGCCTCGGGAACCTGAGTCAGCTTCGGGGAAGGATTCTTCAGCCGGTAGCCCGCGCTGTACTTGGGGGTCAGGTCGAGCCGGACCTTGAGATCTTCGCTGGGTGTCGGGATTTCGAAAGCTTGGGCAGCGGGCAGCGCGAGGGCTGCCGCCATCGCCAGGACATGGCGGCGGTGATGCATCGTCAGTGTTTCTTCAGTCGCCTTGCGATGATCCCAACCGGTGAAGGCTTGTCGGATGGGATCCCCCCTTGGGCCGCTCGACGGCCGATCGCCCACGACGACCAACCCCCGCTCTCCCTCATGCACTACATTGCATTCTGATTCAAGTTACTTGCTTTGAATCAATCTCTGGCGACCGATACCATGCACTAAAGCACACGGGACGTGCGATATGCAGGCCCGGGCGTGACGGGCAAAGCGAAAGGGGCCTACGGGCCGAGCGGCGCGAGCCTGACTTCCACGCCGCGGGAGGTCACCCTCACGTCGGCGGGCTTCAGTCCCCGCCCCTCGGCACTGCGCAGGTCCGAGGCCTTGAAGCGATACAGCACCGTGTCTTCGAGCAGGTGCTCGGCAATGACTTCGGCCAGGTTGCGGGTCCCCGCGCGTTTCTCGGCCGGGACGTCATCGAGCAGAAGGCTGTTGACGCGCACATCGGTCATCCGGATGGCCTTTTCCTCGGCGTCGTATCGCAAGCCGTAGTCCACGTCCATTCGGCCCCGCAGGGTACTGCGGCTCAGGCGCTCGGTCGCGACGACATCGAAGGTGCTGTTGAGCCGGTCGGTCAGGTTGAGCAGGCGCACGGTGGGCCGCTGCACCCGCACGTCCAGCACCTCCAGCAGCCGGCGCTCGAAGGGGCCGTGCTGCTCCAACAGGCGGGCCATGTCGGCTTGGCTGAAAGTCATCACGCGGCCGCCGCCCAGGGTGGCGCAGGCACCGACCGCGGCTGCGGCTGCCAGCACGCAGAGCAGGCGCAGGAGCGTTGAAAGGTTCTTCTTCATTCGTACCTCAGGGCTTGGATGGGCAGCAGCGAAGCTGCTCGGCGCGCCGGGTAGAAGCCGAAGAAGATGCCCACCGCGGCGGAAAAACCGGCGGCCAAGAGGATAGACGAGCCGGTGAGTGCCACGCGCCAGCCGGCCAACGCGGCCACTGCCCACGTGGCGAGCGCGCCCAGCAGCACGCCGATGGCACCGCCGGCCAGGCTGAGCGTCATCGCCTCGATCAGGAACTGCACCAGGATGTCGCGGCTGCGCGCCCCCACCGCCATGCGCAGGCCGATCTCGCGCGTGCGCTCGGTCACGCTGACCAGCATGATGTTCATGATCCCGATGCCGCCCACCAGGAGGCTCACGCCCGCCACGGCCGCCAGCAGCAGCGTCATCACCCGGCTGGCCGCCTCTTGCGCCTGCAGGACCTCGGTGAGGTTGCGCACGGTGAAGCTGTCGTCCCCCCCGGGCGGCACACGGTGACGCTGGCGCAGCAGCTGACGGATGCCCTCCTCGGCCGCCTGCATGCTCTGCCCTTGCCAGACCTTCACGCTGATCGTGCCCACCCGCTGCACCTGCCCGGCCTGGCCGCCCTGGATGCGGTTGCGCAAGGTCGAGATGGGCACGGCGACCACGTCGTCCTGGTCCTGCCCGAAGGAGTTTTGTCCCTTGGGCGAGAGCACGCCGACGATGGTGACCGGCACGTTGCGGATGCGCATGACCTGGTCCACAGGGTCGAGATCGCCGAAGAGCTGGCGCGCCACCGTCTGGCCCACGATGGCCACCTTGCCCGAGCCCTGCATCTCACCCGTTTCGAAAAGGCGCCCGGTGGCCAGCGGCCAGTCGCGTGCCTCGAAGTAGTCGTTGGTGGTGCCGATGATCTGCGTGGCCCAGTTGACGTTGCCGGCCACCAGCTGCGCGCTGCTGCGGTTGCTGGGCGCCGCCACCTGCACTTCAGGCACTTCGCTCGCGATGGCCGCGGCGTCATCCTCGGTCAGGTTCTGCCCGGTCTGCGCGCCCATGCGCACGCCGCCGGCAGTCTGCGTGCCGGGCAGGACGAGCATGATGTTGGAGCCGAGCGACTTCATCTGCTCAGCCACGCGCTGCTGCGCGCCCGTGCCCACGGCGATCATCGTGATCACCGCGGCCACGCCGATGATGATGCCCAGCATGGTGAGCATGCTGCGCAGCAGGTTGGCCGCCAGCGCGCGCCACGCCGAGCGGAACGCCGCGAGCAGGTTCACGCCATGTGCTCCCGGGCGCGAGGCGCTTGCGGCACGTCTTCGATGACCCGGCCATCGCGAAAGACGATGCGCCGCCGCGCCCACAGGGCAATGTCGGGCTCGTGCGTGACCAGCACCACCGTGATGCCCTGCGCGTTGAGGTCGGCCAGCAACTGCATGATCTCCTCGGAGGTCTGCGTATCGAGCGCGCCCGTCGGCTCATCGGCCAGGATGAGCTGCGGCCGGTTGACCAGGGCGCGGGCGATGGCGACGCGCTGCTGCTGCCCGCCGGAGAGCTGCGCCGGGGTGTGGGCCGCGCGCTCGGCCAAGCCCACGCGGGCCAGGCTTTCCAAGGCCCGGGCACGCCGTTCGGCCGCCCCCGCCCCGGCGTACAGCAGCGGCAGCTCCACGTTCTCCAGCGCCGAGGTGCGCGGCAACAGGTTGAACTGCTGGAACACGAAGCCGATGCGCCGGTTGCGCACGGCCGCGAGCTGGTCTGGGAGCATCTCGTCGACCGCCTCGCCGCCCAGCCACAAATGGCCGGAGGTGGGCCGGTCGAGGCAGCCGAGGATGTTCATCAGCGTGGACTTGCCTGAGCCCGACGCACCCATGATGGCGATGAACTCGCCGGGCGCGATGTCCAGCGATACGCCTCGCAGCGCATGCACGGGGTTGTCGCCCGAGGCGTACACCTTGGTGAGCTCCCGCGCCCGGATCAGCGGCTCGGCGGCGGCCATGTTCAGAACATCATGCGCGGGCCGCTGGGCCGCCCACCGCTGCCCGTGGTGCCGTTGCCCTGCGCGGCAGTCCCGACGATCACCTCGGCGCCCGCGGTCACTCGCGCCGCTTCGGGCGAGCCCGGTGGAACGATGATCTCGGTCATGCTGCCGTCGCTGATGCCGAGGCGGACGTTGCAGGCGCGCGGCTGGCCGTTCTCGAGCACGTAGATGCGACCCTGCGCTGCGGCGGCGCGGGGAGCAGCCCCATGGCCCGCGCGACGACCCCCAGCGTCGGGTGACGATGCGCCCCGCGGCGCCCGCGCGCCGTTGGCGCCGGCGATGTCCGCGGGCGCTGAGGGCGCCGATGCCGCAGCGGCGGGCTCGATGCCCGGCAGCCGCACACGCAGCGCGGCGTTGGGCACCTTGAGCGCATCCCTGCGCGTGTCGGTGACCAGCCTCACATTGGCCGTCATGCCTGGCAGCAGGTGCACGTCACCCGGCGAGAAAGCGACCACCGCCGTGTAGGTGATGACGTTCTGCGTGTTCGTGGCCGCCTGTCGCACCTGGCTCACCGTGCCTTCGAAGACGCGGCCGGGGAAGGCATCCACCGTGAACGAGGCCTTCTGGCCCACGCGCACCCGGCTGATGTCGGCTTCGTCGATGGCTGCCTGCACCTGCATGTCGGACAGGTTCTGCGCGATCACGAAGAGTTCCGGCGCCTGCAGGCTGGCGGCCACGGTCTGCCCGAGTTCGACGCTGCGCTTGATCACCACACCATCGACCGGGGAGCGGATCTCGGTGCGCTCCATGTCGACCTTCGCCTGCGCCACCAACGCCTCGCGCTGCTTGACCGAGGCCTGCGCGCTCGCGATTTGCGCCTGGGCGACCTGCGCTTGCGCCTCGGCCGCCTTGACCGCGGCCTCCTGGCTGGCCACCAGCGCGCGGGAGGTGTCCACCTGCGCAGGCGAGATGAAGTTCTGCGCCAGCAACTCCTCGTTGCGCGCCAGCGTGCGCCGCGCCTCGGCCAGGTCGACCCTGGCGCGTGCCACCGCCGCCTGTGCCGCGCCGGCATTGGCCTGCGCATTGAGTACCGAGGCGCGCGCCGCATCCAGGTCGGCCTGCACCTGGCGCAGCTTGTATTCGAAAGACTGGGGATCCAGGCGCGCAAGCAGTTGACCAGCCTTGACCTTGGAGTTGAAGTCGGCAAGCAGCTCCTTGATCTGGCCCGACACCTGGGTGCCCACCTGGACCTGGATCACCGGGGTGATCGCGCCCGTGGCCGCCACGGCCGCCTGCAACGGCCCGCGCTCGATGCGGGCCGTTCGGTACGAGGCGGCATCGCGCCCATCGCGCAGCCACCACCAGGCGCCGAGCGCGGCGAGCAGGACCAATGAAGCGAGCAGGCTGACGGTGACGACGCGTCTTCGTGTCATGGAGCTGATTGTGGTCGGGGCCGGGCCCCGCAGTTTCGCCGGCTCAAACCCTTCACCCATCTTTACGCTGCAGCATGCAGCAGCAAGGGCGCCACGCGACACTGGCACGGCCTTGCGTCATCCAAGGCCTGCGCTTGCCCGGCCCAGTTCGCGTGACTACATTACTGACCCACCGGTCACTGACCAATTCGTCATTAGCTGGCATGAACGACAAGGTTGCCGCCCCCACCCGTCAGCGCCGCAAGGAAGCGCGCCCGCAGGAGCTGCTGGACGCGGCACTGGAACTGTTCGTCGAAAAGGGCTATGCGGCGACGCGCTCCGAAGAGGTGGCGGCACGGGCTGGCGTCGCGAAGGGCACGCTGTACCTTTACTACCCCAGCAAGGAAGAGCTGCTCAAGGCCGTGGTCCGCAAGAACCTGAGCGCGCTCATCGAGGAGAGCGCCCACCTGGCGGGCGAGTTCAGCGGCTCCACGCATCAGCTGCTGGTGCTGCTGATGCAGACCTGGTGGGACCGCGTAGGCAACACCCCGGCCTCGGGCATCTTCAAGGTCATCCTCACGGAGATGGGCAACTTCCCCGATTTCGCCCAGTTCTACGAGGAAGAAGTCATTCAGCCCCGCAGGCGCCTGTTGATGCAGGTGCTGCAACGGGGCATCGATGCGGGCGAGCTGCGGCCCGTCAATCTCTTCGAGACCGTGCACGTCCTGGTCTTTCCCCTGCTGATGCTGTGCCTGCACCGCCACTCGCTCGGCGCCTGCCCCGCCCTGCGTTCGGCAACGATGGACCCGAAGAGCTTCATCGCCACCCACGTCGATGTGGTCATGCGCGGCCTGCTCGCGCGCCCGGACCCCATCGCGCATTCCACGCCACGGAGGTCTGCATGAGCCGAACGCTGCGCTGGCTTCTCCCCATACTCGCGCTGCTGCTGGTCGGCGGGCTGGCGGCACGCACGATGAAGGCCCGCCAACTGCAGAACAACGCCGCGCTCGCCGCCGCCAAGGCGCCGCAGTCGCTCGACCTTTCCACGTCAGACGTGACGATCGCCCGGCCGCTCGAACTGGCCCGCACCGTGGCCGTGTCAGGCGGCCTGAAGGCGGTGAACACCGCCGTCGTGAAGGCCAAGGTGGCCGCCGAGGTGAAGTCGCTCACGGTGCGCGAAGGCGACACCGTGCGCACCGGCCAGGTCATCGGCCAGCTCGATACCGCCGACCTCGACTGGCGGCTGCGTCAAGCGGAGCAGAACGCCGCAGCCGCCCAGGCGCAGTACGACATCGCCCGACGTACGCTCGAGAACAATCGCGCCCTCGTGGCACAAGGCTTCATCTCGCCCACGGGCCTGGAGACGTCGGTGTCCAACGCCGCGGCCGCACACGCCAACCACGAGGCGGCGGGGGCAGCGGTGGCGCTGGCTCGCAAAGCGCGCGGCGATGCGGCGCTGGTCGCTCCCATCGCCGGCCAGGTGTCCCAGCGCATGGCCCAGCCGGGCGAGCGGGTCGCCGTGGATGCGCGCATCGTCGAGATCGTGGACCTGTCGCGCATCGAACTGGAGGCGGCCCTTGCCCCCGAGGACGTGGGCGCCGTGCGCGTGGGCCAGCGCGCCCGGCTCACGGTCGACGGGCTGGCGCAGCCGGCGACCGCCACGGTGGTGCGCATCAACCCGAGCGCGCAGCCCGGCACGCGGGCCGTCATGGTTTACCTCGCGCTGCACGAGCAGCCCGGCCTGCGCCAGGGCCTCTTCGCGCAGGGGCACATCGAACTGCAGCGCCGCACCGCCTTGGCGGTGCCCGCCTCCGCGGTGCGGGTCGACCAGGCACGGCCCTACGTGCTGGCCGTGCGCGACGGCAAGGTGGTCCATCAGCCCGTCGTGATCGGCGAGCGCGGCCTGGCGCGCGTCGATGACCGGCCGGAGCCCGTCGTCGAGATCGTTCAGGGTGCAACGCAGGGCACGCCGGTGCTGCGGGCCGCGACCGGCCGCCTGCCCGACGGCACGCCGGTGCGGCTGCCTCCACCGGTGCCCGCCTCGGCAGCCGCGTCTGCCCGGGCGGCCTGACCATGTGGTTCACCCGCGTTTCCATCGCCAACCCGGTCATGGCCACGATGGCCATGCTGGCCATCCTGGTGCTCGGGCTGTTCAGCTACCAGCGGCTGGCCCTCGACCAGTACCCCAACGTCGACTTCCCGACGGTGGTGGTCACCATGGATTACCCCGGCGCCTCCCCGGAAATCGTGGAGAGCGAGGTCACGCGCAAGGTCGAGGAGGCCGTCAACACCGTCGCAGGCATCAACTCGCTGTACTCGCGCTCCTACGAGGGCAGCTCGGTGGTGATCGTGGAGTTCAACCTCGATGTCGATGGCCGCAAGGCCGCCGACGACGTGCGCGAGAAGGTAGCGTTGATCCGCCCGCTGCTGCGCGAGGAGGTCGAGGAGCCGCGTATCTCGCGCTTCGACCCGGCCAGCGCCCCGATCTTCAACGTCGCCGTGCTCTCGCCCGACGGCAGCCGTTCGCCCCAGGAGCTCACCACCTGGGCATCGCAGGTGCTGCAAAAGCGCCTGGAGAACGTGCGCGGCGTGGGCGCCGTGAGCCTGGTGGGCGGCGTGCAACGCGAGATCAACCTGTATGTGAAGCCGGCGGCGCTGGAGGCACTGGGCATCGGCGTCGACCAGGTCGTGGCCGCCGTGCGCAGCGAGAACCAGGAACTGCCGATGGGGACCATCCACACCCGCGAGCAGGAGCACGTGGTGCAGATCAATGCACGCATGGCGCGGCCCGAGGACTTCCGCGACATCGTGGTCGCGCGGCGCCATGGCACGCCGGTGAAGC
Organism: uncultured Burkholderiaceae bacterium; assembly: GCA_966251135.1. Lineage (GTDB taxonomy): Bacteria > Pseudomonadota > Gammaproteobacteria > Burkholderiales > Burkholderiaceae_C > Albitalea. The sequence continues at coordinate 9,849 of CBINKC010000091.1, forward strand.
TGTGGCAGGTCGCCGACGTGGTCGACGGCCCGCAGGAGCAGGAAAGCCTGGCGCTCTACAACGGCCAGCGCACCGTGCTGCTGTCGGTGCAGAAGTCGCAGGGCGAGAACACCATCGCAGTGGTCGACGGCCTGCTGCGCGCGCTCGACGAAGTCGCGCCGCAGTGGCCTCAGGGCGTGAAGGTGGAGGTCAACCGCGACAACTCACGCGCCATCCGCGTCTCGGTGGCGAACCTGCAGCGCACGCTGATCGAAGGCGCGGCGCTCACGGTGCTGATCGTCTTTCTGTTCCTCAACTCCTGGCGCTCGACCGTCATCACCGGCCTCACGCTGCCCATCGCGCTGATCGGCACCTTCGGCGTCATGTACGCCTTCGGCTTCACCATCAACGGCATCACGATGATGGCCCTCAGCCTGTGCGTGGGCCTGCTGATCGACGACGCCATCGTGGTACGCGAGAACATCGTGCGCCACGTGCAGATGGGCCGCAGTGCACACGATGCCGCCTTGGCGGGCACCCAGGAGATCGGCCTGGCGGTGCTGGCCACCACGCTGTCGATCGTGGCGGTGTTCCTGCCCATCGGGTTCATGGACGGCATCGTCGGCAAGTTCTTCCACGAGTTCGGCATCACGATCGTGACGGCCGTGCTGATCTCCATGTTCGTGAGCTTCACGCTGGATCCCATGCTCTCCAGTGTGTGGCACGACCCGCAAGCCCATGGGCGTCGCACGGGCGCGCCGCTCACCTTGTACGACCACACGCTGGGCCGGGTGACGCATGCGTTCGATGTGCTTACCGTGCACCTGTCCGAGGCCTACCAGCAGCTCCTGCGCTGGTCGCTCGGGCACAAGCTGGCCACCGTGGGCGTCGCCCTCGCCACCTTCGCCGGCAGTTTCCTGCTGGTGCCCGTGCTGGGCACCGAGTTCGTCCCCAAGGCCGACCTCTCCGAAACGCTCATCAATTTCCACACCCCGGCCGGTTCCGCGCTCGAAGTGACCGAGGCCCGTGCCCGGCAGATCGACGCCGTACTGCGCGAGCTGCCCGAAGTGCGCCACACGGTGACCGCCATCAACGCCGGCATGGCGCAGGGCAAGATCTACGGCTCCACCTACGTGCGCTTCACCGACCGCAAGGACCGTGACCGCAGCGTGGACCAGCTCAGCGTGACGCTGCGCGAGCGGCTCTCCCGCATCCCGGGCCTCACCATCACCAACATCGGCCCGCTCGACCTGGGCGGCAACAAGAGCCTGCAGTTCTCGGTGCAGGGCCCCGACCTGGAGGAACTCGCCCGCCTCTCGCAGCTGGTTGTGTCCAGGCTGCGCCAGATCCCCGGACTCACCGACCTCGACACCACGCTCAAGGCCGACAAGCCCACCCTCTCGATCGACGTGAAGCGCGAGGCCGCAGCGGACGCCGGGCTCAACGTCAACACACTGGCCGGCACGCTGCGCACCCTGGTGGCCGGCACCACCGTGGGCAACTGGCGCGCGCCCGATGGCGAGAACTACGACGTCAAGGTGCGCCTCGCGCCCGGCGCCCGCGACTCGCTGGCCGGCCTGGAGCGCCTGCCGCTCAACGTGGCGCCTGCGGCCGACGGCTCGCCGCGTGTGGTGCGCCTGTCGCAGGTGGCCCGCGTGACCCCCGGCACCGGCCCCAACCAGATCAACCGCCGCGACCTCAACCGCGAGATCAACATCGATGCGAATGCATCGGGCCGCAGCACGGGCGAGGTATCGGCCGACATCCGGCGCGTGCTCGACGGCATCGCCTGGCCGCCCGGCTACCGCTACAGCTTCGGCGGCTCCACCCGCAACATGAACGAATCCTTCCGGTACGCGGTGGGCGCGCTGATGCTCGCGGTGGTGTTCATCTACATGATCCTCGCCAGCCAGTTCCGCAGCTTCCTGCAGCCGATCGCGCTCATGAGCTCGCTGCCGCTCACGCTCATCGGCGTGGTGCTCGCGCTGCTGGTGTTCGGCTCCACGCTCAACATGTTCAGCGTGATCGGCATCGTGATGCTCATGGGCCTGGTGACCAAGAACGCCATCCTGCTGGTCGACTTCGCCATCCGAGCGCGACGCGGCGAGGCGGGCGCGCCACCCATGGACCGCGACACCGCCCTGCTCCATGCGGCACGGGTGCGGCTGCGGCCCATCCTCATGACCACGCTGGCCATGGTGTTCGGCATGGTCCCCCTGGCCTTCGCGATGAGCGAAGGCTCCGAGCAGCGCGCGCCCATGGGCCAGGCGGTGATCGGCGGGGTGATCACCTCCTCGCTGCTCACGCTGGTGGTCGTGCCGGTCATCTACTGCTGGCTCGATGACCTCTCGTCCTGGGCAAAACGCCGCACGCGCGGCACGCTCACGGCCGCGACAACCTCGGCCGTGGAGCTGCCCGCGAAATAAAATCCGAAACTTTTGCGTACCCTGGGGACCACCGCCATGAACACCGAACAAGCCCGCTTCAACATGATCGAGCAGCAGATCCGGACCTGGGATGTGCTGGACCAGAGCGTGCTGTCGCTGCTGGCGGTGGTCAAGCGGGAGGATTTCGTTCCGCCCCACTACCGCGCACTGGCCTTCGTCGACATGGAGGTGCCCCTGCCCGGTGGTCAGGTCATGCTCGCACCGAGGCTCGAAGCCCGGCTGCTGCAGGAACTGCAGGTCCACAAGCATGAATGCGTGCTGGAAGTCGGCACCGGGTCGGGGTACATGGCGGCCCTGCTGGCGCACAAGGCACAGCAGGTGATCACGCTGGAGATCCTTCCTGATCTGGTCGCGTTCGCCAAGGCCAACCTGCAGCGCGCCGATATCACCAACGTGCGCGTGCGCCAGGCCGACGGCTCGCGCGGGCTCCCCGAAGAGGCCCCCTTCGACGTAATCCTGCTGTCCGGATCGGTGGCCGAGGTGCCACCTGCCCTGCTCTCCCAGCTGAAGGTGGGGGGGCGCCTGGCCGCCATCGTGGGCCAGTTGCCCATCATGCGCGCGATGCTCTACACGCGCCGCGGCGAACACGACTACGAAGTCGCCGAACTCTTCGACACGGTCGCGCCCCGCCTCAAGGGTTTCGACGAACCGTCGAAGTTCAAGTTCTGATGAAGCAGCTCGCCGTCCAGGACCTGTGCGCCTTGATGGGGTCGCACCCCGAGACGCTGCTCCTGGACGTACGCGAACCCTGGGAGCTGGAGCAGGCGGTCATCAGACTGCCCGGCGCCGCCTTCAGGCACATCCCGATGGGGCTCGTGCCCCATCACCTCACCGAACTGGACCGCGCACAGCCCATCGTCTGCCTCTGCCACCACGGAGTGCGCAGCCAGCACGTCGCTGCGTTCCTCTCGCGGCAGGGCTACGCGCAGGTCTACAACCTCGCCGGCGGCATCGATGCCTGGTCGACCGACGTCGACCCCGCGGTGCCGCGCTATTGATCGTCATCGATCGTCATCGCTCGTCAGCCACAGATAACGCAAGGAAGGATCCCCATGCCCGCGAGTCGCCGCACTCTGTCCGCCCGCCTGGCACCCGTCGTCGTGGGGATCGCGATGGGCCTGGGCCTTTCCGGCGCTGCCTGCGCTCAAAGCCTCTTCACGCTGTTCGAGGCCGCGCGCGCGCACGATGCGCAGTACCTTGCCTCACGCTCGCTCGCCGAGTCGGCGCAGTACCGAGCCGAACAGGCGCATGCCCTGCGCCGGCCCCAGCTGAACGCCGCGCTGGAGGCCTCCCGCTCCAGCACCGACAGCCCGTCGGCCGACACCACGACGCGCTCGACCAACGCGGCCCTCAACGGTGCGCAAACCGTGTTCAACCGCGCCAATGACGCCACCATCGCGCAGGCCGACCGCAGCCTGGAGGCGGCCCGCGCCAGCCTGGAGGCGGCGGAGCAAGGCCTGATCGTGCGGCTCTCCCAGGCTTACTTCGACGTGCTCACCGCCGCCGAGACGCTGGCCTCCGCACAGGCCAACCGCCGCGCCATTGCGGAGCAGCTCGCATCGGCCAAGCGCAACTTCGAGGTGGGCACGGCCACCATCACCGACACACGCGAAGCCCAGGCGCGCTTCGACCTCGCCACCGCCCAGGAGCTGCAGGCCGAGAACAACCTGAACACCAGCCGCCTCGCGCTGGAAACCATCGTCGGGCAAAGCGGCGTGAGCCCCAAGCCGCTTGCCGTGCCTGTGAACGTGGGCCCGCTGGTGTCCGGAACGGTGGAGGAATGGGTGAACCGGGTGGAGAACTCGCCTCCGGTGCGCAGTGCGCGGGTCGACTACGAAGTGGCCCAGCTCGAAACAACCAAGGCACGGGCCGGCCACCTGCCCACCGTGGACGTGAGCGCGACCCTCGGGCGCGGCCGCGATTCCATCAGCGGCACGCGGGCGCTCGTGCCCGGTGACGTCCCGCGGCCCGTCAACAGCTCTGGCACAGGCACGTCCACCAGCATCGGCGTCACGCTACGCATGCCGCTCTTCGCCGGGTTCGCCATCCAGAACCGTGTCAAGGAAACGCTACTGCTGGAGGAGCAGGCGCGCCACAACCTTGAGCAGGCCCGCCGCCGCGCCACCGAGGACACCCGTACCGCCTACTTCGGCGCGCAGTCGCTGCAGGCCCAGGTCAAGGCCTTCGAAGCCGCGGAAGCCTCCAGCCAACTCGCCCTCGAAGCCACGCAACTGGGCTACCGCGTCGGCGTGCGGGTGAACCTCGACGTGCTGAACGCCCAAACGCAACTCTTCAACGCCCGGCGCGACCTCGCGAAGGCGCGCAACGACGCACTGGTGAACGCCTTGCGCCTGCGACAGGCAGCCGGCACGCTGGGTGCCGAGGACGTGCAGAGGGTGGATCAGTTGCTCGCCAAGTAGGCGGTTGAGGCGCAATCGACGCCTCAGCCGGCGCGTCGGTCGCTCTGCACATCGCTGTGCATGTCGCTCTTCAGGGGCGTCGTCAGCGGGTCTTCCAGCAGCTCCGCGACGGCCCGGGCCATGCGCTTGGCCGCCCCGCGATGCTCGGCCGCGAACGCGATCGCATGCTGCGACATGTTTTCCAGCTGCTCCTCGTTGCGCAGCAAGGCCAGCACCTCGCGCACCCCCGCCTCCATGTCCGCAACGCGCAGCGCCGCTCCGGCCGCCAAGGACAGCTGGGCGGCCTCGGCGAAGTTGTGCGTGTGGGGACCCATCACCACCGGGCAGCCGCAGGCCGCCGCCTCGATCAGGTTCTGCCCTCCCAGTGGCGCGTAGCTACCACCCAGCAACGCCACGCGGGCCAGGCCGTAATACAGCGGCATCTCGCCCACGGAGTCGCCCAACCAGGCATCCGCATAAGCGGCTGCAGGCGTCGGCACCTTGTCCCAGTGGCTGCGCCGCACGAGGCGCAGGCGCGCGCCCTTGATGAGCTCGGCCACCTCCTCGAAACGCTGAGGATGGCGCGGCACGATGACGAGCAGCGGCTTGACCGGCAGTGGCGCGCACAGCTTCGACCAGCCGGCCAGCAGCGACGCTTCCTCGCCCTCTCGGGTCACGGCAGCGAGCACGACCGGCCGGCCGAGCGCTTCGCACCAGACCTGTCCACGCGCCAGCAGCTTCTCGTCGGGCGCCATGTCGAATTTCAGGTTGCCGCTCACCTCCACGCGGCGTGCGCCGGCATCGAGCAGCCGGGTGGCGTCATCCCTGGTCTGGGCGAGCACGAGGGCCAGCTGCTGCACCGCTGGCCGCAACACCGAACCAAGCCGCTGGCCCTGGCGGCGGCTCTTCTCGCTGAGCCGCGCATTGGCCAGCACCATCGGCACCTCGTGGCGGCTGGCCGCGTGCAGCAGGTTGGGCCAGATCTCGGTTTCCATCAGCACGCCGACCACCGGCCGGAAGTGGCCGAAAAAACGCTCGACCGCATCCGGCGTGTCGTAGGGCAGCCAGACCTGGCGATCACCCGGCACGAGCAGCGCCGCACCGGCCTCGCGACCCGTGGCCGTCCCGTGCGTGAGCAGCAGCCGCATGCCGGGCCGCAGCGCGCGCAACGCCTGCACGAGGGCGGCCGCTGCCCGCGTTTCCCCAAGCGACACGGCATGCACCCACACCCAGCCGTGAAAAGGCGTGTCGCCGTAGATCCCCATGCGCTCGGCCAACGCATGCCTGTACAACGGCTCGGTGCGCCCACGCCACCACAGGCGCAGCAGGTAAAGGGGTTTGATCAGCTGCAGCAGCGCCGAATAGCTGCCGCGCGCCACGCGCTCGCGCCAGGCCATCGTCACTGGGAACCCATCTGCCGGTATTGCGTCCATGCGTTTCGCCACGCTTGCCACACCGTGTCGACATCCGGAGTCGGTGCGGCCTCCACCGAGATCTGGTGGAGATGTCCGTGCGCCAGCAGCGGGCCGGTGCGCCACGAGGTGGGGAAGTTGTAGATCTGAACGTGCGGCAGGCCCAGGGCCACCGCGATGTGGCTGGGACCGCTGTCCAGGCCGATCACGCCGTGTGCCGCACCCATGCGATCGGCCAGCGACGCGATGTCCATGGCGGGCCACACCTCGCAGGCCGGCCCCAGGGCCCGCGCAATGCGCTCGGCCCGGGCCCGCTCCGGCGGCCCGCCCTGCGGCAAGGCCACACGCCATCCACTTTCGAGGACGAGGCGACCGAGCGATACCCAGTGGGCCTCGGGCCACAGCTTGTCGTCACGCGAGCTGCCGTGCACGAACACCATGGTGCGGTCGGTGTCCTCAGGCGGATGGGCCTGCAGCCCGAACTGCGGCGGCCCCTGGTGCTCGTAGCCCAGGGCGCGGCCGGCCAGCACACGAGCGCGATCGAGCGCGTGGATGCGCAACGGCACGTCGATCGGGTGGTGCACCAGCCATCTCGCCGGCCACTCGTGGCTGGAGCCTTCGGTACGCACCGCCAGGCCGTAGCTGGGCCCGCGCGCCATCCACGACACCACGGCCGACTTCGTGAGCCCTTGGAAATCGATCACCGCTTCGTACGGTTCGCCGCGCAGCGCCTCACGGAAGAGCCGCCACTCGTCGCGCACCGGGCGCGTCCACCACCCCTTGCGCCAGCGGCGCAAGGCACATTCGATCACGCTGTGGATGCCGCGCACGCGGCGCACCAGCGGCGCAAAACCGGGCTCGACCACCCAGTCGATGAGGGCGTCGGGAAACGCCGCGTGGATGTCGTGCACCACCGGCATGGTGTGCACCACGTCGCCGAGGGACGACAACTTGACGATCAGGACGCGCACGCGCAGGGCACTGGATCAGTGCGCCGCAGACGCGACCTGCGCGTCGGGCTTGACGGCCTTGAGCGCGGCCATGAACTCCTCGCGGATGCGCTCCAGCGCCTCGGGCGTGTGGCCCTCGAAGCGCAGCACCAGCACCGGCGTGGTGTTGGAGGCGCGGATCAGCCCGAAGCCGTCGTCGTATTCCGCGCGCATGCCGTCGATGGTGATGATTTCCTTCGCGTGCGGGAACTTCGCGCTTTCGAGCAGGCGCTCCACCACCTGGCGTGGCTCGCCCTCGGCACAGGGCACATTGAGCTCCGGCGTGCTGTAGCTCGTGGGCAGGCCGTTGAGCACCGCGCTCGGATCCTCGGCCTGCGAGAGGATTTCGAGCAGGCGCGCCGCGGTGTAGGTGGCGTCGTCGAAGCCGTACCAGCGCTCGGCGAAGAAGATGTGGCCGCTCATCTCGCCGGCCAGCGGGGCGCCGGTTTCCTTGAGCTTGGCCTTCACGAGGGAGTGGCCGGTCTTCCACATCAGCGGGTGGCCCCCGGCCTCGCGCACGAGCTGCGCGAGGCGCTGCGTGCACTTCACGTCGTAGATGATCGTGGCGCCCGGCACGCGCTTGAGCACGTCGAGCGCAAACAGCATGAGCTGCCGGTCGGGGTAGATGATTTGCCCGTCCTTGGTGACCACGCCCAGGCGGTCACCGTCGCCGTCGAACGCGAGGCCAAGCTCCGCGCCGGTAGCCTGCACGGTCTCGATCAGCTCGGCCAGGTTCTCGGGCTTGCTCGGATCGGGATGGTGGTTCGGGAAGTTGCCATCGACCTCGGAATAGAGCTCGCGCACCTCGCAACCCAGCGCACGCAGGATGGCCGGCGCCGAGGCTCCCGGGATGCCGTTGCCCGAATCGACCACGATCTTCATGGGCCGGGCCAGCCGGCAATCGCCAACGATCCGGTGCTGGTATTCCGCGAACACGTCCATCGAGGCCGAGCGGCCCGGGGCATGCGCGTAGTCCTCGGCATCCATCCGGCGCCGCAGCTGTTGGATGTCTTCGCCGTAAATGGCGCGCCCAGCCAGGACCATCTTGAAGCCGTTGTAGTCCTTGGGGTTGTGACTGCCGGTGACCTGGATGCCGCTGTGGCAGCCGTGCTCGCCCCGCGTGGCCGCCACGTAGTACAGCATCGGCGTGGTGACCGGGCCGATGTCGACCACGTCCAGCCCGGTGGAGACCAGCCCGCGGATCAGTGCGGCCGACAGCTGCGGGCCCGACAGGCGACCGTCGCGGCCGACCACCACGGCGCGCTCGCCCGCGGCGAGCGCTTCGGTGCCGAAGGCACGGCCCAAGTGCTCGGCCACCGTCTCGTCGAGCGTGCGCCCCACGATGCCGCGGATGTCATATGCCTTGAAGATGCTGGGATCGACTTGCATGGCCACCTTCCCTTGGTTCGAATCGCGGCATTGTAGGGACGGCCTCCGCACGCAGCCCTGGCGGCACCGTAGTGCAGTGTTTCGCACTGAGCGGCGCTTATGGGCCAGCGGATTCGCCCTCGGG
>CBINKC010000092.1:0-18503 GCA_966251135.1 uncultured Burkholderiaceae bacterium
GCGTGCACGGGCATTTCGACAGGCTCAATGCGAACGGAAGGGAAGACGCACCTTCACCCCCCCTCCTGCCATTCGGCCCGAGCTTGTCGAAGGCCGCGTGTTGCCGGACCCGTGCCGCACAATCCGCGCGCCCTCAAGGGGCAACCACAAACGCTTCAACCCAAGAAAGATCCTGCTATGCACAAAACCAATACTTGCCGCGCGCTCGTCGCCTCAGCCCTGCTTTCTTCGATCTCTGCATTTGCAGCCGGCCCCTGCGCAGACTTGCCCGCGTACGCCCAACTCAAAGACGCGCTCAAGCAGGCGCGTGCCGCCGACAACGGCGGCTTCAACCTCGACATGTGGGGCACGCTGGTCAATCGCAGTGGCGAAGTGTGCGCCGTGGCCTACACCGGCAAGAATGAAGGTTCACAGTGGCCTGGCAGCCGCGTCATCTCGGCCCAGAAGGCCAACACAGCCAATGCATTCGGCCTTCCCGGCCTGGCCCTGGCCACGGCCAATCTCTACAGCGCCGTGCAGCCCGGCGGCAGCCTCTTCGGCCTGCAGGAAAGCAATCCGGTCGATACCAGCGTGGCCTACAAGGGCCCGTCCAGCAGCTGGGGACAGCCCAACGACCCCATGGTGGGCAAGCGCATCGGTGGCGTGAACGTCTTTGGTGGCGGACTCGCGCTGTACAACGCGAATGGAGACATCGTCGGCGCGGTCGGCGTGTCCGGCGACTCCTCTTGCGCTGACCATGCCATTGCCTGGCGAGTGCGTCATCTGCTGATGCTCGACTACGTGCCCGCGGGCGTGGGCCCCGGGGGCGTCGATCAGATCGCTTACAGCGGCCCGTGGAGCCAGCCGCACTGCAAGGATGCGGCCGTGGAAGACGTGGTGGTGCAGTCGCTGCCCGTCACGCGCAAGAAGTAAGGTGGGATGCGCGCCGTGCCGAAAGTGCTCGGCGCGCCGACCGAGTTCATCATGGCGGCGTGGCAAGCAACCGCTCTTGCCGCCAGGCTGGCGCGCACACCGGAAACAAGGGTGTGTCGGGTCTGCACCAGGCGCGATGGCGTGCGGCCACCAAGCGCTGTCGTTGGTACCCGTCCCGCAGGATCTGCTCGGCATGTGACACGGTCGGCGCAGCACCCATGAAGTTGCGCGTGTCAGCGCGCATGGACGGCATGCAGTTGCGCCACCACTGCTGCACCTTGTCGCGGTCGGGCCAAGGCAGGCTTTCGTCCTCGTCCAGCGATACATCGTCGTCTGCCGGATCCTCGCTGGGACCGCTCTGCAAGCGCTCGGGCTGCGGCCGTTCGAGATCGAGCTTGACAAGGTCGGCACCCGTGATGAGGGTGAATGATTCACCGGCCAGCCGCGCAAGCGCATCGTCGGCCATGAGGTCGATCAGCCAAGGCACATGCTGGGTATCTCCGAGCCAACCGCAGGCACGCACGATGCGACGCTTGTGCGCCGGCCCTGGCGGCGGCGTGTGTCGCGCCAAAGCGACCAGCACCTCGCGACCCCGCCCGAATTCGACCACGGGGAGCAGCCACGCCGCGGCCTCGTCTCGATGCGCGCCATCGTTCAGCACGAAGCTTTCGAGTTGCTTCAAGGCCTGACCGCGATCGCCCAGCAGACACGCCCCCACAGCCGCACGCAGCGCCACTTCCGGCACCGGCTCGTGCAATAGGTCCAATGCCTGCGGCAGCAGATCCGCACGCCCCAGTTCAGCAGCCGTACGCAGCGCCTCGCTTCGCAACTTGGCATCGGTGCTGACCAGCGCAGTGGCGAGGCCCGGCCCCGGGTCCACGCGGTGCAGCCTGCAGACCGTCAAACCCACGCGACACCGCAGCGCATCGCCACTCGTCAACAGCGCGTGCACCAAGCCGCGCAGCGCGCTCACCGACACCCAGCCAAAGGCAGACACCAAGCCTCGCAAAGCATCCGTGGAGCCGGCCGCCAGCTCGACCAGGCGGTCCAACCTCCGCTCGTCGCGCTCCTCGATCAGCCGAACGGCCAGGGCAAACACTTCACCTGCCCCGAGGCGATCAAGCGCCGCGGCACAAAGCGCGGTGCCATGACGGCCGGCCACGGCCAGCCCGTCGAGATGAGCGGCAATACGGTCATCCAGCCGGCGCAGCTGCAGCAACTTGATGTGCGGCGCGCGAACCAGCACGGAACGCACATGCCGCAGCATGGCGCTCTCTTCTGCGTGCTGCTGGACCACGACAGTGAGAGAGGCGCGCTCCATGGGTGAGATCGGGGGACGTGGCTTCAGGAACCCGGCATCCTCACAGGCGTAGACCGGCTCAGCAATGACCGAAAGTCATCGCCTGCACCTCCCCGTGAGCGAGGCTTCTTCTCACGGGCAGTCGGTGAAACGACGGAGGTATTCCATGGTGTTTTCCTCTGTCCACCGGTCTCCACCCAGCGCACCGTGTTCCGTCGTCTGCAAGGGCTCGAGCGCCTTGGCCAGTGACACGTATCCATCGAGGCGATCGCCCGCATGTCGATCGCCGAGGGCAGGATAGAACTGCGCCTGGAACAGCTCGCCGTAGGCAGAGCGGTGCGCACGGTAAGCGACCGCGCGGGCCTGCTCCAGAGCCTGCGGGAACCGCGATGCCAGCGAATTGCCGACCATCGTGAGCCAGTTGACGCACTTCAGCCCCTTCAGCGCGTACTCGACAGTCACATCGAGGTTGTGTGCTTCGGCACCCCAGTAGCGCCGGGCAGTCGCGTATGCCAGATCGCTGGACTGCGCGAGATACCGCAGGTCGGCCCGCCCCTGAAGGTAGTACCCGCCAGTACCCCAGAAAAACTCAGTGCAATCGATCAGTTCGTCCGCCAGATCCTGCAAGAACTCGGGCGCCAGCCGCCAGTCGAAATCGAACCGGAAGAAGCTCGCCATGCCGGCCTGCGAGTGGCGACGCTGGCCGTGGAACATGAACATCCACGAGTCGACATCCTGGCCATCGGAGAACATCCAGCCCCAGTCACGCTGCCGGTACAGGCTTGGAAGCTCGCGTTGCTCGAAGTCTTGTCTTGCCGCCTCGTCCCACACTTTCACCCGGCTGCCGGGCGCCGTGGATCGATAGCAGCGAATGCTCTGGCCACAGCGCTTCAGGTAGAGCGTATAGACACGTTGCACCGCTTCGCGGGTGGGCGGGCGTTCGAGATACAGAACCAGCCCCTGCTTGAGTTCGAGCAGCGGAACACCATCGTCTCCCGGCACCCACAATGGGTTGTCTGCCATTCAAGGTCCTTCACTCGATGCCGTCGCGATCGGCACGCTCCTGCTCGATGCCGGCCAGCAGGGTCCGCAGGTAAGCATCCATGAAGGCGATGATGTTCGGGTGCCGCTCCTCGCCTCCATCGGAAGTGAAGACCACCACCTCAAGTTCGCCGTCGTCGCTCACCACACCCGGATCGAATGCGAAGAACAGATCGGTGGTGTCGCTGCCTGCGAAGACATAAGGCACCAGATCCGGCGCAAGCTCGTCAACCACATCCCAATCGCGACCTCCCTCGATGATCTGCCGGGTGGACAGCAAAGGCGTGGTGTAGGCGAACCGTTCGGCACCGTCGAACAGCGACAACAGCATGCGATAGGAAGGCGGCAAGGCGAAGCCCCAGTGACGCTCCAGGGCTTCCATATCCGCCTCCGCGGCGGGGGGATGCGCCACGGGCCGCATCGGCCGATCGGTGAGGTAGGCATAACGTTGCGGCAGGGCATCGCAGATCCTCTGCCACAACTGCGTAAGTTCCGCGGGGTTCATGTGCAGCATGAGCTTGTCACCTTGAGCTTCTTGTTTGCATCGTAGTTCCTCATGGCCGCCCCGCACGTCGTATTCACCCGGCCATTGACCCACTTCATGGCCCCGGCATCCTTGAAGGGCCCGCCCAGGCCGACGTCGTGGACGTGGTCTGGATTCATGCCTCCGGTTCCCGAGCGAGGCGGCGTCGCATTGCGCGCCGGCGGCGGCTGGCCTTCATTCCACTTGTCGTAGCGGCACTGCGATCCAAACGAATCGCGAATCTTCTTCTCGTTCTGGGGGCTGGCCGGGCTGTTGACGAGGTCCGCGAAGTTGCTCGCGAAATCTTCCTTCACCGAGTTGTAGGTGGCGAAGTCGGGGCTTGACGACTGGGAGGGACTCGGCGAGACCCGCTTGATCTTGCCCTTGGGCACTGCATTGAAGCCCGCGACCATGTCGCACAGCTCCTGAACCATGCAATCGTCCCAGGCCTTGTCGGCCCGCTTGTCGTTCTTCTTCGCCTCGCAATCGATACCCAGTTCGAAGACGACCACCCCGGTGGGCAACTGAACCTCACCGCCCAGGTCTGCGGCATTCTGGTGATTCTGAAACTTCTTGTCCGTCAGCCGACAGGCGTTGCTGCCGTCCATCTTGACGTCGAAGGAATACAGGATCCAGGTGCTCTCCTTCATGAACGTCGACGACTTGACGCCGCCGGCCACGCCGGCGTTGTCGCCGTTGGAGAGGGAGAACTCGCTGCCCTTGGTCGCGATCATCATGCCGCCGTCGGCCTTGACCGTGCTCGTGCCCTTGTCCAGCGTCGCCGACTGCGAGATGTTCGGGTACGGGATGGGCACCGGGCCGCCCGGCGATGGCGTCTTGCACACATCGGGAATCGTCGCCACGGAGACCCCGTTGCTGCCCTTATGGACCAAGGAGTTGGCCACGCCGTTGACTTTCACGGTGACCGGCATGCCTACGCCCCCTCCGGTGCGGCACAGGCCAGCAGCGCGGCCGCCCGCTCGCCCATCTCGGCGCTCGCCCATACGAAGGCATGGGCGCCCTTTGCGTAGCCCTTGGCGGCCGCGGCGCAGGCCAGCATCACGTGCAGCAGCGAGCCCGTGGCCGAGACATCGCCCCAGCAATCGGCTGGCGCGATGAAATCGGATGCGGAGTCGAAGTGCTCCTTCGTGCGCAGCGCCGTGAAGCCGAACTCATCGGCACGGTAAGGCTCACCATTCATGTCGCAGTAGATGTCGCTGACCCTGGCGCCCGGCGGCAAGGCCCCCAATGCGCCCCGGAAGGCCTCGGTCAAGCCTACGCCGATGCACACGGTTTCCGTCTTGATGCGCTTCGGCTCGTGCGCAGTGCCCACCGACAGCACACGGGCCCATGGCGCGAGGCCCATGGAGGTGGCGACGCCTTCGCGCACCAGCAACAGCGCAGCGCCGGCCTCGCCCGGGATGAAGCCCCACGCATTGTTCAGGGGCCCGGCGCCATGCAACTGATCGCAGGCCTCCAGCCATTCCAGCGTCCGCGGCTCCAGCCAACTGTCGACAGCGGCCACCACGCAGGCATCGAGCGCGCCCGCACGCAACTTGGCGCACGCCGCCTGCAGCGCGATGAGCCCCGCCGCGTGGCCGTTGCTGAAAGTCGCCGCACTGCCAAAGGCGGCGCCGTATCGTTGCTTCACCCGCCCGGTCAGGTCGCGCGCCAGGGCCTCCGGCAGGCCCGGGCGCCCGCTGGGCAGGGCCAGTGCGACGGCCCAGCGCGAGGGCTGCGCGGGCCGGTGCTCCCACAACGCAAGCGCCTCGTCGATCGCCGGAAACAGCAGCGCCTCGAAGCGGTCGGTGCCCTGCACGCCGATATCGACCCACGGTGCCATGGCGGCACGCATGGGCTCGCCTGCGGTGTCGATCATGTAGGGGTGCTGCGCGAAGCCGCTGATGCCCGCGCGCACCGCGGCCGCACTGCTCCACGCGTCGCAGCCTACCGGCGTGCTGGCCCCGAGGCCCACGATGCAGACCTGCTCGCTCATATGCCACGTCGTCGGCAACGCCGTCCGCAACGCCACCCACTATTGAGCAATTCCGGATGCACGACAGCCCCCTCCGTTCGGGCTGAGCCTGTCGAAGCCCAGCGTGCACCTCGACGCGGCACTTCGACAAGCTCAGTGCGAACGGTTCGTGGCGTAAGCATCACGCCATCTCCAGTTCGTCGTGTTCGACGAGCTGCGTCCCGGTGGAACGGTCTGTCTTCAGCGTGATGGTGGTGCGCTCCAGCTTCTGCACCTTGAAGTGGCAAGGCAGCGCCGTGTGCCACACCAGCGACACGCGCGGAAAGTCGGGCTCCAGGATCACGGTGTGCAGGTGCCGGCGCTTGTGGATCTCGCGGCTTCCGTCGTAGAAGCGCGTCTCGAAGCCGAGGTAAAGCTTGGGCAAGGAGAAGCGCAGCTCGCCCCCGGGCGTGAGCTTGAGCAACACCACGGGCTCGCCACCGCGCAGCCATTGCGGCGCCTGCTGGTCCGCTGGGGCGCACTGGAAGTAGCGGTCGTCCAGGTCTTCGGCCAGCAACGGCTGACGGGTCTTCATCCAGTGTTCGTCGTAGGTGCCGGCATAACCCACCCGAGGCTGCCAGTGACTGGCAATCACGCCGAATCCGGCCGGCGCGGGGCGGTCGCTCCAGCTGCCGATCAGGTGGTTCGGATCCTCGACGTTCGGCACGGCCAGCCCGGTGGCGTTTCGGCTGGAGACCGCATAGCCTGTGCCCACCGGGTTGCGCCATTCCCAGTCGGTGTCGGGCGTCTTCGACGCGGCGTCGACTCCGCCGTATGCGCGCTCGTACACGATCGGCATCTTCTGGAACGGCTCGGGCGCGGTCATGCCGATCGCCTTCCACTGCCGGTCGCCGAAGACCCGCAGCGCCTTCTGCACCGGCCCCACCCTGAACCCCACGTCCGCGTGCGTGACCACCCGGCCCACAGGCGCGTAGGCGTGGCCGACCACGATCACGTCGGTCGTCTTCTTCGTGAGCATCAGGTCGGCGTCGTACTTGATGCTGCTCTTTCCCGGCTCGCCGTAGTGCTCGGGCAGGCGCAGCACCGGCGGCTGTTCCTTCGAGACTTGCGTGGTGCCATCGAGCAGCACATCGAACGTGGCCTTCACCGCGACGAGCCAGATCTCGGTGCCGTCGCGGTCACGCACCCAGCCACGCTCGGCGGCGAAGGGTGTGCGGTTGTCGATCTGCCACATCTGCGCTGAGTGCTCAGTTGATGTCGATCGCCGCGCCCTTGATCTTGTTGTAGCCGGTAGACCGGCTCAAGATGTAGTTGCCGCGGATGATGACCTTGCCGGCGCGCGTGAGCGTGATGCTGGCATCGCCGCAGCGCAAAACGATCTCGCGCTCGGCTTCGATGAGGTGACGCTCGCCGTCTGCCTGCACCTTGACTCCTGTCGTCGGGGGCGCCGGTGCCTCCTGCAAAGCGTGCGGCTCGATCACGCCCACGATGATGGGTTTGTCGATCTCGCCGTTTTCGAAGACAACGAGCACCTCGCGCCCCACCATCGCACGGCGCAAGGCCACCGTGGCACGCGCCGGAAACACGCCGCCCGGGCGGCACGCGAGCGCCCCCACCACCGGGCGCTCCGCGAGATCGAAGCCTTGCAGGCGCCCCACCACGGGGGCAAGAGCCGGCAGCGCGGGCGGCGGGGACACGGGCCGCTGCTGCAGCGACTCGAAATCGTCGTCCTCCACGAGCGACGGCGCAGCCAGAGAGATGAACGGATCGTCTTGCAGCTTCATCGTGCGGGCCTCAAAGCGTCTCAGTTGATGCCGACTTTGGAGCCCTTCACGACCACGTCGCTCGAAGCTTTTACGTTGATCTTGCCCGTGCCATCGATGGACACATCCTTGCCCTTGATGACGATCGTGCCGTCTTTCTTCATCGTGATGCTGGCGCTGCCGGTCTTGATGGTCACCGAATCTCCGGCATCGATGACGAGGTTCTTTCCGACCTTCAGCGCATCGTCGTCGGTGACCGAAATGCTGCGGCCCTTGCCCACGGTGGTGGACTGCGCGCCATCGACCTTGATGCTGCGGTCGCCGCCCACATCGGTGCTTTGCGCGGCGCCCACCTTGAGGCTCTGGCTGGCGCCCACCGAAACACTTTGAGTGGCACCGATCACCACCACCTGGGCGGCACCGATACCGATTTCCTGTGCGGCACCGATCCCGATGGTCTCGTTGACACCGACCGTATGGGTGCGCTGCAGCGCCACAAACGCCGTCTCGCTGCCGCCCACCTTGATGGAGCGGTTCGCGCCGATGCTGATGTCTTCGTTGACGCCTACCGATTCCGTTCGATTGGCGGCGATGGTGATCTTTTCGTTGGCGCCCACATCTTCGGTGCGATTCGAGCCGATGCTGATCGTCTCGTTGCTGCCGACCTTCTCGGTGCGGTCCACGCCGATGGTGATGGTCTCGTTGTTGTCGACCGTCTCTGTGCGGTCGTGCTTGACGTGCACCGTCTCGTCGTTGTCAACGGTCTTCTTGCGGTCGTGGCCGACCCAGTGGGTCTCGTCGTTCTCGACCTCGATGTCCTGGTTCTTCTCGGCGTGGATCCACAGCTGCTCGCTGCCCGCCTTGTCTTCAAAGCGGATCGCATTGGCATTGCCGTAGCCCCCGCCCTTGCTGGAGCGCGTGAGGATGCCCGACTGCGTGGCATTGGCCGGCAAGTCCCACGGCGGCATCTGCTCGGCGTTGTAGACGCGCCCCGTGATGAGCGGCTGGTCGGGGTCGCCTTCCAGGAAATCGACCACCACTTCCTGCCCGATGCGCGGGATGTCGACGATGCCGAAGTTCTTGCCCGCCCACGGGTGAGACACCCGCACCCAGCACGAGCTTTTCTCGTCCTTCTGGCCGTAGCGGTCCCAGTGGAACTGCACCTTCACGCGGCCGTACTTGTCGGTGTGGATCTCCTCGCCGGCGGGCCCCACCACCACCGCGGTCTGTGGGCCTTGCACAAACGGCTTGGGCGTGCGGCGCGGGGGCCGGAACTGCTGCGCAGCGGGGATGGCGGAAAACTCGCAGCTGCAGCCGCCACCCGGGTTGCCCGCCTCGTAACCATCGACCTGCGCCTGCAGCGTGAGGCCCGTGATGAGGTACTGGTCGTTCTGATCCGGGCGCGGGTGGTGCGTGAGGGACAGCAGGCGCCCCACTTCGATGCCGTGTGCGTTGGAGCTGCCGTGCAGGCGCTGGAATGGCGTCTGCAGTTCGTCCATCCGGTCTTCGGCCCATTGCCGGCCGTCGGACGACTGGACGTAATCGCCCTGGAAATCGAACACCTCGTAATCGGCGAGGCTGTGGGTGCGGGCCTTGTCGGCCTTGACCTTCAAATCGGTCGAGGGGCGCTCGAAGTCGTAGCTGGCGAGCATGAGCTTGCCGGCCTTCACCTCACGCGAGAACGCCCAGCCGGACACGCATTCCGTGTCGGCGGCCGAGCCAGCCCCCTCTTCCACATAAGGCAGCGAGGCACAGCCCGGCGCGGCATCGTGCGCGCTTTGCGAATCGACCAGCACCAGCTTGTGCTGGCCCTCGCCGTGCTCGAAGTACCAGTAGATGCCCTCGTGCTCCAGCAGCCGTGCGATGAAGTTGTAATCGCTCTCGCGGTACTGCACGCAGTAGACCCAGGTGCGGTAGCTGCGAAAGAGCTTGAACTCGAAGTTGGCGACGCCGTGGTCTTCGAACACCTTCTTGACGATGTCGGGCACCGTCATGTCCTGGAAGATGCGGCAGTCGGCCGTGCGGGTGAGGAACCACAGCCACGGGCGCACCGTGGCCTGGTAGGCGAAGTACTTGCCCTGGCGCACGCCTGTGCCGAAGCGCGTGACGTACCCGTGGACGTGACGCTTGGCGTCGTCGCGCAGCTGCACGGTCACGGTGACCGGCTTGCCGAGCAGGTCTTCGGGCTTGATATCGGGCTTGAGGCTCAACAGGCTGAGCTGCGCCTCGCCCAGCGTGCTCAGGCCCGCGGTGGCGCTCATCGACTGAAAGAGCAGGTCCGCCGCCGGAACGGGGGACGTGAGCATGATCGGCGGCGGCATGAAGGCGAGATCCCTGAGCGGTGTCCTTGTGGTGGCCGTAAAGGTACGGGGGCACCCGCAGCGCGGGAAGCGACCAAAGTCACCGGCGAGGGGGCTGCGCCTCGAACCCACCCGCTACAGTGCGGCGCTCAGGAACCGTTCACCATGCACAGCAACGACATCGTCGACCAGCGACTCACCGACCTGGAGGTCAAGGCCAGCTTCACCGAGGACCTGCTCGACCGCCTCAACGAAATCGTCGTGCGCCAGCAGGCGCAGATCGACCAACTGCTGCGCGACATGGCGGCACTGCGAGAACAAAACGCCTCCGCCGAGCCCACGGTGCGGTCCTTGCGGGAGGAGTTGCCGCCGCATTACTAGGGCAGTGTTTCGCACTGAGCGGCGCTTATGGGCCAGCGGATTCGCCCTCGGGGCAAGGCGCAAACCGCAGCGATGCCCGCAGGTATCGCAAGGATTTGCACGACGCCAGGACGGCAAAGACGCGGCTTTATGTTCCACGGAGTGTCAAACACTGCACACTAGGGCGGTGCTGCCTGCTGAGGCCCGCTGGGGTGGTCGGTCTCGGGGGGGGGAATGCGGGGTGCCGTGGTGCGAGGGAGCCGCCGTTGTGTCGAGCTGTCGATTCACGCTTGCTACCATCCCGGCGGCCACGCCGCCTCAAGAGTTGCAGTGCTGGCTGAATAGAAGTGCGCCTGACCGGCACTCCAGTCGGGCCTCGCAAGCAACATCTCGGCAACTCAGGTGATGACGGCACCGAGAACCAGACCCAACAGAACCCTGATGGCAACCACCGACACCAACGGTACCGACCTTGCACGCGCCGAGATTCTTTGGAAGGCGGCCGATGCCCTGCGCGGCCAGGTCGACGCTGCCGAATACAAGCACGTCGTCCTAGGCCTGCTCTTTCTGAAATACATCGCCGACTCTTTCGACGCCCGGCGCGACGAACTCAAGGACGAGCTGGCCGCTGAAGGCATCACTGGCCCTCAGCTCGAAAGCCTTCTGGAGAATCGCGACGAGTACACTGCCGAGCGCGTCTTCTGGGTGCCCCAGGAAGCACGTTGGCAAAACCTCCAGAACCAGGCCGCGCGCCCCGAAATCGCCACGCTCATCGACGATGCCATTCTCGCCGTCGAGCGCGACAACCCAGGTCTCAAGGGCAAGCTGCCACGCGACTACGCTCGCCGTGGCATCGCGCCCGAAAAGATGAAGGCGCTGATCGACCTGATCGCCGACATCGGCTTCAAGGGCGATCGCTCCAGGGCGCGAGACACGCTGGGCCGTGTCTACGAATACTTCCTCAGCAAGTTCGCTGCGGCCGAAGGCAAGCTCGGCGGCGAGTTTTTTACGCCGCGCAGCATCGTGCGCCTGCTGGTCGAGATGCTGGAACCCTACGAGGGCCGCGTTTATGACCCTTGCTGCGGCTCCGCGGGCATGTTCGTGCAGTCGGAACGCTTCGTGGAAGCGCACGGTGGCAAGAAGACCGACATCTCGATCTTCGGCCAGGAGTCCAACCCCACCACCTGGCGGCTGGCGCACATGAACCTCGCCATCCGCGGCATCGAAGCCAACCTCGGCCCGCAGCCTGCTGACAGCTTCTTGCGCGACCTGCACCCGGACCTCAAGGCGGACTACATCCTCGCAAATCCGCCGTTCAATATCTCGGACTGGTCGGGCAAGCTGCTGGCCGACGACGTGCGCTGGCGCTACGGCCCGCCGCCGGTCGGCAATGCCAACTACGCCTGGATCCAGCACTTCATCCACCACATTGCCCCGCCCAACGGCCGTGGTGGCGGCGTGGCGGGCTTCGTCATGGCCAACGGCTCGCTCTCGTCAGGCTCCGGCAGCGAGGGCGAAATCCGGCAACGAATCGTCGAGGCCGACCTGGTCGAATGCATCGTCGCGCTGCCAGCCCAGCTCTTCCTCACCACAGGCATCCCGGCCTGCCTGTGGTTCCTCACCCGCGACAAGACCGGCAGGAACCTGAAGCAGGGCGGGCGCAATCGCCAAGGCGAGACGCTCTTCATCGACGCGCGCAAGCTCGGCACCATGCAGACCCGCACGCTGCGCGTGCTCACCGGCGGTGACGACGGCGAGAGCATGCTGGCCGACGGCATGGGCGACCCGAAGCCCGACTCTGACATCGGCCGCATCATCTATGCCTTCCGCCAATGGCGTGGCGAACCCGCGCCCGCGTGGTGGAACGAAGCGCACCATGGCGCCTGGGCCTATCGCGACATCCCCGGCTTCTGCAAGGCAGAGACGATGGCCGGCATCACCAAGCACGGATTCGTGCTCACCCCCGGCCGCTACGTGGGCGCCGAGGCGCAGGAGGACGACGGCGAGCCCTTCGCCGAGAAGTACCCGCGGCTGCTGGCGGAGCTGGAGGCCTGCTTCAGCGAGGGCGAGCGGCTGATGGCGGCAGTGCGCGAACGCCTGAAGGCGGTGGGCCATGCGGAATGAGCCCATGCCGTCCGAGCCGGTGGCGCCCGACGGCCAGATCCTGATCTACAACGACGGCGCCACCCGCCTGCAAGTTCGCCTGGAGGGACACACCGTTTGGCTGCCGCAGCGGCTGATCGCCGACCTGTTCCAGGTGTCGGTTCCCACCATCAACGAGCACCTGGCAGGCATCTACGCCGAAGGTGAGCTGGACCGGGAGGCAACTATTCGGCGTTTCCGAATAGTTCAAACCGAGGGCAGCCGACAGGTCACCCGGGCCATCGACCACTACAACCTCGACGCCATCCTGGCTGTGGGCTACCGCGTGCGCTCGGCCCGGGGCACGGCGTTCCGTCAGTGGGCCACCACCCGCCTGCACGAGCTGCTGGTCAAAGGCTTCACGATGGACGACGAACGGCTGAAGGCGGGCCGCTCGCTCGGCACCGACTACTTCGATGAACTGCTCGAGCGCATACGCGACATCCGCGCGTCGGAGCGGATGTTCTACCAGAAGATCACCGACATCTACGCCACCAGCATCGACTACGACCCTACGCATCCGCTCAGCCAGACCTTCTTCGCCACGGTGCAGAACAAGCTGCACTTCGCCATCCACGGCCGCACTGCTGCCGAAGTCATCAAGGGCCGCGCCGACGCCGCCCAGCCCCACATGGGCCTGACCACCTGGAAGAACGCACCGCACGGCCCCATCCGCAAGGCCGATGTCACGGTCGCCAAGAACTACCTCTCACAAGGGGAGATCACCGAACTCAACCGCATCGTGACCATGTACCTCGACTTTGCCGAGGATCAGGCCCGGCGCAAGAAGCCGATGCACATGGCTGAATGGGTGCAACGGCTGGATGCTTTTCTGCAGTTCAACGAGCGCAACGTGCTGACGCATGCGGGGGCGGTGTCGCACCAGCTTGCCGAAGCGCATGCTCATGCGCAGTTCGAGCGCTATGAGGCGGTGCGTCGGAAGCTGGAGGCCGAGCAGCCCAGCAGTGATTTCGATCGCGTGGTCGAGGAGGTGAAGCGGGTGAAGACCAGTGCGGCGCTGGCACCGGCGAGCGCGGTGAAGGCTGCACGGAAGTCGAAGTCCAAAGGTGGCCAGAATGACTGAAGGGGTGTTCGGGTGGGCAACGCGATCAGTCGGCGAACTCCAGGACGAGGGCATCTTGCTCGTCGAGGATGGCAACCACGGCGAATATCGCCCTCGCAGTGATGAGTTTGGAGAAGGCGAGTACGCCTTCATCCGGGCAGCAGATCTGGACGGCGGACGAGTCCTCTTCGAGTCTGCACAGCGCATCAATGACAAGGCTGTGGAGCGAATTCGGAAGGGCGTGGGCCGAGGGGGGGATGTCTTGTTCTCTCACAAGGGCACTGTGGGCAAGCTCGCTTTCGCTCCCCTCGATTCACCCGCCTTTGTCTGCTCGCCACAGACAACGTTCTGGCGATCCCTTGATCCAGGGCGTCTCGATCGACGGTATCTGTACTGCTTCATGCGATCACAAGCATTCACGGACCAGTGGATGGCGCGAAGCAACGAGACGGACATGGCGGCGTATGTCAGCCTCACGGCACAACGGCAACTCACCGTGGCCCTGCCACCGATCGAAGAACAACGCGCGATTGCCGATGTACTGGGCCCCCTGGACGACAAGATCGAGCACAACCGGCAGACGGCGCGGGCGCTTGAGCGGCTGGCGCAAGCGATCTTCCGCGCGTGGTTCGTGGACTTCGAGCCGGTGAAGGCCAAGGCCGCCGGCGCGACAGCCTTCCCCTCAATGCCTCAGCCCGTCTTCGATGCTCTGCCCACGCGCTTCATCGATTCCGATCTCGGCCCCGCGCCGGAGGGATGGGAAGTAATGCGCCTGGACGAACTTCTCACTCTTCAGAGAGGCTTTGATCTGCCAAAGCAATCGAGGTCAAACGGATCACATCCGATTTTCGCGGCGAGTGGGCTGAATGGTTGGCACTCCGAATGGAAAGTACAGGGACCAGGGGTGACGACCGGTCGAAGCGGCGTACTGGGCCAAGTGTTCTTCGTCGATCGTGACTTCTGGCCCTTGAACACTTCGTTGTGGGTAAAGGAGTACAAGCGCTCGAATCCTTGGCACGCGTACTTCCTTCTGCATACGCTGGACCTTGCGCAATTCAACGCCGGATCGGCCGTACCAACACTGAACCGCAATCATGTGCATTCGCTGCCAGTCTTCGCTCCCCCTGACAACATGCTCAACGCGCTCAGGGAGACATGCGATCTCACCTTTGCTTTGGATCGGCAGCTCCGGACGGAAAACGACACCCTCGCCGCAATGCGCGACTATCTCTTGCCCAAGTTGCTGAGCGGCCAGGTCCGCGTAGAGACCGTCCATGCCTGAGAAGACGACCCAGGCGCGCTTCCAGATGCTCGGGACTCGCGCAGCGGTGCTCGACGGCCCGGCCGCTGAGGCCATCGAGCAGCAGATTGACGCGATCGAGAGCGCACTGATGAGTGTTCCCGACTTCGCCTTCGATTTGTCGAAGACCCTGGTCGAGTCGGTTTGCAAGACGGTTCTTGCCGATATCGGTCAGCCGGCGGACCCCAACTGGGATGCCCCGCGCTTGCTGAAGGAGACGACCAACCGGCTGACGCTCTTGCCGCGCCACCACCCCGACCCGGTCAAGGCAACCGATTCGGTTGCGAAGACGGTCAGGGGCCTGCTCCAGACCATTCAAGGCCTGTGCGAATTGCGCAACGGCTACGGCATGGCCTCCCACGGTCGTGACGGATTCTCGCCGCGGCTCGACCTGCGTCAGGCAACGTTGGCTGCCCAAGCGGCGGACACAATCGCATCGTTCCTGTATCGCATCCATCGTGATGCGCTCACGCAATCGCCAGGTGCACGCGTGTACTACGAAGACCACGCGGACTTCAACGACGCATTCGACCGTGACTACGAGTCGATCCGGCTGGGCAACGTGGAGCTGCTGCCGAGCCGCGCGCTGTTTCACTGCGACCCCGGAGCGTACAAGGTTGCGCTCGCTGAGTACCTTGCTGATCAAAGCAGACGGGGCAACGGAGCTGCATCCACCGTGCTCGGCCAGGAGGCGGAATGACCAGCTCATCGCCCACCGAGCAACTTGTCGAGAACGTCGCCGCGGTCTATTTCGGGACGATCGGCGCGATCGTCAGGCGCGGCGTCGAGATCGACGACGCAGGAGAACGCACCAGCGCGACCGAAGTCTTGCTCAAAGGCCGTCTCGCCTCGGCGCTGCATCGCCTCAACCCTACGCTGTCGCACGACGCCGTCGAGGAGGTGGTGCGCATCCTGTCGCGCCCGCCGCACCCCACGCTGATCCAGAACAACCGTTGGTTTCATGCCCAACTCACTGACGGTGTCGAGGTCGAGTACCGCGACGCGAAGACTGGCGACACGCGCGGCGGCCGCGCGTGTCTCATTGACTTTGAGCATCCCTCCGCCAATGAGTTGCTGGTGGTGCGCCAACTCAATGTGGCAGGCAACTCGGGCAAGTCCATTCGCCCGGACCTAACGGTGTTTCTCAACGGGTTGCCCGTCGCGGTCATCGAGCTGAAGGATCCCACCGACACGCAGGCCGACCTCGGCGTAGCAATCGATCAACTAGAGCGCTACGCGCAGACCGCACCCGACCTGTTCGTGCCGAACCTGCTGCTGGCCGTCTCGGACGGCATGCTGACTCGCGTCGGTTCGATCACCAGCGGGCGCAGCCGGTTTACACCGTGGCGTCCGTTGGGCGACGCTGGCGGCAGCGCGCCGACGCTGGAAGCGCTGATCCGCGGTCTGTTCGAGCCGCGCGCGCTGGTGGACTACCTGCGCACCTGCGTCACCTTCGAGGAAGACGAGCGCGGCGA
The DNA here is from genome assembly GCA_966251135.1 of uncultured Burkholderiaceae bacterium. Classification (GTDB taxonomy): domain Bacteria; phylum Pseudomonadota; class Gammaproteobacteria; order Burkholderiales; family Burkholderiaceae_C; genus Albitalea. Next base: position 16,155 of record CBINKC010000092.1, read on the forward strand.
GATCGTCAAGAAGGTCGCGGGCTATCACCAGTTCCGCGCGGTGCGCAAGGCCCGTGCCAGCGTGCTGGCGAGCCTGAAGCCGCCGTCCGGCAAGGGCGACGGGCGCGGCGGCGTGGTCTGGCACACGCAGGGCTCCGGCAAGTCACTCACCATGCTGATGCTGGCGGGCGCGCTGATCCGCGAGCCTCGCCTGGCCAACCCAACCTTGGTGGTCGTCACCGACCGCAACGACCTCGACGATCAGCTCTTCGACACCTTCGCCGCCGGGCGCGCGCTGCTGCGACAGGCGCCAGTACAGACCGAGAACCGGGATCACCTGAAGGCCCTGCTCGATCGCGCCGCGGGCGGCGTGGTGTTCGCCACCATCCAGAAGTTCACCGAGGCGCACGGGGTGATCTCCGAGCGCGCGAACGTGGTGGTTATGGCCGACGAAGCACACCGCAGCCAGTACGGCTTCGTGGAAGGCGGCGCGCGCTGGATGCGCGAGGCGCTGCCAAACGCCACCTTCGTCGGCTTCACCGGCACGCCCCTGGAGCGCGACGACAGGAACACGATCCACGTCTTCGGCGAGTACGCCGACGTCTATGACATCCGGCAGGCGGTGGAGGACGGCGCCACCCGGCCGCTGTACTACGAGTCGCGCATCGTCAAGCTGAAGGTGGACGAGGAAGGCGCCCGCGTCGCCGAGGAGAAAGTCGAGTACGTCGTCAACGCCGATCGCCGCGGCGAGGCGGCGGAGGACCGCTTCCGCGTGCCGCTGGAATCGCTGGTCGGCGCCCCGGAGCGCATTGACCGCCTGGCGGCATTCATCGTCGAGCACTGGGACAAGCGCCGGGCCGCGATGGAAGGCAAGGCAATGGTCGTCACGATGAGCCGCGACATCGCCGCGCGGCTGTACGAGGCGATCCGCGTGCTGCGGCCCGGCTGGCACGATGCCGACGACGAGCGCGGGGCGATGAAGGTCGTCGTCACGGGCTCTGACGCCGATCCTGAACCGCTGCGCAGTCATGTGCGCACCAAGGCCGCACGCAAGCGCCTGGCCGAGCGCTTCAAGGCGCCCGAAGACGAGCTGCGGCTGGTGATCGTTTGCGACATGTGGCTGACCGGCTTCGACTGCCCGCCGGCGCACACGATGTACCTGGACAAGCCGCTGGCCGGGCACAACCTGATGCAGGCCATCGCGCGCGTGAACCGCGTCTACGGCGACAAGCCCGGCGGATTGATCGTGGACCTGCTGGGGCTGGCGGACCAGCTGGCCGATGCGCTCGCCACCTACACCCAGGCCGGCGGCACAGGCGAGGCAGTAAGAAGCGTACAGGACGAGGCCGTGCCCGCGATGCAGTCCGCGTTCGAGAAGCTGCGCGGCTTCTTCCACGGTTGCGCCTATGAGCCGGCGCTCGATGCCGCGGCTCAGGCCGTGCTGCAGGTGTACCTGAGCGCGATCGACCATGTATTCGGTCAGAACGACGGCTGGACGCGGCTGCGCACGCTGGTGAAGGAGCTGTCGGCCGCCTTCGCGCTGGCAGTGCCGCGCCCGGAGACCGAAACGATCACACCGCACCTGGCCTTCTTTCAACGCCTGGTGGCCATGATTCGTAAGCGGCTGGCCGACGACGATGCCGGCCACGGCGCGGGCCACGCTCGCCAGCGTGACATCGACGCTGCCGTGCGCCAGGTGATCGGCGGCGCCGTCAATGCCGATGACGTGATCGACCTGTTTGCCGTGGCCGGGCTGGAAGAGGCCCGGCTCGACATCCTCAGCGACGAGTTCCTGGGGCGGGTGGCGGCGCTGGAGCAGAAAAACCTCGCGCTGGAGACCCTGCGCAAGCTGCTGAGCGATCAGATCCGCATCACCGAGCGCACGAACCTCGTGCAGAGCAAGAGGTTCCGCGAGGCGCTCGAAGACGCCATGCTGCGCTACACCAACAAGGCGATCACCACGGCCGAGATGATCGTGCGCCTCATCGACCTGGCGAAACATTTGCGCCAGGCGCAGAAGCACGGCGAGGATCTCGGCTTGAGCAGCGAGGAGACTGCGTTCTACGACGCACTTGCCGAGAATGGATCAGCGAAGGAAGTCCTGAAGACCGACACCCTGCGGCTGATGGCGCGCGAGCTGACCGACATGGTCAAGAAGATGCCCAAACTCGACTGGACGCAGCGCGAATCGGTTCGAGCGCGCCTGCGCCGCAATGTCCGCCGGCTGCTGGCCAGGTATGGCTACCCGCCGGACCTTGCTGATGGAGCAACGCAGCTCGTGTTGCGACAAGCGGAGCTGTCGACGGGAAACTCCGACTAGCCCGAAGTTCCGGCCTGCCAGGCCTCCATAACGGCGCCTGACCCCTTGTA
>CBINKC010000093.1:0-18483 GCA_966251135.1 uncultured Burkholderiaceae bacterium
GGCCCCAACAACACTCTCCGATTCAGAAGCTGGACCATACAAGCCTGTCGAAGCCCTTGCGAGGTGGGAGCCGGCCCTTCGACAGGCTTAGGGCGAACGGTAGGTGGAGGAGGGCCTCGCGCCACCACTCCCCGTTCGGGCTGAGCTTGTCGAAGCCCTGCCCCATAGCTGCAGGCCCCTTGTCATCAAGCCAAACACAAGCGCCCACACACCCGCTGCCTACGCCAAATCGGGATAGGGGAGCCACGATATTGCGGCTGCCCCTCCCACACCGCCCGGCGTGCGGGTCCGCACCGGGCGGTTCGAGAAGTTGAGATCAGGAGAAGCGCGGGACGCCAAGGCGGTCGAAGTAGGCGATGGGCATGATCATGTGGGTGGCCGGATTACGCCGACTCGTGACAGGCGCCGCCCAGAAGCAATAGCCCAAGAACTTGCGGCCGCCCCACACGGGCGCGACCGCCGTCTTCGACTCGTTGATCTTCAGCGCCAGCTTCGCGTAGCAGCCGCGCAGCGCCTGCAGCACCCGCTCGCCCGCACGCTGGCTGCGGACGTAGATGTTCGCGTCGTCGGCATAGCGCACGAAGCGGTGGCCCCGGCGCTCCAACTCGCGATCCACCTCGTCCAGCAGCACGTTGGCCAGCAGCGGGCTCAGCGGACCGCCTTGCGGCGTGCCCTCGTGTCGCTCGATGCTCACCCCGTGCGCCATGATGCCGGCTTGCAGGTAACGGCGAATCAGCCGCAGCACCCGCTTGTCCGCTATTCGCTTGGCCAGCCGGTCCATCAGGATGTCGTGGTTGACGCGGTGGTAGGTAGAGACGAGCCTTGAGACGGTAGCCTTTGCGGAGCCTCGCTGTTGACTGCCGCTTTCGCGGCAGTGCCCTCACCGAGCCGGCATGGTCCCTTGTGCTCGTCCCCCCCGCAGAACCCGGCGTGCGGATTTCCCGCACCGGGCTCCCGCAGATCGCATTCACCGTTCAGACGTTGGGGTGCAGCGTCGCCGCGTATGGAAGATCGAACCACGACCGGCTCTTCAGGTAGCTCCAGAACATCCGGTTCCGCTGACTCTGTCGGCGCAGAACCCGGATCCATTGACATTGTACTTCGTGACGCACCCAGTCCAGCTTGCGCTTGCAATGGTGCAACCCGAAGTACTGGTAGAAGCCGAGCAGCATCGTCCGCAGATGATGCTGCTGGTCGTGTCGCCGCCAATGGATATGCCGCTTGAGCCACTCGCGTGTACGCGCCAAGAACTTCCGACAGCTGTTCACACTGAGTAGGCGGATGAGGCCGAACTGGCCGTCTCTATCCCTCCCGCACACGTGCTTGAAGCCCAGGAACTCGAAGGTGCACGGCCGCTCGCCGTACGAAGCCTTCGCTTCGGCGGCGAACCCCCGAACATCATCAGCCTCGTCTTCTCGGCGGCCAACTCCAAACCGAACCTCGCGAACCGCGCGGGCAGCCACTTCTGGAAGCGTTCCGCGTCGCGCTTGTATTGGAAGCTCACCACGAAGTCATCAGCGAACCTCACCAGGTAGACCTCCCCCTGGCACCAGCGTTTGAACCGCCGCTCGAACCAGAGGTCGAGCACATGGTGCAGGTAAAGGTTGCTCAGCAAGGGGCTGATCGGGCCGCCTTGCGGCGTACCCTCCTCTGTGCGCATGACGACGCCGTCCCGCATGACACCGGCCCGTAACCATTTGCCGATGAGGCACAGGATCACAGGATCCGCGATGCGGTGGGCCACCATCTTGCGCAGCTGGTCACGATTTGCGTCCGCAGCCCCCGCAACGCGTGGTGGGCACTGCGTCCCGGCCGGAACCCATAGCTGCAGTCCAGGAAGTCCGCCTCGAAGACGGCCTCCAGGATGCGGGCAACCGCTCTCTGCACCAGGCGGTCCTCCACCGTCGGGATCCCCAACGGCCTCGTCCCGTCCTTGCCCGGTCCCTTGGGTATTTCGACCCGTCGAACCGGTGGTGCGCGATACGTGCCCGCGCGCAGCCGGGCACACAGCCCTTGCACTCGCTCTTCCAACTCGCTTTCGAACTGCTTGCTGCTTTGCCCGTCCACCCCACTGGCCCCGCGCCGGTTCATGCCCCTCCATGTTTCCATGAGGAACTGCGGCGTGAGTAGGTGCGCCAGTGACGTGAACCGCACTCGGCAGTCCTTCCTCGCCTTCTCGGCTATCTGACTCAGTTGCGGCAGTGTTTCCCCGAGCCAGTCTCGATCTGCCCCGCCGCTTCCCCATGTACGCGGCTTTCCCGCGTTCGGAGTACTACCAGCGAGTCCGACTTCCACGGCAGCTTCTGGTCGCCTCAGGATGGTCCTTTCGGCGGCCATACTCGGCGCAACCCCGGTTGCCCAAGACTGCGGTGGATCTCTCAGGTTCCTTGACGCTTCCTTTTCTGCGCGTGCCGTGCTCTCAAACCCCGCCGCAGTCTCCAGCCCCCATCGCCGTTGCCGGTGGCCTACTGTTGCCTTCCAGGTTTTCGACCCTGTCGGCCTGCGGATGATCGACTCACGAGGCTCCATCGCTTCACTTGCGTTACGGCCCGCGCATCGCTCTGTCTACGCTTAACCCATGTCGTTACCTTCATGAGCCCAAGACTCGATTCCCGGTGGGGCGGCTCTTTCCCCTTGCCGGTGCGGGAATCTCACCCGCTGGAAGCGTCAGGCTTCGCCTGACGCACCAAAGAATCTCTCCAGATCCACATCAACCACCACCCGATAGCCCGCCTGCACGTACCGCTGCGCTTCGAGCACCGCACCATGCGCGCTTCGCCCCGGCCGGAAGCCGTAGCTGTGCGCGCTGAAGCTCGGGTCGATCAGCGGCTGCAGGACCTGCAGCAGTGCCTGCTGGATGCCTGTCCGTCACGGCCGGTATCCCCAGCTCGCGCGTCCCGCCACCCGGTTTCGGTATACCCACCCGGCGCACCGGTCCTGGCTTGTAGCTGCCATCGAGCAACCGCTGGCGGATCTCGGGCCACGCTGTCTTGAGGTACTCGCCCGTTTCCTGCACCGTGCATCCGTCGACGCCGGCGCTACCCTTGTTGGCCTGCACGCGTTTCCACGCCGCCAACATGTTCTCCCTGCTCAACGCCTGCCCCAGCAGGTCGTCGGCCCCCCAGCCCGTTTGTGTGCTTCGCGCCAGTTCGGCTTCGTCGGTCACGGCTTGCTGCACGGCTTCACCGCACCCGGCCACCGTGCCCCCGGGCTGCCCCGGCTTCTGACGCCCTGCCTTACCAAGCGGCTCGTCTCGTGACTGTCCTTCTCGTTCGGCCCTTCGCCGATTCCCATCGACTACTACGGCCTCTGCTGACTTCTCGCCCCACCTCATCGGCGTCGCCCTTTCAGGCGCGAGGCGAGATCTCCCCAGGTAAGAACGCAATCCTTCACCGCACAACCGCCGCATTTACGTCGCCTGGCCCTTGGCCACGAGAGCTTCGCAGTCGCTTGCCTGCTCGCCCTGGCCAACGCCGCCTCAGATGCGGTTCGTGTACCTCGGCTCACGGTTTACGCTCCACGCTTCCTCCCCACGCTCGGTCACCCTCACGCAGTTGCGCTTCGCTTGCCTCGCTGTGGCCAGCTCGGCCGGGGACTTGCACCCCGAAGATCGCGCCCATGCTGGGCGCACAAACAGAAAAGCCGGTGCAAGCACCGGCTTTGGATTCCTGAGAGGCAGAGCCCCCGCGCTGCGACTTACTTCAGGTGCGCATTGATGAGCTTGGTCATCTCGAACATCGACACCTGCGCCTTCTTGAAGATCTCCTTCAGCTTGGCATCAGCGTTGATCATCGTGCGCTTGGCCTGGTCTTGCAGCTTGTTGGTCTTGATGTACTCCCACACCTTCTTGGTGACCTCGGTGCGCGGCACCGGCTTGTCTCCGATCACGGCGGCCAGCTGCGGGCTCGGGGTCATGGCCTTCATGAAGGCGGCGTTCGGCGTGCGCTTCTTGGCGGGAGCCTTCGTCACCGCCGCCTTCTTGGCGGGAGCGGCTGCCTTCTTTGCAGGAGCCGCCTTCTTTGCCGCCGCCTTCTTGGCCGGTGCAGCCTTCTTTGCCGGCGCTTTCTTGGCGGCGGCCTTCTTCGCAGTTGCCATTTCGATTCTCTCCATCACAAACCGTTGTTGATGTGGCGGGCTGGGTGAGGGCCGCATGAGCCTTCGTTTCTCCGAGGTACCGCGCGGTGCGAATGGTACTGCCTGCCTGCTGCATTGAGAAGCAGTTTTCATAGGAGAAACGCGCAATCTACCGAGGAGAACAGCCCCTTTGTCGCCACGAGACATCACTGCATGTGCACACACGCCGATCACGATGACGTCGAGCGTGTTCACGTCGCATCGATGGACTCGCACAATGCGTTCTCCACGAGTGCGGCGCGTGGTGTGCCGCATGGTGTGCCACACACGTTCGAAGGAGATCGGCGATGGCAAAGAAGATCCTGCTGCTGGCCGGCGATTACGCCGAGGACTACGAGACCATGGTGCCGTTCCAGGCACTCGCGATGGTGGGACACACCGTGCATGCGGTGTGTCCCGACAAGAAGTCGGGCGACCACGTGCTCACGGCGGTCCACGACTTCGAGGGCGCGCAGACCTACTCCGAGAAGCCCGGCCATCGCTTCACTCTCAACGCAACCTTCGACCAGGTGAAGCCCGAGACCTACGACGCGCTCGTCGTGCCCGGAGGCCGCGCACCCGAATACCTGCGCCTGAACAAGCAGGTCATCGCCCTGGTGCAGCACTTCGCACGCGAGCGCAAACCCATCGCCGCCATCTGCCACGGCGCACAACTGCTGGCGGCGGCGGGCGTCATCCGCGGCAGAAAGGTCTCGGCCTATCCCGCCTGCGCACCCGAGGTGGAGATTGCGGGCGCCACCTACGCCGACATCCCGGTGGACCAGGCCATCACCGACGGCAACCTTGTCACCGCTCCGGCGTGGCCCGCACACCCCGCCTGGCTGGCGCAGTTCCTCGCCGTACTCGGCACAAGGATCGAAGCCTGATGGATGCACGCCTTGTCGTCCACGGGGCGAGCGCGCTCGCATGAGCATCGTGCAGATGCGGCGCTCGCCCCGCGCCGCAATGCGGCCCGCTGGGTGGGGCCTGCACGGGGGCGCCGGCTAGGCGCACCGCGCTGCGGGTTTGGACACCGGGCGAGATGTTGCAACGACGCATCCGCCCCCTTGCAGGCCCAACGCGGGCCACGCTCCCTGCCGCCCAGGCTCCTGGCGCTATGCTGCCGCCCCATGAAGCTCATCGTTCGCTGGCTGCTGCTAGCTGCCGCCTTGCTGCTGGTGGCGCACCTCACGCCCGGGGTCGAGATCACCAGCTTCGTCGCGGCGATGATCGCGGCTCTGGTCCTCGGCCTGTTCAATGCCCTGCTGCGGCCCCTCCTCGTGCTGCTCACGCTACCGGTCACCCTGCTCACGCTGGGCCTGTTCCTCTTCGTGATCAACGCGGTGATGTTCTATGCCGCGGCGGGCGTGCTGAGCGGCTTCAACGTGCAAGGCTTCCTCGCCGCACTGATCGGCTCGCTCATCTACAGCCTGTGCGGCATGGTGATCGACGTGGCCATGGAGCGCCTGTTCGCCGAGGGCTGAAGAGGGTGCGTACACGTGCCCGCATCACCCGCCCAGCTCGCGCTCCTCGGCCATCATCTGCCGCCGCTGGGCCTCGATGTCGCGCAGGCGCGCATCGATCACCGAAGCCTCGATGAAGTCCGACGCCCCCGCGCTGCGCGCCATGCGCTGCCCCGCGCGCAGGCGGTCCACCGCGCCCACCATGTCGCCCAGCGCACGACGAGCTTCGGCTTCCGCACGTACCGCACGCAGTCGCTGTCCAAGCCGCGCCCACAACTGGCCCAGCGTGGACCACGCCTCGGCGTCGTTCGGAAAGGCACTCACCCAGGTCTGCAGATCTTCCGCGCTGCGCCGTGCCGCAGCTTCATCGGCGGTGCGCGCCAACGCCACGCGACCGGACAGCAGCACGACCGGCCGGGACGGCTCGCCCGCATACGGGCGCAGCGCCTGCTCCGCGCGGGCAGCGTCACCACGCGCGAGCATCGACTCCACCACGAGCAGCGCCACCGCGCGCTGCGCGCGGCTGTCGGCCAGCGGCGCGCCTTGCGAGACCAGCGCCTGCGCCTTCTGCAACGATGCATCGGCACGCGGCCACTCGCGCAGCAGCGTGGAGGCCAACGCGCTCTCGTAGGCCGCGGCCAGCTTGTCGGCCGTGGCGCCCTGCGCCCCGTCCGCATCGCGCGATTGCCATCGGCGCAGCGCCTCTTGCCGCGCATCCATGAGGACCTTCGCGCGAGCCTGCGCAGCCGCATGCTCCAGCACGCTGGCCGGTGCGGTGGGCTCCGCGGTTCCCAGCCGGGCGCGCGCCTCGCCGATGCGCTCGGTCGTGAGCGGGTGGCTGCGCAGGTAGGGGAATCCGCCGCTGTCGTTGAGCCGGCTCGACTGCGACAGCTTCTCGAACATCGACGCCATGCCGCCCGGCGCGAAGCCCGCGTCGGTCATGATCCCGAAGCCGATGCGATCGGCCTCGCGCTCCATGTCGCGCGAGAAGTTCAGCTGCCCCTGGATGGTCGCCGCCTGCCCACCCGCGATGGCCGCATTGGCCATGTCGGCGTTGTTGCTGCGGCTCGCGGCGAGGATGCCCAGGATCGTGGCCGCCACGCCGATCAGCGACTGGCGGCGGCTGTTGGAGATGCTGCGCGCGATGTGCCGCTGCGTGACGTGCGACAACTCATGCGCCAAGACCGCCGCCAGCTCGTCGCGCGTGGACGTCATCGCGATCAACCCCAGATGCACGCCGATGTAGCCGCCCGGCAGCGCGAAGGCATTGACGCTGCGATCGCGCACGAGGAAAGCCTCCCAGGCGAAGCGCGTATCGACATCCGGCCCGATCTCGCCGCGCCGCCGCGCCGCGCTCACCAGTGGCAGGAACACGCTCTGCAGGTATTCGAGCAGCACGGGGTCATCGCTGTAGGCGGCATCGCGCCGGATCTCGCGCATGATCTGGTCGCCGATGCGCCGCTCGGTGCCGAGGTTGAAGTCTTCGGACGCGGTATCACCCAAGGCGGGCAGGCGGTTCTGCGCCTGCGCCGCAGGGGCCGCTGGCCAGGCGATCGCCAGGGCACACGCGGCGGCCACGACCCGGCGCAAGACGTGGCGATGCGGGCAAGGGGGTCGAGCGGCAATCAAGGTCACACGTGCCTTCGCTTGGAAGTGGAGGGCGGTTCGAGTGAACCCGCGGGCACCAGGTTCAACGGCGCTGACTATGATGCCAGCCGGACCTTGCCGCCTTGTTTCCCGATATGACCGCGCCACCGCCTCCGTCATCGCCCCTGACCCACTTCGACGCGTCCGGTCAGGCCCACATGGTCGACGTGTCGGGCAAGGCGGAAACGCACCGCGTTGCGCGGGCCACCGGCGAGATCCGGATGCGGCCCGAAACGCTGGCGCTGATCCAGGCCGGGACGTCGAAGAAGGGCGACGTGCTGGGCGTGGCCCGCATCGCCGCCATCCAAGGGGCGAAGCGCACGTCGGAGCTGATTCCTCTGTGCCATCCGCTGCCGATCACGAAGGTGGCCGTGGAGTTCGAGGTGGATGCCGAAACGTCGTGCGTCCGCTGCACGGCCCAGGTCGAGACGCTGGGCCGCACGGGTGTCGAGATGGAGGCGCTGACCGCGGTACAGGTGGGCCTGCTGACGGTCTACGACATGTGCAAGGCAGCGGATCGCGGGATGGTGATGGGCGGCATCCGCGTGCTGGAGAAGCACGGGGGGAAGTCGGGGGATTGGGTGGCTACTTGAAGGAGCGGTAGTCCAGGTGCAGAGTCGGCGGCACGCACTGGTAGGGCGGCTGACCGACCACCGGCATCACATCGCAGACCGAGAAGTACTCGGCCGATTGCTCATTCCTGAACTCCCGAAGCCGTTGCGCCAGATGGCGCGCGTGCTCTAGCTGCCCGGCCTCCGCCAGCGCGTTGGCCCAGGCCATCATCAACCGCGTGTCGAGCAGGTAATGTGTGGCCCGGCGGAAGGCCGGTATCGCCTCAGAAGGCCGGTCCGTGGTGGTGGCCGCGGCGTAGTCCGCATGGTGGCCGAAGAACCAGCTGCGCTGACCATCCTCGATACGCTGCTCGAGTGGGGGTGCGTCCGGCGCTGGCGAGAAGATCACCACTACACGCTGGTAGTCGAACAGCGCCACCACACTGCCGACAAGCATGACGAGGGAGGCGCATGCGAAAACGCTTGAGCGCGGTGCACTAGCGTGCCGCTCACCCGGTGCCGAACCCAGACACAGCCCGAACGCGAACGCTGCCGGCAGCAGGAAGTAGGCGTACCACAGCGGATACTCGAGCTGCGAGTGCAACGCGATCATCAGCACCATCAAAAGTGCAGCGCGGCCAGCGGGCGCCCATTCCGCATCAGCCGCCCGGGCGGCGTGCGCGGCCGCCCACAGTGCACGAACGAGCAGCGCCAGCACCAACGCCGTCAGCGGCAACCCGAGTTCTACTGCGAGTTGCAGTTCGAGGTTGTGCGTGTGGTCGAAGAAGGCCACCGGGCGGCCGGGGAAAGGCGTCAGCGTCCAGGCGAAGTTGAACTCGCCAAAGCCGACCCCGAGCCATGGGTTCATCGCGATCAGGCTCAGCGTGTTCTTCCAGATACCGAATCGCGAACTACTCGGGTCCGAATGTCGTAGCTGCGCCTCGCCCGCGAACAATTCATGATGCAGTCGCGCCCACATGGCCATACCGAACCAGAGGAGCGCGCAGACCACGGGCGTGAACAAGAGCAGCAACCGCTCACGGCGTGTGAGACCCTTATCCAGCGCGCCCCAGGCAGCCAGCAAGAGCGTGCCCAACAACCCGGTGCGAGAGCCAGTCAGCACGACACCAAACAGCATCAGGCCATACAGCGGCAGCGCAAACGCAGGCGTCAGTCGCCCGACGCGCAGGAGGAACACCACAGCCATCATGGCCCACAACAGCAGGCTGCTCAGGTGATTGGGCTGACGCAGATTGCCCGCAGCCCGCTCACCCCCACCTATGGCGGCAATCAGCCCCCCACCTGTCGCGTCGGGAACGAACACCTGGATCACGCCGATCAGGGCCGACACCACACCAGCGGCGAGTAATGCCGCACAGAATGCCTCGAAGGCGGGACGGCCGCAGCCGGCGGAGCGCAGCTGCGCGGCAACCCACGCTGTCAAGGCAGCAGCCAGCAGCATGCCGATTGCAGAGCAACCTAGCGTGGGTGGCAGACCCGCCCAGGCCATCGAGCCGAGCGCACTCAGCACGATGAGACCGAGCGCGGCGAGCAACGCAGTCAGTCCCGCCGGCGGTCGTTGCGGCAGCGGAAGCTTCGCCGACAGCGCCACCAGCCAAGCCGCCCAGCCAATCAGCGCAGCAGCCTGATTCAGGAATGTGCCCGAGGGCGGAAGGTTGAACGCCAACAAAGGGGGCAGTGCGATGGCCAGCGGCGTCGCGAACAGGTGAATGGACGCGGGGGATGACTCGCTGGCAGGGGTTCTTACGGCGATGGCGGGCATCCGCTGATTGTCGCGGCATGCGCCAATTCACTTTCAGCCCACCGCGCTGCTCTCGTGCCCCGTCCCGCGCAGTCACCTCAGTGCGCGCCTTGCTTTCCGAGGTGGCGCCCAGGTATCGCGCCCGTGTGGAGAGGACAAAGCAAATCGGCGCGCCAAACGGCGCGCCGATTCAGAAAAAGGCCGGATGGCTCTAGAGAGCCATAACCGCTATCGCTTTACTTGCATTCGGCCGGAGCGAAACGCGGGTCCAACGTACCAACCACGGCATCGTCAAAGGCGGCGTCGCGGTTTGTGGCAGTGGCATGCGTTGTTGACGAGCAAACCCAGTCTACGGAACCCGTCGCGCCATCTGCCGCAGTAGACAAGGTAGTGATCGTTCCCGAGGCATTGAGGAAGGGCGTAAAGCTAATCGTGCTGCCAGCAGCGACCGCGCTACCGATGTTGGCGGAATTCAGCGTTACGGTGATAACGCCGGTCGCGCCGTCGATGGCGATGCCACTCACGTACTTCGACTGAGGAGGAGCCAACGCCACCTGCGTAGCAAACGCCGCCACGCCAGCCATACCATCAGCGGCATACATGCTTGACATATCAGACTTCAAAGCGCTGGCCAAGCCAATACCTTCCGTCACTTTCGCACGAATGGTGTAGTCCTGATAAGCCGGCAGCGCCACCGCCGCCAAGATGCCGATGATCGCCACGACGATCATCAGTTCGATCAGTGTGAAACCGCGCTGGATTTGCTTCATGAGGTTGCTCCGGGTGAGGGGGTTGACGCTTGCCGCTCGTGTACTTGCAGCCCCTGTGCCAACCGGATACCCCCTGCTCTTCGTGCGATTTGCACACCCGGGCTGACGGGTTGGGTCACAAATCGTGTCCGCGGCTTACGGAATCGGCGAACGCTGACACAAATCGTCCGTTTCAAGCGGACGGAACAAGGCGGATAACCCGTCCCGCTTCCAGCGAATGAACGCGGTGCGGCGTGCCGAAGCGGGCGATCTCGGTCATGACCGCTGCCAGTTCGCCCGGCTTGACATGCGTGATGTGCACGTCGACCGAACCCCGCAGCTGAACCAGTTCCTCGCGCAGCAGGGTGGGGCAGAGGTGGCCACTCACCGCGGCCAGCTTGCGCTCCTCGTCGCCGAACGCCGTTTCGATGACGAGGTGCGCCACCTTCATCTCGGCAAGCCGCGCCCACAGCGCCGGGTTGGGGCCAGTGTCGCCGGTGTAAACCCACCAGCCAGCATCCCCTCCGCCATGCACAGCGAACCCTACCGCTGGAACCGTGTGCGCCGCACTCAGAACTTCAATGCGGCGACCGGCAAGCTCCAAGGTCTCGCCTGACACGATCGGCTGGAACCGTAGCACCGGCTTTTCGACGCTGGGCAGCCGGGTGAAATCGGGCCAGATCACGCCATTGAAAATGTGATCTCGCAGCGCGGCCAAGGTCTGCGGCAATGCGTAGACCGTGATCGGCTGGCGGCCCCGCGCCGCCCGCAGCCGCAACACGCTATCGGCCAGCAGCCCGATGGCCAGCACATGATCCAGGTGGGAATGGCTGATGAGAATGTGGTCGATCTTCGCCAGCGCTTCCAGCTCGAGATCTCCCACGCCGGTGCCGGCGTCGATGAGAACCGAGTCGTCGAGCAGGAACGACGTCGTCCTGCAGCCGGCGGCGATGGCCCCGGAGCAGCCGAGGACGCGGATGATCATGGCAGTGCGAGTCCTGCGTTGGGCCGCGCGCGGCGGCGATTGTTGTTGCAGGGGCTGATGTTGTTCCTCGCCGCCCACCAGCGCAAGAAACCGAAGTCGCGCAATGTCTTCAAACGAAGGGCCCAGCGCGCAGCGCCACGAACCCACGTGAAAAGCATCACATCGTTACATTCAAGCGGCCTTGATCAATGCTGTCGCGGCCTGCGGCGGCGCGCGGGAGCGGGCCCTATGCCTGCACGAACTGCATCTGGGTGCCCGCCAGCTCGATGACGTCACCGTTCTTGAGCTGCACGGTCTCGCCGGCCAGCGGATGGCCATTCACGGTGGGCCGCGCCGAGCCTTCCACGTGGGCAAAGATGTAACCACCCGGGCGCTTGGTGATCGAGGCAACTTGGACACCGGGCTTGCCGACGGTGGTGACCACTTTGGTCAGATTCACCTCACGGCCCGCCGCTGCGCCATTGAGCACGCGGATCGAGGCCGGCACGCTCGGCGGCAGCGCGCCGAAGCCTGAGTTGCCCAGCCCGCCCGTGGTCGTCTGCGCATAGCCCCCGGCACCCGACAACGCTGCCGGCGCACCAGGAAGTGGCGCACCCGGCTTCATGATCATCGTCTTCTCGTAGTCGCCGCCTTCATCGACCAGGTACTTGATCTTGTACTTGCCGATCTCGACCGTGTCGTTGTGGGCCAGCAGCTGCTTCTTGACGGCCTTGCCGTTGATGTAGGTGCCGTTGGTGCTGTTGAGGTCCTCGATGAAGACCTCGGAACCCACCATCTGCAGTACGGCGTGCTCGCCGCTGACAGCCAAGTTGTCGATCACGATGTCGTTGTATGGGCGGCGGCCGAGGGTGGTCTTGTCCTTCGTGATCTGTACTTCCTTGATCACCACCCCATCGAGTGATACGACCAGTTTGCCCATGTGAGTTGACCTCGTGCCCAGTAATCGTGTCTTTTATCTGGCCGCTGTGCCTAGGCTGAAGCGGTCCCTGCTTGCGCCTGCAGGCGCAGCCCTATCTCGGGTTTCAACGCCTGAAGGGCCACCACGAACGCGCAGGACCGCCGCTGCCGCGTACTCTTGCAAGTATCACAGAAATATTGTCCTTGCCGCCTGCATCATTGGCCGCTGAAACCAGCACAGATGCGGCCTCTTCGAGGGAATCGCACGGCTGCAGCAAGTGCGCGATGCTGGCATCGTCCAGCATGTCGGACAGTCCGTCGGAACACACGAGGTACAGGTCGCCCGGCATGAGGTCGTGCAGGTGGGTTTCGAGCAGGACGGTGTCCTCCACACCCACGGCACGTGTGACGAGGTTCTTGTTGGCCGAGAAGGCAGCCTGCTCGACGGTGATGAGCCCGGCATCGATCTGCTCCTGCAGCAGCGAATGATCGTGCGTGATCTGCTGCAGCCGGCCGGCGCGCAGCCGATAGCCTCGGGAGTCGCCCACATGGCCCATCAGCAGGCGACCCTCCCGGAACACGGCCACCACCAGGGTGGTACCCATACCGGCGTACTGCGGGTTCGAATTGGCAGCGTTGAAGATGGCGCGGTTGGCGTTGTCCACGCAGATATCCATGGCACGCCGCACGTCGGTGTCCGAGGCGGTGGTGGCGGCTTCAATCAGCCAGCGGCCCAGTTCATTCTTGATGAAGGAGGTGGCCATGCCGCTGGCCACTTCGCCAGCGTTGTAGCCACCCATGCCATCGGCCAGGACGATCAGCCCGGAGGGCTCGTCTACCGCCACCGAGTCCTCGTTGTTGTTGCGAGCACGGCCAGTGTCGGTGGCGCAGTAGAACTCGAAACTCATGCTCACGGAGGTCTGGACGATGAGGAGCGCCGCGGCGCGGTGGTTCAGCCGTTAAGGCCGGGAATTGTGCCCTGGATCAGCGCGGTCCAGCCTCACGGTCTCGGCATATGCATCGGCTGCGGGGGGCGGCGTCGTTCCATCAGCCACGGCAACAGCAGAGGCCAGGTCCACGGGCCCCCAGCCCACCGCAATCTTGCGCAGGTCGGTCGCGAACTGTCGCCCGTCGGCATAGCGCACCTCGGGGCGCTTCTCCAGCGCGAGCGCCACCACATTGGCCAGCGCCTCGGGCAGCTCGGGCCGCAAGGTGCGCACGTCGGGTGCAGGATCGTTGGCGATCTGGTACATCAGCTTGGCCATGGATTCCGCGTGATGCGGCAGGCGCCCCGTGAGCAGCTGAAAGAGCATCACGCCCAGCGAATAGAAGTCGGACCGGCCATCGACGCGCCGCCCGGCCATCTGCTCAGGCGACATGAACGAGGGCGTGCCCAGAACCATGCCGGTGCGTGTGCGGCTCGAATCGGTGATGCGCGCGATGCCGAAATCCGTGACCTTCACTGTGTCATCCGCGGGATCGATCATCACGTTGGCCGGCTTGATGTCGCGATGCACCACGCCTTGGCTGTGCGCGTACGCGAGCGCCTCGGCCACGCGTGCCACGATGCGCAGGACCACGGGCACGGGCAGCAGATGGCCCGGCGTGGTGTAGCGCTGCATGTCGTGTCCGCGCAGGTACTCCATCGCGATGTAGGCCAGCTCATGATCTTCCCCAGCATCGAAGATGGTGACGATGTCGCGGTGCTGGAGCCGCCCGGCCGTCTCGGCCTCACGGAAGAACCGGGCCCGTGCATCGGTGAGTTCGGTACCGTCGAATTCCTGGCTCAACGCCATGGTCTTGATCGCCACCTGACGGCCGATCTTCGGATCGTGGCCGAGGTACACCGCCCCCATCGAGCCCCGACCGATCTGACGGTCCACCTGATAGCGCCCCAAGGTCTTGCGATCGGGCGCAGCCGGCAAGGACGGCGCCTGCCGGGTGCGCGGCACCACGGGGGCAGACGCTGCTGCACGCCGAGGTGGTTCCGCTTGCGCGGGTGCGGCAGTCGAGGCGTTCTCTCGGCGCCCGATGCGCGCGCCAAACTGCCCGAAAAGCAAAGCCAATGCGCCGGGCCACGCAGGCCACCAGAGACCCGCAAAGTGCTGGAGTGCCGCGCTCGCCGCAAGCATCGAGAGGCAGGCCACCAGCGCGGTGGAAGCGGGGGCAGAGACCTTGGGGGCGATGGCGTAAACGTACGCTGCAGCGAGCATCAACCCGGCAAGCATTCCGACCAGCGAACCGGGCGACGAACCGGGCGAGCCGACCAGAACCTGGAGTAGAGACTGCGCAGCAGACATGTGCCCGGACGTTAGCACAGGCTCGCTCACCCGCGCCCTGGCGCTGCCGTGAGTTTTGCAGACACCGGGCGGGGGGAATCAGTGGTCAGACAGCATCAACATTGCATTCAGGCTCGGTCGTGATGCGCCTGAGACGACCCAGTGCCGGATGCCGCTTCGGGCGGCACCGACGAATGGCGTCGCGCGGCCCACCGTCCGGCAGCAAGCACGCCCAGGATCAGCACCGCGTAGGTCAGTGCGCGCAGGGCGGCATTCGGGTCGAAGACTTCATCCAGCAAAGGCTCACTGACGATCATCTTGGCCGCCGTGAAAGCGAGCACCGCGGCACCGGCGTAAATGATGATTGGAAAGCGATCAACGAGCCGGAGCACGAAGGTGCTGCCCCACACGACGATGGGCACGCTGACCAGCAGGCCGATGATCACGAGGTCGATGGATCCATGCGCGGCACCCGCCACGCCCAGCACGTTGTCGATGCCCATGAGCGCATCGGCCACGACGATCGTCCTCATCGCGCCCCAGAACGTGGTCGCCTGGGGATGTACCCCGTCGTGTGATTCGCCGGGCTGGAGCAGCTTGTAGGCGATCCAGACCAGCCCGACACCACCGACGAACATCAGGCCCGGGATGCGCAGCAGCCACACCACACCGATGGTCATCGACGCCCGGACGACAACTGCACCGAGGGTGCCCCAGACGATGGCCCGCTTGCGCAGATGCTGCGGCAGGTTGCGTGCCGCCAGCGCGATCACGATCGCGTTGTCGCCGGCCAGGACGAGGTCGATGAGGATGATCGCGAGGAGCGCCGAGAACCACGCGGGGGAGAACAATTCCATGCGACCTCCATGAGTCTTCTTGCACCTTGCACGCCCTGCGAGCCCGCGGCCCGCGCACCTAACCCCTTCGTCGGCGGCCTAGCGAAGGCGGTTGCGCCACTGCGTCCACATCTCCACTATCACCACTCAAGGATGACGGAGCCGTACGGACGCGCCAGTCGTGAAGTCCATGGCGAGGCCCGTGTGTAGCAAGCTATCGGGAGCAGACGGAAGCAGGCGGACTTCCCTTTTCGGGATGAAGGGATTCTGGCAGCACAGGACAACCCTCCCGTCCGTGGTATTACGAACAGTTGCCGGCAGACGCGCCCGTTGCGCGCCGGGATCGCACCCGGCGCGCAACGAAGCAGTTACAGCAGGCTCTTCAGCAGCCGCCCCATCTCGGAGGGGTTTCGCGTGATCTTGAAGCCGCACTCTTCCATGATGGCGAGCTTGGCATCCGCCGTGTCCGCGCCGCCGGAGATCAGCGCGCCGGCATGACCCATGCGCTTGCCGGGGGGCGCGGTGACACCGGCGATGAAGCCCACGATGGGCTTTTTCATGTGGTCCTTGCACCAACGCGCAGCATCAGCCTCGTCGGGACCGCCGATTTCGCCGATCATGATCACCGCATCGGTGTCCGGGTCGTCGTTGAACATCCGCATGACGTCGATGTGCTTGAGCCCGTTGATCGGGTCGCCCCCAATGCCGACGGCGCTGGACTGGCCCAGGCCGATCTCGGTGAGCTGGGCCACGGCTTCATAAGTCAGCGTGCCGGAGCGCGAGACAACGCCGATGCGACCCTTGCGATGGATGTGGCCCGGCATGATGCCGATCTTGATCTCGTCGGGCGTGATGAGGCCAGGGCAGTTGGGGCCGAGCAGCAGTGTCTTCTTCCCGCCGGCTGCCTCCTTTTGCTTCATGTTGTTGCGCACCATCAGCATGTCCTTGATGGGAATGCCTTCGGTGATGCACACCACGAGGTCGAGATCGGCCTCGACCGCTTCCCAGATCGCGGCGGCAGCCCCCGCTGGCGGCACGTAGATCACGCTGACGGTGGCGCCGGTTTCGGCCTTGGCGTCCTGCACGCTGGCGTAGATGGGAATGCCTTCGAAGTCCTCGCCCGCCTTCTTCGGGTTGACACCGGCGACAAAGCAGTTCTTGCCGTTGGCGTAATCGCGGCAGCCGCGGGTGTGGAACTGGCCCGTCTTGCCCGTGATGCCCTGGGTGATGACCTTGGTGTCCTTGTTGATGAGGATGCTCATGTCTTGCTCTTTCGCGGGCGTGATTACTGGACGGCGGCGACGATCTTGGTGGCCGCTTCAGCCATGGTGTCGGCACTGATGATGGGCAGGCCCGATTCGGCGAGCATCTTCTTGCCCAGCTCCTCGTTGGTACCCTTCATGCGCACAACCAGGGGCACCTTCAGGTTAACGGCCTTGCATGCGGCGATCACGCCCTCGGCGATGGTGTCGCAGCGCATGATGCCGCCGAAGATGTTGACGAGGATGGCCTTCACCTTGGGGCTGGCCAACATGATCTTGAAGGCCTCGGTGACCTTCTCGGCGGTGGCGCCGCCGCCGACATCGAGGAAGTTGGCCGGCTCCCCGCCGAACAGCTTGATCGTGTCCATGGTCGCCATCGCCAGGCCCGCGCCATTGACCAGGCAACCGATGTTGCCGTCGAGCTGGATGTAGGCGAGGTCGAACTTGCTGGCCTCGATCTCGGCTGGATCCTCCTCGTCGAGGTCACGCAGGGCGACGATCTCGGGGTGACGGAAGAGCGCGTTGGCGTCGAAGTTGAACTTTGCGTCCAGCGCCTTGATGTTGCCGTTGCCCTCAAGGATGAGCGGATTGATTTCGGCGAGCGAAGCGTCGGTGTCCAGGTAGCAGGTATAGAGCTTCTTGAACACATCCACGGCCTGGGCCTGCGAGGCCTCCGGCACGCCGATGCCGCGCGCCAGCTCGAGCCCTTGTCCATCGGTCATGCCAACCAGCGGGTCGACGAAGACCTTGATGATCTTCTCGGGCGTGTGGTGCGCCACCTCCTCGATGTCCATCCCGCCTTCGCTGGAGGCCATCATGGCGACCTTCTGCGTCGCGCGATCCGTGACCGCGGCCACGTAGTACTCCTTCTTGATGTCAGCGCCTTCCTCGATGAGCAGCCGCCTGACCTTCTGGCCTTCGGGGCCGGTCTGGTGGGTTTTGAGCTGCATGCCCAGGATCTGGCCGGACAGCGACTTCACCTCGTCGAGCGATCGGGCGAGCTTGACGCCACCGCCCTTGCCGCGCCCGCCTGCGTGAATCTGCGCCTTGACCACCCAGACCGGGCCACCCAGCTTTTGCGCGGCTTCGGTGGCTTCGTGCACGCTGAACGCGGGGTAGCCCTTTGGCACTGGCACGCCGAACTGGCGCAGGATTTCCTTGCCTTGGTATTCATGGATCTTCATAGCGGACTCTCTGGCGGTTTCGAAAATGAAGGCGGCCTGGCGGCCTCAGCGTGAATTGTCGGTAGGCGCCGGGCGCCACCAGCGGGGGTAATGCTCCCGGACCACCTCACCATCGGCACGCAAGGCGTGACAACGGTCGATCTGAAAGGGCGGTTCCCCGGCGGCGTTGCCCTCGCTCGTGTCGATCACCTCACCGGCCAGGGCCTGGATCGCGGCCGTCGGCAACACGAGGCTCAGTTCGGTCAAATGGGTGCAGCCCGCCACGCCGCGCAGGCGCTCCAGCACTTTCAGCCGGAAGCCGCGCATGAGATTCAGGCCGACCAGTGCGGCATACGGATCACCATGGCCATCACAGTGACCCGGGTAGGGCATCCACAGCGTTTGAGAACCGGCCTCGATGATGTTGAGCTGCTCGTCCACGACCAAGCGCAGCAGCATCTCGTGGATAGGCTCCCCGGCGCGACGCATCCCGCCGACCATGGGCGTGTCGCGGGTCTTGATGTCGGTAAGGCGCGCATCGACTTCCCAGAGGCCATCGCCGCGGCCATACACCTGGACATCTATGCTGCGGCGATGCTTGAGCTGGCGTTCGGTCGCGGCGGGGGGCAAGGCCATCGGGAAAACTGGCGGGGCCTGGAGTGAACACAAAAGCCAGGCGGTCTTGAACGCCTGAGGACAGGCGCGGGCCCGTCCCGGCGGCCGCGCAATGTAACATGCCCCTTCTGCCCGCCGGCGGGCAGAAGGGGCATGGCCGG
>CBINKC010000094.1:0-18164 GCA_966251135.1 uncultured Burkholderiaceae bacterium
ACCAGCCGATCATCGCCGCCCCGATGGCGCTGGTGATGTGGTCGTAGCCGGGGGCCACGTCGGTGGTGAGCGGGCCGAGCGTGTAGAACGGCGCCTCGTGGCAGTGCTTGAGCTGCTCGTCCATGTTGGCCTGGATGAGGTGCATGGGCACGTGCCCCGGGCCCTCGATCATGGTCTGCACGTCGTGCTTCCAGGCGATCTGCGTGAGCTCGCCCAGCGCGCGCAGCTCGGCGAACTGGGCCTCGTCGTTGGCATCGGCCTGCGAGCCGGGGCGCAGGCCGTCGCCCAGCGAGAAGCTCACGTCGTACGCCTTCATGATCTCGCAGATCTCTTCGAAGTGCGTGTAGAGGAAGCTCTCCTTGTGATGCGCGATGCACCACTTGGCCATGATCGAGCCGCCGCGCGACACGATGCCCGTGCGGCGATTCGCGGTGAGGTGGATGAAGGGCAGGCGCAGCCCGGCGTGGATGGTGAAGTAATCCACCCCCTGCTCGGCCTGCTCGATGAGCGTGTCGCGGTAGATCCCCCAGGTGAGGTCCTCGGCCACGCCGCCCACCTTCTCGAGTGCCTGGTAGATGGGCACCGTGCCGATGGGCACCGGCGAGTTGCGAACGATCCAGTCGCGCGTCGTGTGGATGTTGCGGCCGGTGGAAAGATCCATCACGTTGTCGGCACCCCAGCGGATCGCCCACACGAGCTTCTCCACTTCCTCCTCGATGCTGGAGGTCACGGCCGAGTTGCCGATGTTGGCGTTGATCTTCACCAGGAAGTTGCGGCCGATGGCCATCGGCTCCAACTCGGTGTGATTGATGTTCGCGGGGATGATGGCGCGACCGCGTGCGACCTCGTCGCGCACGAACTCCGGCGTGATCAGCTCGGGGATGCACGCCCCCATCGGGTTGCCGCGCAGCCGGGCTTCGCGAGCCGCGTCGGCCATGTATTCGCGCATCCACTCGCGCCGGCCGTTCTCGCGCAGCGCGACGAACTCCATCTCGGGGGTGACGATGCCGCGCCGCGCGTAGTGCATCTGCGTCACGTTGGCACCAGCGCGCGCGCGGCGCGGTGTGCGCTGCAAGGCCGAAGCGGCGACTCGTAAGCCGGTGAGGCGATCGGCATCGCCGCCGTCATGCCGGCCGCCATCGTCCAGCGCCTGCGGTGCGCGGCCCTCGTAGCGCTCGGTGTCGGCGCGCGCGTCGATCCACGCGTTGCGCACACTGGGCAGGCCACGGCGCACATCGATCTCGGCCGCGGGGTCGGTGTAGGGGCCCGAGGTGTCGTACAGCGTGACGGTCTCGCCGTTGCTCAGCGAGACCTCGCGCACCGGCACGCGCAGGTCCTCGCGGGAGCCCACGATCCAGGCTTTGCGGGAGGCGGGGAAGGGGTCGCGGGTGAGCGCGGGCTGAGGCGCCAGTTCGGGCGCGGGGATCCTGTCGGGGGCGTTCATGGGGACTCCTTCTTGGCAATGGGTGCTCCGAAGGTCGCCCCTTTCAGCCTGGTCCCGTGGGGCCGGTGCCTTAAGGCATGGCAGCTCTTCTTACGCCGGTACGAGCCGGATCAAGTTCGCGGGTTCGGGTTCACCGTCTCAGCGCGGCCGTGCGCGCACCCCGGAGCGGGGGGCATTGTCGGTACAGGTCCACACCGGGTCAAGCTTTCGCGCTTGCGCCGCGTGGTCCAGCCAGCCGACGCGCGCATGCGGAGATTTCTTACATCGGCAGGCAGGCGGCACGCCTGTGTCCCGTCTCAAGTTGACTCACCCCCTCGGGGGGCAGAAACGTCGACAGACGTTTCCTGGGGGCGCACTTGAAGTTCGCCCGGGAGGAGCCACACTGGTGGTTCTGGAGGTGCAGTACATGCCTTCGACACGCCCGGCGGCGGTGGCCGGCTACTTCTACCCCGCCCATCCCGACACCCTGCGCGAGCAGGTGCACCGACTACTCGGCGAGGCCGCACCCTCGCTGCGGGCACAGCGCCCGCCCAAGCTCCTGGTGGTGCCGCACGCCGGTTACCCGTATTCGGGCGCCATCGCGGCGCAGGCCTATGCCCGGCTGAGCCCTTGGCGCCAGGCGGTGCGCCGGGTCGTGCTGCTCGGTCCCGTGCACAGGGTGCCTGTGCGCGGGCTCGCCGCCGCCGATGCCTCGGTGTTCGAGACGCCGCTGGGCGACGTGCCCGTCGATCGCGGCGCCATCGCCGACTTGCGCGGCATGCGCCACGTGGTCTGCGACAGCCTGCCGCATGCGCTGGAGCACTCGATCGAGGTCCAACTGCCTTTCCTGCAGGTCGCCCTGGCCCCGGGCTTCTCGCTGGTGCCGCTGGTGGTGGGGGAGGCCACGCCCGCGCAGGTGGCCGAAGTTTTGCAGACTTTATGGGGCGGCGACGAGACGGTCGTTGTGGTGAGCACCGACATGTCGCACTACCTCCCCTATGCCCAGGCCTGTGCCCGCGACCAAGCCACCATTGCGCGAGTGCTTGCCCTGGACACCGGCATTCAGCCGCATGAGGCCTGCGGTGCGCGGCCGCTGAACGGTGCGCTGCTCATGGCGCGTCGCCTCGGGCTGCTGCCGCAGTTGCTGGACCTGCGAAATTCGGGCGACACGGCCGGCGACCGTGCCCGCGTGGTCGGCTATGCCTCCATCGTGTTCGATTCGGAACCTGCAGAGGCTGAAGACGAGGGCGACGATGCCGGGCTGGGCGCTGCCCTGCTGGCCGCCGCGCGTAACGCGATCGCGCGGCGCCTCGGCCGCGCGCAAGTGCAGGAGCCCATGCATCGCGAGCTGGCGCGCCCCGGCGCCACCTTCGTGACCCTGCGCGACGCGGCCGGCGAGTTGCGAGGCTGCAGGGGTCGCATCAGCCCCGACCGGCCGCTGCTGGAGGACGTGCGCTCGAACGCGCAGGCAGCAGCCTTCGACGATTGGCGCTTCACCCCCGTCACGGCTTCAGAGTGGGATCAGCTTCGCTGCGAGGTCTCGCTGCTCGGCCCGCTGCAGCCGCTCGCGGTCACTGCCGAGGTGCACGCGCTCGCGGCCTTGCGACCCGGCCTCGACGGCCTGGTGCTGAGCTGGCGCACTCACCAGGCGACGCTGCTGCCCTCGGTCTGGGAGCAACTGCCCACGCCGCGCGACTTCCTGACCGCGCTCAAGCGCAAGGCGGGATTGCGCAGCGACTTCTGGTCCGATGAGCTGCGATTGATGCGCTTTTCGGCGCGCAAGTTTTCGGAGAACGATCGATGAATCACCCTGGCCGATGGTGGCACCGCCTCGATGACGGGCGCATCCAGTGCGACCTGTGTCCGCGCGACTGCCGCCTTCATGAAGGCCAGCGTGGCCTGTGCTTCGTGCGTCAGCGCGTGGACGACGCGATGGTGCTCACCACGTACGCACGCAGCTCCGGCTTCTGCGTCGATCCCATCGAGAAAAAGCCACTCAACCATTTCCATTCCGGCTCCACCGTCTTTTCCTTTGGTACCGCCGGCTGCAACCTCGCCTGCAAGTTCTGCCAGAACTGGGACATCTCCAAGAGCCGCGAGATGGATCGCCTCATGGATGCGGCCTCGCCCGAGCGCATTGCACAAGCCGCGCGCGACCTGGGTTGCGCCAGCGCGGCCTTCACCTACAACGACCCGGTCATCTTCGCCGAGTACGCCATGGACACGGCCGATGCCTGCCATGCCGTGGGCGTGCACGCGGTCGCGGTCACTGCGGGCTACATGCGCGCCGAGCCGCGACGCGAGTTCTACGCCAGGATGGACGCGGCCAACGTCGACCTGAAAGGCTTCACCGAGTCGTTCTACCTGCAACAGACCGGCGCGCATCTCGCGCCCGTGCTCGATACGCTGCAATACCTGCAGCATGAAACCCGCTGCTGGCTTGAGATCACCACCTTGCTGATTCCCGGCCACAACGACAGCAGCGCCGAGATCGAGGCCGAATCACGCTGGATCGCCGAGAACCTGGGACTGGATGTGCCGCTGCACTTCACCGCGTTCCACCCAGACTACAAGATGCTCGACATCGAGCGCACACCGGCGGCCACGCTGCAGCGGGCACGACACATCGCCCGAGCCCAAGGCCTGCATCACGTCTACACCGGCAACGTGCACGATGCGCAAGGCGGCACAACCTACTGCAGCGGCTGCGGCGCGGTGCTGATCGAACGCGATTGGCATCGCGTGCTGAGCTATGCGCTCGACGAGCACGGCGCCTGCCCGCACTGCGCCACTGTACTTCCCGGGCGCTTCGGTGCTCACACCCGCTTGGGACGCCGGCACGTGCCGGTTCGCGTCGCGATGGAGGCACGCTAAGTGCTGCGGGCCACGGTCATGGCCCATCGCACCCATCGCACCCATCGCACCGACGAAATGCACCGGGCGCCGCCGGAACCACCCACCGTGCCCGAGCCTCCCGGGCCGCCTCCACCGGATGCACCCGAGCGGCCACCCCCTTCGGTGGACGACCCCCCGGCACCCACGGAATCGCCCCCGGTGCGCGAACCCGGCCGCGCGCCGCCGGCCGTAGCCGGCGAGCGCAAGGCGGCCAAGCACTGCGGCCCGGCGGGGAAGGGCGGCCTTACCGCCCTTACTGCCTGACGGACATCTTGTTGATGACGCGATCCACGCCTTCCACCCGCTTCGCGATGTCCACCGCGCGCCGCGCCTGTGCGTCGGAATCGACGAAGCCGCTCAACTGCACTTCGCCGCGCAGCGTTTCCACTTGCACTGCGGTTCCTTTCACATCGGGATCGGCGAGCAAGGCGGCCTTGACCTTGGTGGTCACGGTCGTGTCGTCGAGCCGTTGTCCCATGGTGGTGTCGTGGGCGCATGCCACCACGGTCATTCCGAGTACGGCCGAAAGCAAAGCGGCCGAACAACGCTTGGCTAGGGTCATGGCAGGTCCTTTCGTGTACGAACGATTGCATCTGCGCTGTGGCAAGCGGCGTACCCAGGCATGCGCGCGTAAGGCGAACGGCGAAAGGGGCGCTGCATGAACGTGCTGGTGGGTACCGCATCGTGGAGCGACAAGTCGCTCGTCGCGTCGAAGAAGTTCTATCCGCCTGACGTGACCACGCCGGAGTCGCGGTTGCGCTACTACGCCACCCGGTTCCCGCTGGTCGAAGTCGACACGTCCTATTACGCGATTCCGCTGCCACAGACGGTCGAGGCCTGGGCCCAGCGCACGCCGGAGAACTTCACCATCAACGCGAAGGCGTTCCGTCTGTTCACCGGCCATGCCACCACGGCGAAGGTGCTCCCACCCGACCTGCGCGGCGACATGCCGCCGCGCGGCAAGCCAAGCTTCTACTTCAACGACGTGCCCGCCGACTTGCGCCAGGCGCTGTGGGCGCGCTTCCAGGCCTCGCTGGAACCGTTGCGATCGGCCGGCAAGCTGGGCATGGTGCACTTCCAGTTCGCACCCTGGATCATTCGCAATCGAGACGGCCATGCCCATGTGCGGCGATGCGTCGAAGCGATGCGCGACTACATCGTCAGCGTGGAGTTCAGGAACCGCACCTGGTTCGACGAGGGACACCTGGCCGAGACGCTGGCTTTCGAGCGTGATCTCAACGTCGTGCACACCGTGATCGACGGCCCCCAGGGGTTCTCGAACACGGTGCCGCCCGTCTGGGAATCGACCCACCTGAAGTACTCGCTGGTGAGGCTGCACGGGCGCAATCGCGAGACCTGGAACCTCAAGGGCGCCAGATCAGCCGCCGAGCGTTTCAACTACGACTACCCGGCCGACGAACTCGTCCAGATCGCCGCCAAAGTGGAGCGGCTCGCCCCGCAGACGTTCATCACGCACGTCATCATGAACAACAACTGGGAGGACCAGGGTCAGCGCAATGGCGCCATGCTCATGCAGATCCTTGCCGACCGCCGCAAGGCGCTGGTGCCGCGGCTGCGGCTGCCCGCCCATCACGCCGAGCAGTTGCAGCAAGGCAGCTGGGTGGCCGAAACCGCCTGAGCGGGGAAACCCCGCATCGCGAACGTTGTTGAGAATCGTTTGTATTTGATGTAGAGTTGAACCATCCCTACCGGATGGTCCTCGCTCATGATCGTCTGCCTCTGCCACCGCGTCCGTGATCGCGACATTCATCAAGCGGTGCGTGACGGCACCATGTCGTTCGAACTGCTGCAGGACGAGACCCGTGTCGCGTCGTCGTGCGGGTGCTGCCACGACTGCGCCCGCGAGATCTTCGATGCGGCACGCGAGGAGCAGGCCCGCAGCGGCCAGTCGCGTGCCGGTGTCATCGAGTTGAATCCCTGCCGCATTGCCCTCAACCCTCAATAGTTGTGCAGGATTGCGTGGCAGTTGCTCGTGATGCCGTGCCTGCCGGCCATCACGTGCCGTGTCTCGCGGGTACGCCGCTTGCGATCCTGCCTGCAACAGGCAAGGGTTTCGAGACATGGCACTCACCCTGGAAGGTCAACGGGCGCTGGTGACCGGCTCCAGCTCTGGCATCGGACGCGCGATTGCGCTCGCGTTCGGGCACGCCGGGGCCGCCGTGGCGGTCAACTTCTCGTCGAACGCGGACCAGGCACGCACTGTCGTCGATGACCTGTGCGCACTCGGCGTTGATGCGTTCGCGCAGCGTGCCGACGTGTCCCGGCCTTCGGACTGCGAAACCCTGTTCCGCGCGGCAGCCCATCGCTTTGGCGGGCTCGATGTCGCGGTGCTCAACGCAGGCATCCAACGCGATGCGGCTTTCGCCGAGATGACCGTCGAGCAGTGGCAGCGGGTCATCGACGTCAACCTGACCGGCCCATTCCTGTGCGCGCAGCAGGCCGTGCGGCAATTCCGCCGCCAAGCGCGGCCGGCGAACGCGTCGCGCGCGCTCGGCAAGATCATCTTCATCAGCTCGGTGCACGAGGTCATCCCGTGGGCGGGCCATGCGAATTACGCGGCTGCCAAGGGCGGACTGAAGCTGCTGATGCAGACGCTGGCGCAGGAGGTCGCCCCCGAGGGCATCCGCGTAAATTCGATCGCGCCGGGTGCGATCAAAACCGACATCAACCGGAAGGCTTGGCAGCACGAGGCCGACAAGCTGCTCGCGCTCATTCCCTATGGTCGCATCGGCGAGCCCGAGGACGTGGCGCGCGTGGCGCTGTGGCTGGCTTCGGACGACGCCGACTACGTGGCCGGCACGACGCTGTTCGTGGATGGCGCGATGAGCCTGTACCCGGCGTTTCGCGAAGGAGGTTGAGCGCATGGACAAGCCCTTTGACCTGGTGGTGGTGGGCAGCGGCACGGCCGCCGTCGGTGTCGCGACACGCGTGCGGCAGGCAGGGTGGCGAGTCGCGCTGGTGGATTTCCGGCCGCTGGGCGGCACCTGCGCCTTGCGCGGCTGCGACCCGAAAAAGGTGCTGGTCGGTGCGGCCGACGCGGTCGATCGGGTCGCACGCATGGCCGGCCTGGGCGTGCGCGGCGAGGCTCGCATCGACTGGCCGGCCTTGATGGGCTTCAAGCGTCGCTTCACCGACCCTGTGCCACATGACACCGAAGAGCGCCTGCAGCAGGAAGGCATCGAGGTGATGCATGGCCGCGCGCGCTTCGTCGCCAGCACGCGGCTCGACGTGGAAGGCCGCGAGGTCGAGGGCCGGCACATCGTGCTGGCAGCCGGCGCCGAGCCCATCAAGCTCGGCATTCCCGGCGAGCAGCACCTGGCGACCAGTGAGGACTTCCTGGTGCTGCCCCAGCTGCCGCGGCGCATCGTCTTCGTCGGGGGTGGCTACATCTGCGCGGAGTTCTCGCATGTCGCCGCATGTGCCGGCGCGTCGGTGACGGTACTGCAGCACGGCGAGCGCATGCTCAAGCAGTTCGACCCGGACCTTGTCGCGCTGCTGATGGAGAAGTTCCGGCGCCTCGGCATTGCCGTGCGCACCGGCGCGAAGGCGCAGGCCATCGAGCGCGACGGCACCGGCTTCAAGGTGCGGGCTTCGGGCCAGGGTGGATCATTCGAGGTCGCTGCCGATCTCGTCGTGCACGCCGCCGGCCGCAAGCCGGACTTGGATGTGCTCAACCTCGCGGCCGCAAACGTGTCGCTGCGCGACGGCAAGCTCGATCTCGACGAGCATTTGCGCAGCGTGTCGAACCCCGCCGTCCATGCCGCGGGCGACACCGCCGGCAAGGGACCGCCGCTGACGCCCGTGGCCAGCCTCGATGCAGAGGTGGTGGCCGAGAACCTGCTGCACGGTGACCGCCGCCAGTGCGATTACACCGGCGTGCCCAGCGTCGCCTTCACGCTGCCGCCGATCGCCGCGGTGGGCCTGGGCGAGGAGCAGGCGCGCCGGCAAGGCCTGAAGTTCAGCGTTCGCCACGAGAAGACTTCGGGCTGGTACACGGCCCGGCGCGTCGATGAGCCAGCCTCCGGCTTCAAGACCCTGCTCGAAGAAGGCAGCGGTCGCATCCTCGGCGCCCACCTCGTCGGCCCGCAGGCGGACGAGGTGATCAACCTGTTCGCGCTCGCGATTCGCCAGGGGCTGACGGCCAGCGCACTGAAGTCGGCAGTGTTCGCCTACCCCACAGCGGCCTCGGACCTGTCGTCGATGCTCTAGCGCGCGTTGGCCGTCGATGAGCAGCGACTCAGTCGCAGGCTGGGTCCTGCTGGTAGTAGCCCGCAAGGAGCGCATAGAGCGCAGGTTGCTCAAGCCGCAGCTCGCCGGGCGCGACGAAAAAGACCTCGGAAGCCACTGCGAAGAATTCGTCCACCGACTGCGCACCATACGGATCGAGCAGGGTATCGACTCCCTTGTTCACCCGCCCGCAGAACACCTCGAACTCGGTGTCGATGGCATGTTCCCACGCCGCGCGTGCCGGGCGGCCGGGCAGCAGCGGCACACCGTCTGCCACACCATCGGCCATGTCCAGCACATGGGCGAACTCGTGGATCACCACGTTGTAGCCCCATTGCGCCGATTCACCTGCCGACTCGACATCGCGCCACGAAAGCATGACCGGGCCGCCTTCCATGGCCTCTCCGGACAGCGTCTCGTCATAGCGGTGCACGATGCCGTCCTCGTCCATCACTTCGCGCCGTGCCAACACCTCGTCGGGATGGATCACGATGCCCACGAAGCTGTTGTAGGGCTGCAGGCCCAGGCGCAGCACAGGCAGGCACGCTTGGGCGGCGACCGCAACGGCGATTTCGTCCGTCACCGCTAAGCCCTGTGCTCCGGCAAACTCCTTGGCGGCCAGGAACAGGGTGGCCAGCCGGCGCAGCTGCGAACGGTCGGCTTCGCTGCGGCGGGCCAGGAAGGGGTAGCGGGCCAGCGTGAGCTGCCACAGTGCGTCGGGGATGGGGCGCTTGCGCAGCGTGCGCTCGTCACGCTGCTTCAAATAGGCTGACCACCAGCGGTACAGCACATCACAGCGCCATCGCGGGCGCGAGGCGTTCGAATCCCTCGGCACGCCAGCGCAGGACGTCGCCCCGGGGCGCGCCGGCAGGATGGTCGAAATCCCAATCGCTGAGCACGTAGCGCGCGCGCCCGCCGGCCAGCGGATGCCGAGCCGGCACATGAGTGTGCCCATGCACCAGGCGCGATGCCTCGGCATGGTCCATCCAGCGCCGGGCCTCGGCCTCGTCCACATCGAACCAGCGTTCGGGCATGCTTCGTGCGTGGAGCCGGCTGGCCTCGCGCATCTCGCGCGCGACCCGGCGTCGCTCGGCCAGCGGCTGCGCCAGGAAACGCTGCTGCCAGTCATCTGAGCGAACCATGGTCCGGAAGGCCTGGTAGTCGAGGTCATCCAGGCACAGTGCGTCGCCGTGCGACAGCAACACGCGCTGGCCGTAGGCGACGAGCACGGTAGGGTCGTCCAGACGTGCCATGCCGCAGTGGCGCAGAAGATCGGACCCGACGAGGAAGTCGCGGTTGCCCACCATGAAGCCGATGAAACGATGCGAGCTCGCTTCGGCCAGCATGGCCGCGCACTCGGCTTCGAAGCCTTCGTGGCGAACGTCGTCGCCTACCCAGGCTTCGAACAGATCGCCGAGGACGAACACCGCGTCCGCCTCCGTGCAGCGCAGATGCGTGGCCAGCGCCTCGAAGGTGCGGGGCGTGGCTTCGCTCAGGTGCAGGTCGCTCAGGAAGTCGATGGCGCGCCAGGCGGCCGGCGCGCGCAACTCCGAAAAGACGGGCAGGGGTATGTTGCCCGCCTGCGGCCCGGACCCGGGAGAGGCCCGGTCCGTGGTCAGACGACCACCGCCTTGTTGATGACCACGTCTTCCAGCGGCACGTCGTCGTGGAAGCCCTTGCGGCCCGTCTTCACGCCTTCGATGGCATCGACCACTTCCTGGCCAGCCACGACCTTGCCGAACACCGCATAGCCCCAGCCGCTGCTGCTCTCGGACTTGAAGTTGAGGAAGGCGTTGTCGGCCGCGTTGATGAAGAACTGCGCTGTTGCCGAGTGTGGGTCGGAAGTGCGTGCCATGGCGATGGTGTAGCGGTCGTTCTTCAGCCCGTTGTTCGCCTCGTTGCGGATCGGCTCATCGGTGGGCTTTTGCTGCATGCCGGCCTCGAAGCCGCCGCCCTGGATCATGAAGCCCTTGATGACGCGGTGGAACACCGTGCCGTCGTAGTGGCCCTTGTTGACGTACGCGAGGAAGTTCTTCGCCGACTCCGGCGCCTTTGCCTCGTCGAGTTCGATGCGGATGTCGCCCTTGTTGGTTTGCAGTTCGACTTGCTGGCTCATGTCACTTCTCCAAAGTGGCTTGTTTGATGACAACCGGTGTGAGTGGCACGTCGCCATGCATGCCCTTGCTGCCGGTGGGAACGGTGCGGATTTTGTCGACGACATCCATGCCTGAGACGACCTTGCCGAAGACGGCATAGCCGCTGCCGTCGCGCGCCTTGTCGGCGTCGAGGAAAGGGTTGTCCTTCACATTGATGAAGAACTGCGCCGTTGCCGAGTTCGGATCCGCCGTGCGCGCCATGGCCACCGTGCCTCGCTGGTTCGTGAGGCCGTTGCGCGATTCGAGGGGGATCGGTGGCCGCGTCGGCTTTTGCGTCATGTCGGGCGTCATGCCGCCGCCTTGGATCATGAAGTCGGCGATCACGCGGTGGAAGACGGTTCCGTTGTAGTGGCCGGCCTTCACGTACTGCAGGAAGTTGTCGACGGTCTTGGGCGCCTTGCTCGCGTCGAGATCGAGAACGATGTCGCCCATGCTGGTGGCGAGCTTCACTTTCTGCGCCAGGGCATGAGGTGCAGCGACGAGGGCGGCGCCGCCAATGACGTAGGCGCACAGGGCGCGGAGGGGCATGCGTGTCATGGATTCCTTGCAGTGGTCAGGGAAGGGGGCGGGCCGGTGCGGGTTTCACCACTTCGCGCATCAACGCGAGCTTGGGAGGCACAACGGCGTTCGACGGATCGAGATCAAGGGCACGCTGGTACGACTGCCGGGCGAGCTGCGCATAGACGTCACCCAGGTTGTGGTGCGCCAGTGCGTAGTTCGGGTTCGCGCGCAGCGCGGCGTCGAGCGCGGAGCGTGCCTGCTCGAACCGGCCTTCGGCGGCATGCAGCACTGCCATGTTGTTGTGCACTTCCGGGATCTCCGGATAGTCGGAGGCCAGGGCCTCGAACATCGCCATCGCGTCGGTGCTGCGTCCCATCTCGGCGAGGAGCACACCCTTGCGCAGCCGCAGCTGAGGATCGCGCGGCCGCTGGGCGAGAAGTTCGTCGAGATGCGACAGCGCCTGTGTGCGCTCGCCGGCAGCCGGTACGCGGTCAAGCTGGGCCTCGCCGGCACGTGCTGCAGCGGCGATGCACGCGAGGGCTATCGCAAGAGCGGCCGCGCCGCGCGTGACAGGGGGGAGGTGTGGGAGCATCGCCGTGTCGTTCGGCAAGCGGGCGAGCCGGTCAGCATGCGAGAAATCAGAGTCGCCCGGGCTGCGCCGCTATACTGAATCGATTGTAGAGCAGGCGCTTCGCGCAGCTTGCCCTCGCGCCGCAACGAGCAGGCGCGATTCCCGGGCTTTCCGGATGTGAGTTCGACGTGGCAACGCTACCCGAAGGCCCCCAGCGCGGGCCAGACCGTTTCATGACCTTGCGCATCTACAACACCCTGTCGCGCCAGACCGAGGAATTCAAGCCGATCGATCCGGAGCACGTACGCATGTACGTGTGTGGCATCACGGTGTATGACCTGTGCCACGTGGGCCATGCACGCTCGCAGATCGCGTTCGATGTCATCTACCGCTGGCTCAGCGCCTTGGGCTACCGGGTAACCTACGTGCGCAACATCACTGACATCGACGACAAGATCATCAGGCGCGCGCTCGAGCGCGGCCTGCCCATCCGTCAGCTCACCGAAGAGATGACGAGCGCAATGCACGAGGATTTCGATGCGCTGGGCATCACCCGACCCACGTACGAGCCCGCCGCCACGGCCTACGTGCCCGAGATGCTGGAGATGATTTCGGCGCTGGAGCACAAAGGCCTGGCTTACCGTGCAAGCAACGGCGACGTGAACTTCGCGGTGCGGCGTTTTCCGGGCTACGGCAAGCTTTCCGGCAAGTCGCTCGACCAGCTGCGCGCCGGCGAACGCGTGGCCGTGCAGGAAGGCAAGGAGGACCCTCTGGACTTCGTGCTCTGGAAGAGCGCCAAGGATACCGAGCCCGACGACGCCAAGTGGGACAGCCCCTTCGGCCGCGGTCGGCCCGGCTGGCACATCGAATGCTCAGCGATGGGCTGTGCCCTGCTGGGCGAGCACTTCGATCTGCACGGCGGCGGCATGGACCTTCAGTTCCCGCACCACGAGAACGAGATCGCGCAAAGCGAGGGCGCGACGGGGCAGCCCTTCGTCAACTGCTGGCTGCACAACGGTTTCCTCAATGTCGACAACGTGAAGATGTCCAAGTCACTGGGCAACTTCTTCACCATCCGTGATGTGCTCAAGCACTTCGACGGCGAGACGGTGCGCTTCTTCATGCTGCGCACGCATTACCGGAGCCCGTTCAACTTCAGCGATGCCAACCTCGAAGACGCGCGGCACGCGCTGCGGCGCCTGTACACCGCGCTGGATCTCGTGCCGGCCGCGCCCGTGGAGATGGACTGGTCACAGCCTCAGCCGGCTGCGTTCCGTGCTGCGATGAACGATGACTTCAACACGCCGGCGGCGATCGCGGTGCTGTTCGAACTGGCCAGTGAGGTGAACCGTTCGCGCTCCCCACAGGCAGCCGGGCTGCTGAAGGCACTCGGGCTGACGCTGGGATTGCTGCAGCAGCCGCCCCGGCAGTACCTGCAAGGGGGCAGCGACAGCGACGACGAGCGCATTGCCCGTCTCATTGTCGAGCGGGCCGAAGCGAAGAAGGCGCGTGATTTCGCGCGCGCCGACCGCATTCGCCAGGATCTGCAGGCCGAAGGCATCGTGCTGCAGGACTCACCGCAAGGCACGACGTGGGTCAGGGCGTGAGCGCATCGCGACTGAACGGTACGGCGGTGACACCGGCGTACTGGGACGAGGCCTGTCGGCATCTTGCCAAGCGCGACCGCGTGATGCGCAAGCTCATTCCCCAGTTCGGCGAAGGCCGGCTCCAAAGCCGAGGCGACGCCTTTACGACGCTTGCGCGCTCCATCGTGGGCCAGCAGATCTCGGTCAAGGCTGCGCAATCGGTATGGGACCGCTTTGCCGCGCTCACGAGCGACCAGACCCACCGCATCCATCCCTCTTCGGTGCTGGCGCTCAGCGTGTCTGACATGCGCGGCGCCGGGCTTTCTGCGCGCAAGATCGAGTATTTGGTCGACCTTGCGGCGCACTTCGACTCGGGCGAAGTCCATGTGCCTCAATGGCGTGAGATGGAGGACGAGGCGATCATCGAGGAACTCGTCGCCATCCGTGGCATCGGCCGCTGGACGGCGGAGATGTTCCTCATCTTCCATCTGATGCGGCCCAATGTGCTGCCGCTGGACGACATCGGCCTCATCCGCGGCATCAGCATCAACTATTTCAGCGGCGAACCGGTGTCGCGTGCGGAGGCGCGTGAACTGGGCGACGCCTGGGCGCCTTTCCGGTCGGTCGCCACGTGGTACATCTGGCGTAGTCTCGATCCGCTGCCGGTAGACTATTGAGCCCGCAGCCTCGGGCTGCTGCGCGCAAGCTGGCCGCGGTGGCCTCGCGGACTGACGACTAGGGCTAGAACGCATGAGCAAACGACATTTCCTCGAATTCGAGCAGGCGGTCGCAGACCTCGAAACCAAGATCGAAGAACTGCGATACGTTCAAACCGAATCGGCCGTCGACATTTCCGAGGAGATCGACCGACTCAGCAAGAAGAGCCTGCAGCTCACCAAGGACATCTACGCCAGCCTGACGCCATGGCAGGTGACGCTCATCGCGCGCCACCCGCAGCGACCGTATACGCTGGACTACGTCAACGACATCTTCACCGACTTCCAGGAACTGCACGGCGACCGCCATTTCGCCGATGACCAATCCATCGTCGGCGGCCTGGCGCGCTTCAACGGGCAGGCTTGCATGGTGATCGGCCACCAGAAGGGCCGTGATACCAAGGAGCGTTCCCTGCGCAACTTCGGCATGTCGCGGCCCGAGGGCTATCGCAAGGCGCTGCGCATGATGAAGCTGGCCGAGAAGTTCGGCCTGCCGGTGTTCACTTTCGTCGACACGCCGGGCGCGTACCCGGGCATCGGCGCAGAGGAACGCGGCCAGTCGGAAGCGATCGGCCGCAACATTTACGAGCTGGCGCAGCTCGAGGTGCCGATCATCGCCACCATCATCGGCGAGGGAGGGTCCGGTGGTGCGCTGGCGATCAGCGTGGCCGACCAGATGCTCATGCTGCAGTACGCCATCTACTCCGTGATCTCGCCTGAAGGCTGCGCGTCCATCCTCTGGAAGACCGCGGCCCGGGCTTCGGAGGCGGCCGAGGCGTTGGGTATCACGGCGCATCGCCTGAAGGCGCTGGGCCTGGTGGACAAGATCGTCAACGAACCGGTGGGCGGCGCCCACCGCGATTCCAAGCAGATGTCGGTCTACCTGAAGCGCGCGCTCAACGATGCACTGCGCCAGGTGAGCGACCTCAAGCCGAAGGAACTCGTGCAGCGCCGCTACGAGCGCTTGCAGTCCTACGGCCGATTCAACGACACGACCGAGCACTGAGAAGGTGTGAACGAATCCGACATGCCCGCTCATCACGCCGGAACGCGCCCACGCAGCGTTGCAAATGCTCGCCGTAGACCGAGCTACGGCTGCGCTTTGCGCCTTGATTGGGCACGTTCTGGCGCGCTGCTCGGCCACGCCGGATTCATTCACACCTTCTGACGTGAAGCGTGTGGCGGTCGCCTACAGCGGCGGCCGCGACTCGACCGCCTTGCTGCATGCCACGCTGCAGGCCGCGGCGCTAGCAGGCGTCGAGGTGCTCGCGCTGCACGTCAACCATGGCCTCAGCCCGGATGCCGACGACTGGCAACGTCGCTGCAAGGCGCAATGTGAGCGCTGGGCGAAAAGGGGGCTGCCGGCGCGGTTCGCGGCGCGGCGCCTTGAGACCCAGCCGGGCCGGGGCGAAAGCGTGGAAGCTTGGGCGCGCAAGGCGCGTTATCAGGCCTTGCGTGATATGGCGCTCGCCGGGGGCGCTTCGTTGGTCCTGCTGGCCCACCACCGCCGCGATCAGGCGGAAACCTTCGTGCTCCAGGCCCTGCGTGGGGCGGGCGTCGCCGGCTTGTCGGGGATGCCGGCGCTCATCGAACGCGATGGCGTGACGTGGGCGCGGCCCTGGCTCGGCATCGAGCGGGAGATGATCGAACGCTACGTGCGCCGGCACCGCCTCGTGCACGTCGAGGACGAGAGCAATGCCGATGTGCGTTACGCGCGCAATCGTCTCCGCCACGAGGTCTGGCCGACGCTGACGGCGGCGTTTCCGCATGCGGAAGCCGCGTTGGCCGATGCGGCCTCCTGGGCTCAGGAGGCAGCTGCCTGCCTGCAGGAGTGGGGCGAGGCCGACGTGGCGGCGTTGGCCCAAGGCGAGGCACTCGACCTGAAGCGCTGGGCGCTGCTCACGCCCGCGCGTCGCAGCAACGCCCTGCGAACCTGGCTGAGGTTGCGTACGGGCCGCGCGGCGTCTTCGGCGCTCGTGTCGCGGCTTCTCGTGGAGCTGAGGGGCGGCGCAGGTGGGCGATGGCCGATGGTCGGCGGTGAACTGCATGCCTGGCGTGGCGCGTTGCACTATGAGCGTTTGACGGTGGGCGAAGCGATCCGGCCGCAGCCGGAAGCGACACTGACCATCCGCCGTGCTGGAACCTATGCACTGCCAGGGTGGGGTGGCGCATTTCGGGCGGTGCGGGTGAAGGAGCGCGGCGTGCCGCTCGCCTGGCTGGGCCACATGGAACTGCGACCCCGTGCAGGCGCGGAGCAGTTCCAGGCGGGTATCGACCGGCCACCGCGCAGCTTGAAGAAGCAGTTCCAGGCCGCAGCCGTGCCAGCATGGGATCGCGAGGGGCCCCTGGTCTACAGCGGCGGCCAGCTCGTGTTCGTGCCTGGGCTGGGGGTGGATGCGCGGGTGTGGGGACGGCCAGGGCAGATCATGATGGGCCTGGAGTGGGTACGCGAGGCATGACAGGTCTCGAGACCGGGGCGTCTTGCACCGGTGCTCCGCGGGCGCAGCTCAGAGTGGGGCCTGCACAGGCGGCGCAGCAACGGCAGGCGACCCGCGCGGCGGTCTTCGAACCGTCGCCCGGCTTCGGACAGGTCGCTGACGCCTTGTCCCGCGCAGAGCACTAGAATTTGCGGTTTCACGTAGCGTGGCGTGAGCCCTTGCAGCCTCCGCGCCCCGCGATCACGACAAGCATGGCACTCATCGTTCACAAGTACGGTGGCACCTCAATGGGGTCGACCGAGCGCATCCGCAACGTGGCCAAGCGCGTCGCCAAATGGGCGCGCGCCGGGCACCAGATGATCGTGGTCCCTTCGGCGATGAGTGGCGAAACCAACCGGCTGCTGGGCCTCGCCAAGGAGCTGGCGCCCCCAGGCACCACGCCCGAGTTGCAGCGCGAGCTGGACATGATTGCCTCCACCGGCGAGCAGGTGGCGGTGGGTTTGCTGGCCATCGCGTTGCAGGCCGAGGGTATGCAGGCGGTGAGCTACACCGGCTGGCAGGTGCCGATCACTACCGACAACAGTTACACCAAGGCGCGCATCCAGAACATTGACGATGTTCGGGTACGAGCCGACCTGGCTGCGGGCAAGGTGGTCACCATTACCGGTTTCCAGGGCGTGGATGACAAGGGCAACATCACCACGCTGGGGCGTGGTGGCTCGGACACCTCGGCGGTGGCGGTGGCCGCGGCGCTGAAGGCGCATGAGTGCCTGATCTACACCGACGTCGACGGCGTTTACACCACAGACCCGCGCATCGTGGCCGAGGCGCGGCGACTGCACACCATCAGCTTCGAGGAAATGCTCGAGATGGCGAGCCTGGGCTCGAAGGTGCTGCAGATCCGCTCGGTGGAGTTCGCCGGCAAGTACCGGGTGCCGCTGCGCGTGCTGTCCAGCTTCACCCCGTGGGATATCCCGGTGGAGGAAGAGACCCGTTCGGGCACCCTGATCACTTTCGAGGAAGACGAGAAGATGGAACAAGCCGTTGTGTCCGGCATTGCCTTCAACCGCGACGAGGCCAAGGTGAGCCTGCTGGGTGTGCCGGACCGCCCGGGCATCGCGTTCCAGATCCTCGGCCCCGTGGCCGAGGCCAACATCGACGTGGATGTCATCATCCAGAACGTGGGCCACGACGGCAGAACCGACTTCTCCTTCACCGTGCACCGCAATGACTATCAGCGCACGATGGACCTGCTCAAGACCTCCGTCGCCCCGGCCATCGGCGCAGAGCAGGTGACCGGCGACGCGAAGATCTGCAAGGTGAGCATCGTGGGCATCGGCATGCGCTCGCACGTGGGTGTGGCGAGCAAGATGTTCCGCTCGCTGAGCGAGGAGGGCATCAACATCCAGATGATCACCACGAGCGAGATCAAGACGAGCGTCGTGGTCGATGAGAAGTACATGGAGCTCGCCGTGCGCGCGCTGCATAAGGCTTTCGATCTCGATCAAGCGCCTGCAGCCTGAAACTGCCTCGATACGAGGTTAGAATGCCGACCACTTTGGAGTCGTGACCGAGAGGCCGAAGGTGCTCCCCTGCTAAGGGAGTATGCGGGCAAAACCTGCATCGAGGG
>CBINKC010000095.1:0-17334 GCA_966251135.1 uncultured Burkholderiaceae bacterium
AACTGCAAGGCTGCGCGCGCAGCACCTCCTGGGCCGAACTGGTGGCCCGATGCGAGGCCTTCCCTGCGCTGTGTGCGCTAGTCGCCAAGGAGCAGAGCAGCCTTTCGCAGTTCGCGGCGTCATGCATGCGCATGACGACCTACGAAGCGATGTGGCCTACCTACCTGGCCCAGCCGCTGCCCGCGCCTTTGAAGTTGCACCTCTTTTGTGCGACGGAAGAAGCTGATCCGCCCCACCCCATGGGATGGGACCGGCTGCTGCCTGCGGAGCAGATGGCTGTCGTTCCGGTTCCGGGAACTCACCGCGCCATGATCGAGCCGGCGCACGTCCAGGAGATCGGCCGCGCCGTGTCGCAGGCGCTGCTAGAAGCGCGTGCCGGCAGCATCCCAGCGCACGCCCCGGCGCTGGTCTTGCAGGGCGGTGGACACGGCGTGCCGATGGTCTGCGTGCCGGGGGCCGGCGACAGCATCACCGGCTTCATGCAACTGGGTATGGCGTTGGGCACGGAGCAAGCGCTCATCGGCATGCAGCCTCGAGGCGTCGATGGATGCCACCTGCCCTATGGTTCGGTGGAGCTTGCCGCGGCAACCTACCTCGCTGCCATGCGGCCTCACGTCCCGCGCGGGGCTCCGGTCCACCTGCTGGGCCACTCGTTCGGCGGCTGGGTCGTCTTCGAGATGGCCCGGCAGCTGTGGGCCGAGGGCGTGAAGGTGACCTCGCTCACGCTCATTGATACGGGGGCGCCGGATGACTTGCCGGGCGTGCGCGATCACACCCGCAACGCGGTGGTCCACCGGTTCCTGGAAGCCCTGGCATTGCGCATCCCCACACCCTTGCCCATCGACGCATCCAGGCTGCATGGGCTGAATGCGCAGGCGTTGATCGAAGCACTGCACCGCAGCATGGTGGACCTCGGGCTGATGCCTCCGCGCACCAAGCCAGACGCGCTGCGCGGCCCGTTCTACAGCTTCGCCCGTGCCTGTCGCACGCGCTACTGCCCAGGCACTCCCTATGAAGGGCCGGTGAACCTCGTCCTCGTGCGCGATACCCGGCTCGACACCGAAGCCGATGCAGGGCAGCGACAGCGAATCGAACAGCAATGGCGTGCTCACGCTCCCGCACTCCAGGTCTGGCACGGCCCCGGCAATCACATTACCGTTCTTCGTCCACCGAATGTGGCCGCGCTTGTGGACGGGTGGCGCGCGATGCTGGGCGGATTTGCCGCCCCCCCACACCCGTCATCCAGTGACACTGCGTAGCCTCTGATCTGCCTTCGACGCACTGACATGGGCAACGCGGGCACTGCGAACCGGCCGCACATCCTGCTCACAGGACTCTGGCGCAATGGCTAGGCGCCAGAGGCCCATGTGGGCGCGGGTACCGTCAGGTCACGACTGCGCGATTCGAAGCCACCGCGCTGCCGCGCTCATCACCGCAAGCACGCCGGCCGTGGCGATGTCTGCATGGCGGCCGACGCCAAAGCGCGTGCCGTGCTCACCCGCACAGGCAGTCTCCACGATGGCCCAGGCCTGTGCGTCAGAACCCGTCCCGATAGACCGCTCCTCGAAGTGGTCGATGCGCAGACCAGCGTCCAGGGCCTGCACCGTCGCATCCACCGGGCCCGCACCGATGCCGACGCAAGTGACAGGTTTGCCTTGCCGAACCAGATCGAGCCGGATCTCGACGCCTGAACCACTCAACTTCGCGAGGTGATGTCCTCGGCAGACCAAGGCCCCACCGGGTTCGGTCGGCGCCAGGTAGGTCGCCGCAAACAGCGACCACAGCGTGTTGACGTCCACCTCTGCTTCACTGGCATCCGCATGCGCCTGCACAACGGCACTGAACTCCACCTGCATGCGACGGGGCATCACCAGCCCGAAGTGCTGCTCCATCAGGTAGGCGATGCCGCCCTTGCCTGACTGGCTGTTGACGCGGATCACGTGATCGAACGTGCGCCCCACGTCGTGCGGATCCACAGGCAGATAGGGCACCTCCCAGAGTCCATCGGGGTTCCGCGCCGCCAGGCCCTTCTTGATGGCGTCCTGGTGCGAGCCGGAGAAGGCGGTGTAAACCAGATCACCCGCATAGGGGTGGCGCGGATGGATCGGCAGCGCGATGCAGGCCTCGACCTCGCGGGCCACGGCGCCGATGTCCGAGAAATCGAGCCCCGGCGAGATGCCCTGCGTGTAGAGGTTGAGTGCCAGCGTGACCAGATCGACGTTGCCGCTGCGCTCGCCATTGGCGAACAAGCAGCCCTCGACGCGCTGGGCACCGGCCATCAAGGCCAGTTCGGCGCAGGCCACGCCTGTGCCCCGGTCATTGTGGGGGTGCACCGAAAGCACGATGTGCTCTCGCTGAGGCAGGCTTCGATGCATCCACTCGATCTGGTCGGCGAAAACATTGGGCGTAGCCACCTCGACCGTCGTCGGCAGGTTGAGGATGATGGGGCGGCCAGGGCCCACGCCCCAGGCGGTCATCGCGGTCGTGCAGGCCCGCAGCGACACCTCCAGCTCCGTCATGCAGAAGGTCTCAGGCGAATACTGCAGCACCCACTCCGTTTGGGGACGCTCGTCGGTGAGGCGGCGCAGAAAGCGCACGTGGTGATCGATGAGGGCCATCACCTCGTCCTCGCTCATGCGGAACACCACCCGTCGCCACAGCGGAGCAGTGGCGTTGTAGACGTGGACGATGGCGCGCCGAGCACCGCTGAGCGCGTCGACAGTGCGGGCGATGAGGTCCTCGCGGGCCTGGGTCATCACCATCAGGGTCACGTCTTCGGGTACTTGGTCGTGATCGATGAGGTCACGCACGACGTCGAAGTCGGTTTGGGACGCGGCCGGAAAACCGACCTCGATCTCCTTGAAGCCGGTGCGCACGAGCAGGTCGAACAGGCGCCGCTTGCGCTCAGCGTTCATCGGTTCGAACAAGGCCTGGTTGCCATCACGCAGGTCGGTGGACAGCCACGCAGGGGCCTGCGTGATCGTGCGTGAAGGCCATTGCCGATCCGGCAAGACGACGGGAGGGAATGGGCGGTATTTGGAGGAAGGGTTTTTCAGCATGATGATGATTCGGCCAGGTCGGCCAGGGTCTGGCGGTGCAACGTCCTTGCCACAGCCTCCATCGGGGGAGAGGCCGGCATGGGCGTCGCAATGGACGGATGCAACGTAGGGGATGTGCGCGAACTCACGCCACAGGTGTGAGCCCTCCCCTGCCGCACCGATGGGTCAGTGCGGGTGGATGGCCGGGATCAGAGGGAGGTTTTCAGCGACCCGCGAACGGGGGCGCGGCGCGCACGAGCAGATCCCGGCCCAGGGTCAGATCTAGGCGTAGGGAGAGAATCGTGCGCGAGGACATAGGCGCATCCTATGGGGCTTGCCTCGGGGTCGTCAACCCGGGCGGCGCGACGATGAAGGAAACCATGTACACGATCCCCTTAAAGGCACAGTTGGATGAAGCCGGCTTGAACCGGCAGCATGTCTTCGACCTCTCGCAGCTCCCACCGGAGTTGCTGGCACCGCTTTGCGTCGGGGAGCACGAACGCCAATTGATTCTGTTCGGCCACGCGGGACGTCGACTTTGGGAACGCGTGCAGGCCGAGGCCGCCCGTTCGGCCCATCCCATCGACGAATACAGCATGCGCACCGTCGAGGACTGGATCGCCCAGGCCGCCCCGGGCGCTCGATTTCGATTTGTCTACCCGAGAGGGTTGCCCTCGGGACAGCATGTCGGGCTGCAGCGTCTGGGTATGCTTGCGGGCTGGCACCATGCGTCACCGTTCATGGTGGGCGTCGACGCCAAGTGGGGCAGTTGGTTTGCCTACCGCGCGGCCATCCTCACAGACACGAGTCTGCCGGCCTCACCGAGGGATGACCATGGGCACCCATGCACGGATTGCGACGCAAAGCCGTGCATCCAGGTCTGCCCGGCACGCGCTTTGGATTCAGGAAGCATGAACGCCCCTGCATGCCATCAGTACCGGCTGTCGCAGAACTCGGCATGCGCCTTGGGTTGCCTCGCTCGACAGGCATGCCCGGTCGGCGCCGAACACCGATACGACCAAAGCCAGATCCGTCACAGTTCGGCCGGGTCGCTGGCCGCCATTCGGAAACTCGTCGCCCTGCGTTCTACCGAGCCATGACTCTGCATGGATTCAGGTATCGGCAGTCAGCGTCATCAGCACGCCTGCGTACCAGGCGCAGTTCAGATCCATCGAGTCGTCCTGGGTCTCGTCGCGGGTGCGCATGTCCATGCGGGTTGAATGCACACCGAGCAACTGCCAGGAGAGCGGCGATGCCGCCGAACTGTCGCGGGTGCGCCGCCGCACGACCGGCGAGCCGCTGCTGCCCAGGCGCGTGCGCGCATTGGTCAGGAAGCAGCCCCGGCGCTGAAAGCGGACCCCATAGGCCGATGCAATGGACGCGCTGCTGGCCACCGCCAAATGGTGGACCGTGTCGTGAAAGCCGATCGGAAAGCCGGCGATGGTCAGTGCGTCCCCAATCGCGACGTCCTCTTCGCGCGCTTCGAGATGGCTTTCATCGAAGGCATGCAGCGCTGCATCGGCCGGCAGGCCCGCGGCCGGGATCTCCATCGCAGCGACGTCCACCGCACCACCACTGTCAGTGGCTTCGCGCCACCGCATGAGGCCGTCGCGATACAGAGGCAGCGAGACGACAGCGTGCTGCGTCAGATCCTGCGTGTCGGTATGGAGCCCGATCTCCATGCGGTCGGGATAGTGCGAACTCCCGGCATCAGCAAACACGTGCCGGTTGCTCACCAGGAACAGCCGGTCACCGCGGCGAAAAAAGAAGCCACTCGCGTTCGTCAGGACACTGGGGCCAGAAAACGTGGTGATGCACGTCGTGCTGAGCAGCAGCGCGTCGACCTTGCCGGTCGGCGCATCGCAACCATGAGGCCTCATGTTGCCCTGAAGGACGGCCCGGTTGCGCGCAATGTCACGCTCGAATGTCGCCAGGACAACGTCTGAAATATCGGCATGCAACATCACCGTGCGCGCCGCTTCGGCATGGGCATCGAACGACTCCATCAGCTTTGCGCGAGTCGATGCGGAGAGGGCTTCGATGACCGCCGGCACAAGGGCATCGAGCGCCACCAGGCTGCCCTTGAGCTCGCAGATGCGCTCAGTGGCTTCTTGCAGGTTCTTCACTGAGGGCCCCCTTCTGCAGTGAGAAAAAAGAAAGCGCGGCCAAGCCGCGCTTTCATCTGGGGATGTCAGGGCCTGCCCGACATCCGGCATTCCCGCAAGGGTCAGCCCAGGGTGCGAATGTTCGACGCCTGCGGGCCCTTCTGCCCTTGGGTCACTTCGAACTGCACGCGCTGGTTCTCAGTCAGTGTCTTGAAGCCACCGCCCTGGATTTCCTTGAAGTGGGCGAAGAGGTCCTTGCCGCCGTCATCAGGGGCGATGAAGCCGAAGCCCTTGCCCTCGTTGAACCACTTCACGGTACCGGTTTGGGTCGTCATGTCGAAAATCCTTTTCGAAGTTGCAAGGCGCAAGATCGCGCCCAGCGAAGAGACGCCAAGAAAATCTTCAAGAGGGGATTCGACTCGATCGCCGGCAGAACACCGGGGCGGGTAGAAGACCTACGAGGGACGGTCTTGTGCATATCAGCCGGCGCATCGTACACGAAAGTGTGGTGCCCGGGGCGCACTAATTTTCTCGGGTGCGGACGAAGGCCAAGCTGCCCGAAGAAGCAAGGCGGAGAGCGCGAGTGCGAGTTGCCGCCGAGATCGTGTTGACCGAAGAGGAGCGAGCCGAGTTGAAGGGACTGATTCGCACAAGCTTACGAGCGTGAGGCTGACGCAGCGCGCACGCGTCGTGCTGCTGGCC
The DNA here is from genome assembly GCA_966251135.1 of uncultured Burkholderiaceae bacterium. GTDB lineage: Bacteria > Pseudomonadota > Gammaproteobacteria > Burkholderiales > Burkholderiaceae_C > Albitalea. The sequence continues at coordinate 5,846 of CBINKC010000095.1, forward strand.
GCTGACAGGATGGGATATCGCCGAGCAGCTGGGGCAGGCCGAGTGCAGGTCTCGCGCTGACGCGAGCGTCATGTGGCGTATCGGCTGGCCGGCATCGAGCGCGACATGCCGCGCGGCGCACCACCGGCGAAGGTGGACGTTGCGCGACATGGTGGAGCCGACCACGCAGAGCAAGCCGGAGGGGGAAGCGCTTTGGGGCCGAGCTGTCGCTCTGATGCGCGTCCGACTCGCTGCACATGTTGATGATCGCCACCGGATGGCTCCCTACAATGCGCGCCCCCCGCTAGCGCTCACGACCATGGACATCGTCGTCAACGAAGAACTCAAGGCCTACATCGATCCGTTGACCGCGGAAGAGTACAACGCACTGGAGCGCAGCATCCTTGCCGAAGGCTGCCGTGATGCGCTCGTGCTGTGGGGCGATGTGCTCGTCGACGGCCACAACCGCTATGGCATCTGCCGCAAGCACGGCCTGCCGTTCCAGACGGTGCAGAACACGCAGTTCCAGTCCATCGAGGACGTGTACCTGTGGATGATCGACCAGCACCTCGGTCGGCGCAGCATCTCGGAGTTTCAGCGCGGCGTGCTGGCCCTGCGCAAGCGGGAGATCGTGGCCGCGCGGCGCGCCCAGGCCACCGCCCCGAGCCCCGCACCGGACGAGCCAGCGGCGGCGACGCGGCAGCCGGCGAGCACCGGCCTTGCCGTATCGCAACCGATGGACACCCGCGAAGCCGTGGCCAAGGCCGCGCGCCTGAGCAGCAGCCAGGTCGTGTTGATCGAGAAGATCCAGAAGCAGGCGGCGCCCGAAGTAGTGGCGGCAGTCAAGGCCGGTGAGATCTCCATCAATGCCGCGGCCGCGGTCGCCAGCCTTCCCGCCGAAGAGCAGGTCGCGGCTGCCGCCGCCGGCAAGGACGAACTGAAGCATGCCGCCAAACGCGTGCGCGAATCCAAACGCAAGCCACGCAGCGAGTCGGACGCCGTGCCGCAGCATGAGGCCGTTGGATCGGAAGACGCCGTGGAGTCGCTGCGACAGCGCGTCGCAGCCCTCACCGCCGAGAACGCGGCGTTGCGCCGGCAGGTGGCGACGCTGCAGGAGCAACTGCTCGGGAAGGTGGACAGCGCCACTCAGACGGCGGATGTCTCTGCACCGTTCTAGTCGCGCCGCTCCCGGGCATCGGTATCGGTATCCGACATCATTCCAGTCGCCCGACGGGATGCATCGCCAAGTGCGGACTCGCCCCAAACTACCTCAGCTCAGGGCTCGACAGGTGCCACCAAGGTTCCTCGACAGCGCGCCAGTCCGCAGCGGCACGGGTAGTCTGCAGGATCGCCCTCCTCGCCGATGTCCAGGGCGTAGTCCAGAAGCAGTTCCTCGCCTGCGCGGACGGCCTTGATCGTCTCGATCCTCACGGTGAGTTGCCCATCATCGGCGTACTCCTCGACGGCCTCGCAGTTCGGTTCGCACCCATGGTTCAGGTGCCGCGTCGCATTGCCATCCTGCGCGCCATCAATCAGCGTGCCATCCGACAGGCCGAAGAGATAGGTCAACCCATCGTCCCACGTCATGGCGCGCGCCTCGCGCGCGGTGTAGCGCCGACCGCCGTACTCGCCCACGAGCGTTCCGGACGGCAAGTCACACGCTGCGAAGACGCCATAGCCGTGCACCCTGCTGTGGCGCACCTCGATATGCGAGAAAGGCGAGGCAATGTTCTTGTGCTGCATGGGCGCGGCATTGTGCATGATGCGGGCGCATGTGCGCTGAACCGTCGTACGCGACGCTCAGCGCGGTGAGTAACCAGAGCTGGCACCGTCGCGGCCGCTCTGCGTCGTCACCATTGCAAAACGGGTCTGGCGGATGAGGTCCCACAGCATGTTCTGCTGGTCGTCGTCATGGCTCATCCGCTCAGCTGCCGAATCCGGCTAAGTCCTTTGTGTGGCCACGCGCGTCGCCGTCACGATGCCGTACAAGGCGGCGAGACCGACAAGCGCGTAGACCACGCGGGAGAGGAGGCTTCCGTCCCCGAACAGCGTGGCGACCAGGTCGACGTCGAACAGTCCCACGAGCCCCCAGTTCAGGCCACCGATGATGAGCAGGCTCAGCGATGCGAGGTCGAGGGCGCGCCCCGGCCTGCTGGCGTCGTCGTGACCGGGTGATAGTCGGTGTGCGTACTTTCCATGATGTGCTCCGCAGGGTGTCAGTTGGGGTTGGGCATCAGGACGCGGTCGATGACGTGGATGACGCCGTTGTCGGCCACGATGTCGGTCTTGAGCACCTGGGCCTCGTTCACCGACACACCGCCTTGCGTGGCCACGGTGATCGAGCCGCCCTGGACCGTCTTCACCTTGCCGGCCTTCACGTCCTTGGCCATCACGTTGCCCGGCACGACGGGATAGGTCAGCACCGCGGCAAGCTTGGACTTGTCGGCCAGCAGCGCATCGAGTTCGGCCTTCGGAATCTTCGCGAATGCGGCGTCGGTCGGCGCGAAGATGCCGCTTGACGACGGCAGCCAGGCTCGCGACATCCTGCAGAAGGTCATCGCAGCCGTCGGCGTCTTGTCTATGGCGAGCCTCCAGCTCCCGGGGGCAAGGCGAACAGCGCCTCCACCTCCTGCGGCAACTCCTCGGCCGACACAATGACCAGTCGCTGCCCGGCCCGTGTCATCGCCATGTAGAGCTTGCGGGCGTTCTCCTCTCGGCGTTCCGCCTGCTCCTCCTCGCCCAGGCCGGCGATGGTGCCTTTGAAGAACAGCTTGTCCACGCCGATCAGGAAGACGATGGCCCCCTCGAGTCCCGTCGCCGTGTCCAGGTTCGCCAGCCGCAGGTAGTCCTGGCCATGACCTCGCGGGGGCTTGCGCTTCTGATCGCGCTCGTTGAACCACCACACGTTACCCGCCTCGAATCGCTCGGCAAGACAGGTGTACAGCGCCAGCTTGTTCACCTGCTCGCCGTAGATCACGAGGAAGGCGCTCAGAGGGATCCCGCGCTCGTGTGCGTCAGCCAGCTCGTTGCGCAGGCGGTCGATCGCGTCCTGTCGCGTACTGGTCCGGGCGAGCACAGGCCGCTCGCCTGGCTCCATGCCGGTGAAGTCGGGTGCCACGCAGTCTTCTCCATCGCCTGGGCCCAGCACGTTCAAGACCGCGGTCGCCGCTTCCAGGATCGCACGGGTCGTGCGGTACGAACGCCTCAGCTTCTTGGTACGGCCCGCCACCTCGAGACCGGCGCGCTTCCAGCTCAGGCGCTGCTTCAAGAACCCCTGCGTCGGGTCGGCGCACAGGAAAAGCTGGCCCTGCGCCACCAGTGACAGCTTCACCACCTCGAACCACGACGGCGCGAAGAACTGAGCCTCATCCACCACGATGTGCTCGCAACGCTCGAGTCTGGGATGGCGCTTGGGGGCGAGACAGATTGCTCCCGGCAACGCGCTCCACGGCATGAGGCCTTGCCGGTGCAGGCTGGCCGTCACGGCCTGGTAGAGCGCCCAGACCTGCACGCGCTCTGCGGCCCCCAGCGCGAAGCGACGGCCGACACGGCTTGCCGCCAGGTACGCCCTCTCGTCGGCGATCAACATGTCGTTGATGAAGTCGATCTCGGCCACCAGTTGCGCGGTGGAGGCTTTCAGATCGGGCCACCGCATCCGGTGGTGTTGCACCAGCTCGTCCACCGCGCGAGGATCTTCGGGCATCCTCGGGAAGCCGCCGAATACACGATTCCACTGCTGGCGCAGCCACTGGAACACGGTCAGCATCTCCACGTTTGCCGGGAGGCCGCCCCGCATCTGATGCAGCCGTTCCTTCAGGTCGGCCACGATGGGCGTGTTGTGGATCAGCACCAGGATGCGCTGGCGCGGAAACAGCTCCGACAGCAGCAGCGCACGGTTGATCGCGATCAGCGTCTTGCCGCTGCCGGCCACGCCGTTCAACAGCCGCACCGAAAAGTCCGACGCCGTCTCGCGCTGCTCGTGCGGCAGTTCAAGGTCGAGCTTGGCCGCCCACTCCTGGTCGTGATCCAGGAACCAGCGGCTGAGCCGGGCGCTGTTGTCGCGCTTCAGGAACCGGCGTGTCGTGCAGACCGCCGGGATTTCCGCCTCGGGAAACCACGTTCCCCGCACGTGCAGCTCATCCTCCTCGCCGAGCGGCGCCAGCATCCCGTAGACGAGCTTGGCGCCGAGCTGCGCGAACTGCTCGCGCGACACCAGACGGATGCCATAGCGCGCCAGGCACTCGCGGCCGAGGAGGCGCGCCTCCGCTGTGGAGCAGGCCCACATCACAACCAACACCGCCAGCCGCGGGGTGGCATGGCCCGGTCGGCTTGCCATCTGCTGCAACTGATCGAGCCGCTGCTCGAACTGGACGCGCGGGTCTTGAGCGAAGAGTTGGTCGGGGCTGAGATCCGCAAAAGCCGCCGACGACACCGCGAGCGCCATCCAGCCCTTCGCGCGATGCTCAACGAAGAAATCCGCCGCGCAGCCCGGCCGCAGCGGCCGCCGGATCACGTGCTCGTCGTCCAGCGTACTCAGCGTGCGCTTGACGTGCAGGTCGCGCCCCGACAGCTTGCTCCATTCCGGAATGAAGATCGCCATGCCCCGTTTCTACTGCAGCTCGACTCGCTTGAGGTGCTGCAGCAGGTCCACATACTGTGCGATCCATCCCTGCACGTCCCGCTGCTCGAGGGCAGGCACGGTGGCGAGGTCGGGGCCGATGACGATGAGCTTGGTCTTCGCGCGCGTGATCGACACGTTGAGGCGTTGCGGCTGGAAGAAGAATTCGGCCACGGCGCCAAGGAACACCTCGTCCCCGGTGGCCAGCGACAGGATGATGAGCTCGCGCTCCTGTCCTTGCATCCGCTCCACCGTGTCGGCCACCACCTCGCGAGCGCGGGTTCGGCCGAGGGCTTCTCGCAACAGGCTGCGCACGGCTCGGCCCTGGGCCCGGTAGGGGGTGACGATGCCGATGTCCCGCGGCGGCAGGCCGCCAGCGACGGCGGCTGCGCACAGGTCGGCCACGAGCTGCGCGTCGCGAAAGTTCTGTGTACGCGCCGAGCGGTCGCGGGTGGGGATGAAGACGCCGGGCGCCGCCGGGTCGAAGATGGCCGCGTACGGCGGGGGCACCTTGCTCAGGGAGAGGCCCCGTTCACGGTTCGCGCCGGCCGACTGCAACTCGCCGCTGTAGTAGCTGCGGCTTGGCCAGGCAGTCAGCCTGCGGTTCATGCGGTAGGTCTCGTTCAGCATCACGCCATGGTCGGCACGGGTGGACGTGAGTGCGGCGAACGCGGACATGCCGTCCTGGTCGAGCACGGAGCGCGACAACAGTACCGGCGGAAGCTGCCGCTGGTCGCCGACGAAGACAAAGCGCCGGCCCTTGCGCATGGCCATCAGCGCCAGCGGCACGGTGATCTGGCTGGCTTCGTCGAAGAGGATGGTGTCGAACTCGCAGTGCTCCAGGCGGTGGGTGCAGGTGGCGAACGGCGTCGCGCCGATCACGTAGCCGCCTTCGCTCGGCCGAGCGTCCCAGTCGGCGATGCCTGCGTAGCACGGCACATCCTCATCCAGACCTTTGCGCTGCGTGTGCCGGCCGATCTTGACCACCGGCACATCTTCGCGGGCGATCTTGTTCAGCGCGTTGTTGATCGCCATGTGTGTGTGCGAGGTGACGAGCACGCGTTCGCCCTGCTCCACCATCAGCCAGGCGATGAGTGCCAGCACCGAGCTTTTGCCGGTGCCCGGTGGGCCCTGGATGCACGCGAGCTGGTCGGCCCCCAGCGCCAACCCGACCGCTTGCACCTGCCGGTCGTTGAGTTTCCTGGCTCGGGCGGCTTGCTCTCCTCGCGTCACGGCGTCGGCGTCGAAGGTGATGCCCAGCGTGCCAGCAAGCATGGGCAGCACGATTTCGCGGCCGATTCGGGTGGTGCTGATCTCCTCGATGGCCTGCTTGTAGAACGCGGTCAGGTCGATGGCGTCCGGGTCGGCATAGCACGGGGCACTGCCGCACGCGCGCAACACGGCATCGACCTTTTTCCCACGCAGCAGCCAGCGATCTTCCTGCTCGTCTTCGAGCGTGAAGGCCCGGCCGAGCAGGTTGTCGAGGGGGCTGCCTGTGTGCAGCACGAGCATGTCGCCCTCGCGGAACCGGGAGTCCCCGCCGTCGATGTAGGCCCACAGGGCGGTGGCGTCGTCGGCGCGCTGCAGGCGGAGGAAGCGCTGCGACCAGCCCGTGTCGAGCTTCTGGCCCACCGGGCGCTCCCAAATGTCGAGCAGCTTGCGCAGGCCGGCAGCCTGCTCGTCACGCACGAAGCTCAGCAGGTCGGCAAGGAGCCGGTCGTGGGATTGCGCCATGTCTTGTTCGAGCCCGCAGCAATCGACGCCCAGCAAGGGCGAGGGATGACGCAATTCTGCCCTGCGGGGAACTGACATCCGGGCCAGGTAGACGTGTCACAGCCCGGTGCCAGTCCGTCACGCGCCGCCCACGGCGCGGCGCGTGCCGCGCATGCGCTTGATGGCCATCACCACGGCCAACACGACGGTGCCTGCCGCGACGCCGATGAGTGCGTCGACCACGAGCGGCGTGAGCACCACCAGCACCGGCCCGATGCCCGGCACGGCGCCGGCCACGTGCGCCACAGCTTCCACGCCATGTTCCAGCGCTGGCACGCCGTGCGCGAGGATGCCGCCGCCCACCAGGAACATGGCGGCCGTGCCCGCGACGGACAGCGCCTTCATCAGCCACGGTGCAGCGGCCAGGATGCCGCGCCCGAGGCGCTGCCGGAATGCATCGGAACACCGGCTCAGGTGCAGCCCCAGGTCGTCGAGCTTCACGATCGCCGCCACCAGGCCATACACGCCCACGGTCATGAGCGCGGCGATGCCCACGAGCACCCCTACCCGCACGCCGAACTCCGCGCCCGCCACCGCGCCCAGCGCGATAGTCACGATCTCGGCCGACAGGATGAAGTCAGTGCGGACCGCGCCTTTGATCTTGTCCCGCTCCAGCGCCACGAGATCCACCGCCGGGTCGGCCATCGCCCGCACCAGTTCCTCGCGGTGCGCCTCTTCCTCGGCGGCGCTGTGCAGGAAGCGGTGCGCGAGTTTCTCCACGCCCTCGTAGCAGAGGAAGGCGCCACCCACCATGAGGAGCGGCACCACCAGCCACGGGGCGAAGGCGCTGATCGCCAGCGCGGCCGGCACGAGGATGGCCTTGTTGATCGCCGAGCCCTTGGCGACCGCCCAGACCACCGGCAGTTCCCTCTCGCTATTCACGCCGGACACTTGCTGCGCGTTGAGCGCCAAGTCGTCGCCGAGCACGCCGGCGGTCTTCTTGGCCGCCACCTTCGTGAGCACGCTCACGTCGTCCAGGATGGTGGCGATGTCGTCAAGCAGGGCGAGCAGGCTGGAAGCGGCCATGGGTCGTACTCAAGAATGTGGATGAGCCCGGCGCTGCCGGGCAAAAAGGCAAAGGTGGCAATCAAGCCGCTACGCGACCTGCAAGTGCGCGGCGCACACAGCGCTTGCCGCCCTGCTTGCCGGCGTACATCGCCGCGTCGGCGCGTTGGAGCAGCGTGACCGGGTCGGTGCCATCGACGGGCACGAGGGCATAGCCTACCGTGAGCCCCACGCTGCAGCGACGGTCATGCGAAAGCTGGAACGGCGCGTCGAACACCTTCAGGAGGTGCTGGCCGATCTCCTGCGCCTGGCTGTCGTCGTGCAAGCCGGTCACGATGATGACGAACTCGTCGCCGCCCAGTCGAGCCACGAGGTCACTGGTGCGCAAGCTGGTCTTCAAACGGCGGGCCACCGCGGCAAGCAGTTCATCGCCGGCCTGGTGGCCGTGGCGATCGTTGACCTCCTTGAAGCCATCGAGGTCGACCATGTACACGGCCAGTAGCCGGTCCGGCCCGCACAGCGGCAGCTCCGCAGCGAGCGCAGCGTCGAGCCCCCGGCGGTTGGGCAGGCCGGTCAGCGAATCGGTGTGCGCTAGCGAGTGCAGCGTGTCGCGCTCATGCCGGGCATGCTGCGCAGCGGCATGCATCGCCTTCATGCGCAGGCCGATCACCCGCATGAACAGCAGCATGTCCAGCGTGGCGCCGATCTGGAAGGAATGCAGCGTCCAGAAGTTGGCTCGCACATGCCCCTTGAGCAAGCTCACCATCACGGCCGTCGCAACGAAATAGCCGAGCCAGGCCACGAGGAAGTAGCCGCCGATGTTGTCGCCCTGGCGCAGGCGCCTCACCGCCCCCGGCAGGCCCATCACGGCTGGTGCGAGCCCCAACGTTCCCACGACGACGCTCACAAGATGCAGGTCCAACAGGTCGAACGCATAGGCGGCCGCCGTGAGCAGGAGCAGCGCCGCGCCCGCTTTCATCGCGCGGGCGAAGAGCGCACGCGCTTGGGTGCCGCGAAGGGCATGCTCCACGAACAGGAAGGTGCTAGCCGAGGCCACCAGGGCCGACAGTCCGCCCGCGTGCAGTTCAGCCCAACGGTGATCCCTCCACAGGAACTGCGCGCCGATGCCGAACTGGTACACCGAGAAGAGCACGCTCGATGTGGTGAGCAGCGCGTACTTCAGGTACAGCGTCTGACGCAGCGTGGCCCACTGCATGAGGCTGTAGATCACCAGGCACAGGCCCAGGCCCGCGAGCAGCCCCTGCAGCAGTTGTTCGGCCAGTGCCCGCTCGTGGAAGGCGCCGGGCTTGCTCAAATGAATGGGCAAGACCATGGCACCTTGCGTCTGCACGCGCAGAAACATCTCCACGGGCTCGCCAGCCGGCAGGTCCAGCGCCACGGCCGGCGTGCGGCTGCCCAGTGGCCGCTGGTCCACGGACTGCAGGTTGCCGAGCGTGGCGTGCTTGTGCACGCTCGTGCCCTTCAACACATAGACATCCACCCGGTTGAGCACCGCGTAGTCGATGTCCATTACCCAGTGGCCATCGGAGCCGGCCGCCACGGCGAGCGGAACCCGCAGCCACACGGCTTCCTTGCGCAAGCCGAGGGTAGCGTGCCCGTTCGGCGCCGGCTCGAAACGATGGCGGGCAGCCAGCACATCGTCCAGCGTCATGGGGCCGTGCGCCTCGGGCAGCAGCGTGACGGCAGGCCACGCCTCGATGCGCCGCAAGGCGTCGTCGAGCACGAGCGGGGCGGCCCCGGCGAGGGGTGCCCACAGCAGTGCAAGAAACAGACAAGCCCAGCGGCGGCACGCGTCCGGCATGGTGAGGGTGATCAGGCGGGGGCGCTATTGTCGTGCAGGCTCCGGCGCCACTGCGACATCGCGCAGCAGGCGTCGCTCGACGGCGTTCATCCAGCGAGGGGCCTTCGGATCCTCGTGCCATCCGGCCATCGTCTGCCGTGCCTGGTCCAGCACGCCTTCGGGCAGGCGCAGCGGCCGCGTCTGGTCCATCAGCACCGAGGCGAGGAAACGCCGCCCCACGAGCCGAGTGAAGAAGCGCGAGAGGGAGAAATCCGGCTTGAACCGCCGCACCACGCCGTCGATGAGGTGCACGGTGAACATCAGCACGGCGAAGAGCCAGCGGGCAGGCTCCGACACGTTGCCATCGATGCCGAGGTCACGAGCCGTGGCAGGGCCGCACAGATAGCGCGTGAGGAGCACAGGTATCGGCTTGGCCACCCTGAGGGGAATCAGCGACTCCATGGTCTGCATCAGCGCCCCGGCCAGCGCCGGCCGCGGATCGGGCGTGTAGCGATCGGCTCGGCTGCGGGCCTGGATGCGGGCGAACAGGACCTGCGCCTCCTCCATGGTGTCGGCCATGAGGTCACGCCGTATGCCGAGCAGGTGCCCCACCACATTCCAGGTGTGAAGGTAGGCCCGCTCGTCGCCATCGGGCAGGCCGATGCGCAGCGTGCGCAGGGCCCGCAGGAAGACATAGTGGAACGTCAGCAGCGTGTAGGCCTGCTCCTCCTGGTTGCAGGGCACGCCGTCCTTGCCGACGTTCCACCCGTGAGCAAGGAGCGCCTCGTGCATCCCCGAGGGCTGCCGCAGCCCGCGCAGCGGCGCCAGCACAAGCGCATCGGGTGCACGCAGCCGGCCGCCCAGCACCGCCACCACCTCGGAAGGCTCGCCACGGAGGATCAGGTTGCGCACCATCGCGTGGATCAGGCGCACCTTCACCACCTGTGCGATGCCGGCTCCGTCGGGCGTGGTGAGGCCGCCCGGCATCATGACCGGGAAGACCATCGCCGCCGTGGCGCGGATGCGGTAGTCGGTGTTTTGTTCCAGCTGGCCCGTCAGGTGCAGCGCCTGCGACAGGTCGGGAATGACATAGCACTCGGGCAGGCTGGCGCAAAAGAGCAAGATGCACGAGAGCACGCCCTGGTCCATGAAGATGGACTCGGCTCGCACGATGCTGCCGGTGTCGGCCCATTTCGGCACACCCGGAATCTGGCGCAAGTAGTCTTCCAGCGCACTGGCCACTTCAAGCGGCGTGCCGGGCGGCGCGCGCCATTCGGTCAGGCAGCGGTTGTCCTTCCACTGGCCGATGAGCGCGTTCACGATCGTCAATCTTCGCCAGCGCTCGATGTTGGTACTGCGAAGCACCTCCCGCGAGTCGCCGGGATCGACACACCAGGGCCCGAGCAGGCGGGCGATGGTCTTGTCCGCCAGGGAATCGGCCTCGTACTGCATGCGATCGAGCATCCCGTTCGAAAGGTCGGCAATGTTCATCGTGCACGCGGCCGGGGCCGCGGAGTTGTTCGGTGGAACGACGGAAGGCAGTGCGGGGCAGTGTAATTCCTGCAACTTCCGCAAAGAACCTGATAAGAGTGTCACTTGCCGATGCCGCGCGTCCTCTCCTGGATTTCAGTCCTATCCTGGATCCAATCTGTCCGCCTCACCCCCTCCAGCCGCGCCGCAACCGGGCACGAAGCGAGGCATGCCATGAACGACCCACACGACCTCGAGCGATTCGTCCGGGCGCAGCACGATGTCTACGACACGGTGCTCGCGGAGCTGAGGGCGGGACGCAAGCGCAGCCACTGGATGTGGTTCGTATTCCCGCAGCTCAGGAGCCTGGGCCACAGCGCCATGGCCCGGCACTACGGCATCGCCTCGCGCACCGAAGCCCAGGCCTACTGGCGGCACCCGGTGCTAGGCGAGCGGCTGGCGGAATGCACGCAGCTGATGCTCGCGGTGCCCGATCGCTCGGCCCACGACATCCTGGGCTCGCCCGACGACATGAAGTTCCGCTCCTGCATGACGCTGTTCAACGCGGTGTCGCCGCAGGAGCCGCTCTGGCGCCAGGCGCTGGAAAGGTACTTCGGCGGCCTGCCCGATCCGCGCACCCTGGAGCTGCTGGGCGAGCCGCAAGCCGGCACGCGGTGACCGGCCTCAATGCGCCTTGGTCTTGGGCTTGTCCGGCAACCCGGGCGCATGCATCGCCACCTGTGCCGCGCTCAGCTCGCCTTCGAGCGGCGCAAGCAGCTCCCTGCGCATCATGATCGCCACCGATGCGGGATTCACCTTGCCGTCGGGGTGGGCCACCGCCTC
>CBINKC010000096.1:0-16959 GCA_966251135.1 uncultured Burkholderiaceae bacterium
GCCAAGTGCTTGTCGTGCAAGGACAACCTCGCTCGGTGGCTTCCGGAACTTCGGATTAACGAGCGGCAGCGTAGGTCAAGGCGAAAATCGTCCGGCCAACCGCGCAAATACATAGCCTCTCGCCTCCCGTCACGTGTCGCCATGCCCCCACAGTGCCATCACTGCGCAATGTAGATCTGGGCAAGAGGCTCGTGTGCCGCACTGAGAGGCCTCGGGGGCTACGCGCGGCGTACGAAACTCCATAGAAAGCGACCTCTGCAGGACTTCAGTGGGCTTACGATTGGCGAACAGTAGGGAGAAGACCAAAAGTGGAAATGAAGCTCGGCAGGCCACGACTTGCGCCAAGTTGCTCAGCAGTACAGCGAGACGAGTGAAGGCGTCGATGTACTGCGGCGCGGCATTGAAGCCCGCGTCCGTTGAGCGCCTTGACGTATGCGCCGCGAAGTATGCCCGGCTCCGCCGTTTGACACGTGATCTGCTCGAAGAGCAGGCACTCCCCGTTTTCCGTACCAGAGTCACCGTTCAACCTGTAGACGATTCGGCGCTCGATGTAGTCGATATGGATTGGACGCCATCGGGCCGCAGGATCCCGTTCGCATGGCGCGAGCGCATCCTGCCTGTCCTACACAAGTCCCATCCCCGGCGCCTGGACCTTGCCGTATGGTGCAACGGGCAGCTTTGCGGTCTAGCGGTCGCCCGGCTGTCGAACGCCAAGGAGTGGGTGTCCATCACTCACATCGAGGGTTCACCACATGCGTCACACCCACTCAAGGGAAGGATCGCTCAAATCGTCCTAGTCGGTGCCGACATCTACGCAAGTCTGGTACAACCTGACGGACGTAAGCCGCAGGTACGCATCATGAACCCATTGCCACAATCTATGGTGGCGTATGAACGAAGTGGGTACAGTGCAGTCACAAAGGCGAATGGCTATTGGTACGCCACTTGCCGCAACGGGGGAACGCCATGAAAAACGCCGCACGCAGTCAGCAGGTCGCGCGAAACGCGCCGGCCAATAGCGGACGAGCACCGTCCGTCATTCTGACGCTGGAACACGCCCGCCGCGTCTACCTCCAGTCCAGCAACCGGCTTGATCTCGCGACACTGGTGAGCGCTTTTGAAGGCGCGCCGGAGTGTATCGATGTGGCCGGCAAGTTGCCCAAGGTAGGATAGGCCCACCGGATTACAGCGCTGTAATCCCAAGCCCGCTTCGGCGGGCTTTTTCACGAGAGCTCGCCCCGAGCAACGACCGGGCGTGACATAACACCGAGCTGGTCGTAACCCCCTAACCCCGCGGTGGGCGCGGTTGCTCGACTTTCCCCACAATGCGAGCGTCTCCGGCATTGCCGGCTTTGAGTCTGCGGCACGAACGCTGCTGCAGCAGACTTGGAGGACTCATCCCCCAAGTCTCAGAAGGTCTGGGGCTCCTATGAAGACGAAATCCTCGGTCATCGATCTGACGCCTGTGCGGCGCGAGGTCGTCTCGCCGCAGGAATACCTGCGTCTGACGAAGGAATCCCCCCACCTGATCGCCAAGTCGCGATTCGTGACGCCTGCGATAGGACGCGGCGACTTCGGCAAGTTTGAGGTCGAGTACTTGGTGCCGGTTCTCAAACGTGCGAAACACGGGTGAGCAAGACTCCGCCGCGGATCGAGCCGCCGCAACTTACCCCAGAGACACTACAGCGCATCCTTGCTGTCCAAGAGCAGAAGCTCGCTCTTGAGCTGAAGCAGGCAGACGTCTCTCTACGCGAGATTGAGCACAGCCAGAAGATCGCAGACAAGTCGATTCAAGCCCAGGCGGATGACCGCAAGGACGAGCGACAGGTCAACAAGACCATGCACCTGCATAGACTGCTGTTTGCCGGGGTAATGGTCACTCTGCTGTTGGGCTTTGTCCTCCTGGCGCTTTGGATGGGCAAGGATGCCCTCGTTTTGGATATCGTGAAGGTCGTACTTGGCTTCGTCGGGGGTTGGGGCGCTTCCATCGCGTGGCACCGCGTTCGTCGCGACCAAGACGACGAATAGGAACCTCCGGCCCCACCCTGCCTCAGTGCAACGGCAAGGTCGGTGTCGTTGGTTTCTGCTGTGGCGGCGGCATCGCGAACTTCCTCGCGACACGCCGCCCCGACCTCAACGCCGTCGTCTCCTTCTACGAGCCCGCAGCCGGGCGCGCAAGGCGCCGCGCGCATCACGGCGCCACTGCAGCTGTACTACGCCGCCATGACGAGCGCATCAACGCCGCACCACCTTTTTGGTGGGCGCGGTGATTGGGCCGATCCGTTCTGTGGTGCGCCTGTCAGCGCAGCATCCAATCCACGCTCACGCTGCGTCCCGGCAGCGCGAGCGTGGACACCGAGGCCGGCGTGCGCGCCACGACCCGCCCCCGCCGCACCACCGCCAGCCGCGTGGCGCGCAGGCGGATCGCCTCCTGCGGGCTGCGAGCCTGCAGCAGCACCATGTCAGCCGCACGGCCGGCCTCCAGACCGTAGCCGGTCAGGCCGAGCACACGCGCGGCGTTTACTGTCACGGCGTCGAAGCAGGCGCGCATGCCGTCCTGCGAGGTCATCTGCGCGACATGCAGGCCCATGTGCGCGACCTCCAGCATGTCGCCCGAGCCCAGCGCATACCAGGGGTCCATGACGCAGTCGTGGCCGTAGGCCACGTTGACACCGGCGGCCAGCAGCTCGGGCACGCGGGTCATGCCCCGGCGCCGGGGGTAGGTATCGTGCCGGCCTTGCAGGGTGATGTTGATGAGCGGGTTGGCCACCGCATGGACCTGCGCCTCGGCCATCAGCGGGATGAGCTTGGAGACGTAGTAGTTGTCCATGGAATGCATGGACGTGAGGTGCGATCCCGTCACGCGGCCCTGCAAGCCCAGCCGCTGGGTGTGGAAAACCAGGGTTTCGATGTGGCGCGACATCGGGTCGTCGCTCTCGTCGCAGTGCATGTCGACCATGCGGCCCTCTTGCGCCGCCAGCTCGCACAGCAGGCGTATCGATTCCGCTCCTTCGGCCATGGTGCGCTCGAAGTGCGGGATGCCGCCCACCATGTCCGCGCCCATGGCGAGGGCGCGCTTCAGGTGAGCGAGCGCGCCGGGTGAACGCAGCAGGCCATCCTGCGGGAAGGCGACGAGCTGCAGGTCGAGCCAGGGGGCGACCCGGCGTTTCACATCGAGCAGGGCTTCGACGGCGAGCAGCCGCTCGTCGCAGACGTCCACGTGCGTGCGGATGGCCAGCAAACCCTTGGCCACGGCCCAGTCGCAATAGCGCAGCGCGCGCTCGGCGAGGGCTTCCTGCGTGAGTTCGGGCTTCAGCTCGCCCCATAGCGCGATGCCCTCCAGCAGCGTGCCGCTGGCGTTCACGCGCGGCAGTCCGTAGGACAAGGTCGCGTCCATGTGGAAGTGGGCGTCGACGAAGGGCGGCGAGAGGAGCATGCCGTGGGCGTCGATCAGGTCGGCGCCTGCGGGCTGCGGCAGGCCGGGGCCGATGGCGGCGATGCGCTCGCCGTGCACCAGCACGTCCTGCCCGGTGCGGCCGTCGGGCAGCGTGGCGCCGCGGATCAGCAGCATGTCTTGCGCGGGCATGAAAGACCTCCGGGATGATCGACCGCGAGTATGGCGGTCGCCGCTGCACTGTGCCAGCGCGGCGAGGGCGTCAGCCGGCCGCGGTGGCGGACCGCGCGGGCCTTAGCCAGCTTCGTGCCCAGTGCAGGGCCTGCGCGAGGTGGCGCGCGCCTGAGTCGCTCAACGGTGTGCCCAGCTCGAAGCACTCGCCGCGGATGGCCAGCAGCGTGCACGCGGGCGCCGCGCTGGCGCACAGCTCGCGATGGGCATGCAGCACGGCTGCCGGAGACATCGCGTGGCTGGTGTAGCTGGCGTCGCGCCGGGGCTCGACCTGCGACACCTCGAAAGGCGCCATGCCACGCTGGCTTGCGTCCACGAAGAGCACGCGCTCGCGGCCGGCGAGGTCCAGCGCGTGCTCGACCTGCAGCTGGAAATCGACCAGCCAGTCCACGGCCGCATCGGCGTGCGAGGCCTGGAGCTGCTCCACCAGCAGCGGGCCGATGGCATCGTCGCCCCGGCTGGGATTGCCCCAGCCGATGACGAGCACGGGCGCCGTCATGCCGGGGGCTCGCGCCGCAGCTCGCCCTCGGACGAGCGCCACACGCGGTCGAGCAACTCGCCCTGCGCACCACAAAGCGTCACGTCCAGCGGCATCTGGCCCAGCGCGTGGGTGGCGCAGGACAGGCAGGGGTCGTAGGCGCGGATGGCGACTTCCACGTGGTTGAGCAGGCCCTCGGTGATCTCGTGTCCGTCGAGATAACGCTCGGTTACGTGGCGCACCGCCTCGTTCATCGCCTGGTTGTTGTGCGTGGTGGAGACGATGAGGTTGCACATGGTGACCAGGTCGTCGTCGCCCACGCGGTAGTGGTGGATCAGCGTGCCGCGTGGTGCCTCGATGGTGCCGATGCCCTCGCGCTCGCCTTCTGCCGTGCGCCGTGCCAGCGAGGGGTCGCCGGCCATGCGTACACCGGCCAGCAGGTCGGGATCGTCGAGCGCCTGCGCGATCACCTCCACCGCGTGCAGCATCTCGATCATGCGGGCCCAGTGGTAGGCGAGCGAGGACTGGACGGGCTGGCCTTTTCCATGCGCGACGAACGCATGACGCGCGGCCTCGGCATGGGGCGTGTCGATGAAGTCGCAGTTCTGCACCCGCGCCAGCGGACCGACGCGGTACCAGCCGGTCTCGGCGCCGAGCGCGCGCAGGTAGGGGAACTTCATGTAGCTCCAGGGGCGCACCTCTTCCTCGATGAGGTCGAGGTAGCGCTCGTCGGGAAAGCCGTCGACCATCACGGCGCCGCGGCTGTCGCGCACGCGCAAGTGGCCGTCGTACAGCTCCATCGCGCCGTCGCCCCGCACGAGCGAGAGCAGGTGCGAGGGGAAGCTGCCGAAATGGTCGTACAGGGCGGGGTCGGATTCGTGCAGACGGCGGGCGAGCGCGACCGCCTCCTGCGCCCACGCGATCATCTGCGGGGCCTCGGCGGCGAACTGGTCGCGGTCTTCAGGCGAGAGATGCCGGTTCACGCCGCCCGGCACGGAACCGGTGCCGTGGACCCGCTTGCCCGCGGTCGCGCGGATGATCTCCTGGCCGAACTTGCGCAGCAGCACGCCCTTGCGCGCGACGTCCGGGTAAGTCTCGGCTACGGCCACGATGTGGCGCCGGCCGGCATCGCTGTCGAAGCCGAACAGCAGGTCGGGCGAGGCGAGGTGGAAGAAGTGCAGCGCGTGCGACTGCATCACCTGGCCGTAGTGCATGAGCCGGCGCAGCTTGTCCGCGCTGGGGGTGAGCTGCACGGCGCCCACCACCTGGTCCATGGCCTTCGAGGCGGCGAGGTGGTGCGACACCGGGCAGATGCCGCACAGGCGTTGCACCATGACCGGTACTTCCCAATAGGGCCGGCCCTGGATGAACTGCTCGAAGCCGCGGAACTCGACGATGTGCAGCCGCACCTGCCGCACGCGGTTCGCTTCGTCGAGCAGCAGCGTGACCTTGCCGTGGCCTTCCACGCGCGACACCGGGTCGATGGCGACGCGGCGCAGGCCCTCGCCGGGAAGGGATGCGTCAGTCATAGCGGATGAGCCCGTGGCCCAGGTGCGGCGTGCGGCCGGCCATCAGGTCGCAGAGGAAGGTCCAGAACGCATCGGCCGAGGGCGGGCAGCCGGGCAGGAAGTAGTCGACGTGCACCACCTCGTGGATGGGATGCACGCGGTTGAGCGGCAGCGGCAGCTCGGGGTCGTCGGGCACGCGGCTGCCCGCGGCCAGCCCGGGGCGGTCGCTGTACACCTGAGTGAGCAGGCGCCCCACGTCGAGATGGTTGCGCTGCGCGGGCAAGCCGCCGGTAATGGCGCAGGCGCCCACGGCCACCAGCGTCTTGCACTGGGCGCGGAACTCCCGCAGCACATGCACGTTCTCGGCGTTGCACAGGCCCCCCTCGACCAGGCCGATGTCGCAGTGCTCCACGGTCTTGATGTCGGTGAGCGGCGAGCGGCCGAATTCGACGTGCTCGACAAGCTCGAAGAGCCGCTCGTCGATGTCGAGGAAGGACATGTGGCAGCCGAAGCAGCCGGCCAGCGACACGGTGGCGAGCTTGAGCTTGCGCGGCGCGTGCGGCACGGGGCCGCTGGTCTCGGGCGGGGTCATGTGTCGTCGGTCTCGACCTGCTGCGACACCGGCGCCGGGTCGTAGCGGCGCTCGCCGATGGGCACGGCGTAGCCTCGCCGCTTGGGCAGGATCACGCCCACCGGGCACACGGAGGCGGCGCGGTCATCCAGTGTGATGGGCGTGTCGGCGAGCCGGCCGCTGG
Source organism: uncultured Burkholderiaceae bacterium (assembly GCA_966251135.1). GTDB lineage: Bacteria > Pseudomonadota > Gammaproteobacteria > Burkholderiales > Burkholderiaceae_C > Albitalea. Next base: position 6,367 of record CBINKC010000096.1, read on the forward strand.
GGCTGTCGACCATCAGCCGGGTGCCGATGCCGTGCCCGCCGATGGCGAAGACGGACTTGCCGTCGACATCGCGGCTGGCGCGCACGCACAGCTCGCAGAGGATGCAACGGTTGAAGTCGAGGAGGAGATCCGGATGGCTCGCGTCGACGGGCCGGTCGGGATAGAACTCCTCGAAGTGCGGGCCTTCCATGCCCATCTCGTAGGCGGTGGCCTGCAGCAGGCAGTTGCCGCTCTTCTCGCACGACGGGCAGAAGTGGTTGCCTTCCACGAACAGCATCTGCAGCAGCGTCTTGCGGTGTGCGTCGAGCGCCTCGGTGCGGTTCTCTACCTCCAGCCCCTCGCTGGCTTGCAGGCTGCACGCAGCCATGTGGCGCCCGCCCGCCTTCACGATGCACACGCGGCAAGAACCATGCGCGTGGAAATCGGGGAGCCAGCACAGGTGCGGGATGTAGTGCCCCGCGCGGGTGGCGGCCGCCAGCACGCTGTCGCCCGGGCGGAAGGGAACCTCGTCGCCGTCGAGCGAGAAGGTGGGGGCGATGGGGGCGGTGGGCTCCTGCTCGCTCACGTCGGTTTCTCCAGGTGGGCCTCGGGGTCGTCGCGGCCGGTGACGGCGCGCGCGGCCGACAGCTCGTCGTCGAGGTCGAAGGCGGGCTCGAAATGCAGTGACCGCAAGTGCCGCTCGTAGGCCGGGCGGAAACGCAAGATGGTGTCGCGCAGCGGGTTGCACGCCGCGGCGCCCAGGCCGCAGTGCGTGGCCGCGTGCATGAGGCCGTCGAGTTCGGTGAGCACCTCCACGTCGTGGCGCGAACCGTGGCCGGCGGCGAGCTTGTCCATGCGCCGAGCCACCAATGCGGTGCCCACGCGGCACGGCGTGCAGAAGCCGCAGCTCTCGTGCTCGAAGAAGTGCGCGAAGTTGCGGGCCACCTCGAACATGTCGCGCGAGCGGTCGAAGATCATGAAGGCGCCGGCCGTGGGCACGTCTTCGAAGGCGAGGCGGCGGCCGAACTCGAAGGCGGAGACGGTCAGGCCCGAGGGGCCGCCCACCTGCACGGCCTGCGTGTCGCGCGCGCCGCAGTCTTCGAGCACGCGGCCGATGCGCGTGCCGAACGGATACTCGTAGAGGCCCGGCCGTTCGCAGTCGCCGGACACCGAGTGGATCTTGGTGCCGGTGGAACGCGCCGTGCCGATGCGCGACCACCACTCGCCGCCGTGGCGGGCGATGTGCGTGGCGGCGCAGAAGGTCTCGACGTTGTTCACGACCGTGGGCAGGCCCATGTAGCCGCGCTCCACCGGGAAGGGTGGGCGGATGCGAGGCGTGCCGCGCTTGCCTTCCAGCGACTCGATGAGCCCGGACTCCTCGCCGCACACATAGGCGCCGGCCCCGACGTGGATCTCGATGTCGAAGTCGAAGCCCGGGTGGCCGAGGATGGACGATCCCAGCAACCCAGCCTCGCGCCGCCGCTGCAGCACGCACTCCAGCGACTCCAGCAGGTAGCGGTACTCGCCGCGCAGGTACACGAACCCGTGGCGTGCGTCCAGCACCCACGCGGCCAGGGTCATGCCTTCGAACACCTCGTCGGCATGGCGGGTGAGGAGCACGCGGTCCTTGAACGTGCCGGGTTCGCCCTCATCGGCATTGCACACCACCACGCGCGCATCGGCCGGCGTGTCGCGGCACAGCTGCCACTTCTGCGCTGTGGGAAAGCCCGCGCCGCCGCGGCCGCGCAAGCGAGCAAGCTTCATCTCTTCCAGCATCCCGCCGGGGCCGCGCGCCATGGCCGCGGCCAGCGCCTGACCCGGGGGCGGCGGGTCGGCGAGCAGCACATCGGCCCGCCGCACCTGGTCGTCTACGCGCAGCCACTCGGTGGGCCACTGGGGCACGGGAATGCGGGCCTCGATCAACTCGGCCATGCGTGCCACCCGCCCGGCATCGAGCCGCGTGAGGACGTGGTGGTGATTGATGAGCACCGCCGGCCCCTGGTCGCCCAGCCCGGTGCAGGAGGTGGTGTCCACGCTGACGAGGCCGTCTGCGCGGGTTTGGCTGCGAGCGATGCCCAGCTGCGCGCACAACTGGCCGAGCAGGTCTGCGCTGCCCAGCAGGCGGTCGGTGGCGTTGTCGCTGAAGAGCACGCGGTACTGCCCCACCGGCTCGGTATGGAGGAAGCGATAGAACCCCGCGACGCCGCGCACGTGGGCCAGGGTGAGATGCAGCGCGCGGGCAACGTCATCGAGCGTCGTTTCAGGCAACCAGCCCAGCCGCGCCTGCAGTTCCCGCAGCACTTGCACCAGCCGATGCGGTTGGTGGCGGTGGCGCGCCAGCACGGCCGCGACGGCCTCGCTGCGGGGGACGGACGCGGGCTCCGCGAGGGGCTGGGCAGTCGGCATGGAGCGCGATCCTATGGAGGCCGCGGATCCGCCAGCTTGCGCTGCGTCAATGGCGGATCGGAGTTACTTCGTCCCGAAGATGCGGTCCCCTGCATCGCCGAGGCCCGGCACGATATAGCCGTGCTCGTTGAGCTGGCGGTCGATGGCCGCCACGTACACGGGCACATCGGGGTGGTTGGCGTGGAAGTGGGCCAGGCCCTCGGGAGCGGCCAGCAGGCACACGAAGCGGATGGAGCGCGGATGCGTTTCCTTGAGCCGATCCACCGCGGCCACGGCCGAGTTGCCGGTGGCCAGCATGGGGTCGAGCACGATGGCATCGCGCTCGTGCATGTCGGCCGGCATCTTGAAGTAGTACTCCACGGCCACCCGCGTCTTGGGATCGCGGTACAGGCCGATGTGCCCAATGCGCGCGCCGGGGATGACGCTGAGCATGCCGTCGAGGAACCCGGCCCCGGCGCGCATCACGCTCACGAACACCGTCTTCTTGCCGTCGATCACCGGCGCCTGCATGCGCTCCAGGGGGGTCTCGATCTCCACGAGTTGCGTCGGCATGTCGCGTGTGACCTCGTAGGCCATGAGCATGCCGATCTCGTTCAGCAGCCGGCGGAAGCTGTGGGTGCTGCGGTCCTTCTGGCGCATCAGCGTGAGCTTGTGCTGCACCAGCGGGTGAGCGATGGGATGGACTTGCGGGGTCAATCGTGTCTCCGGGCTAGCGGCCTGGCGCCGGAATGCGCGCTGTGCCGGGGGTAGGTCATGGTGGCGTCAGAACACCGTGCCGTCGGTTGCCACCTGCACGGGCGGTGCTCCGCCCTCGCGTTGCTCGGCGGCGATCTGCCGGCCGGCGGCCCAGGTGCCGCCTTCCAGCACGGCCCCCAGCGGCAACTGGCCGGCATCGAGTCCGAGGGCCTCGCGCACCAGCGGCGCGATCTCGTCGATCAGGGTCACGGTGAGCGCGCGCCACTCCACCACCCAGGGGTCCTGCGGCAGCAGCCGCTGCCGGGCATGGAGCGCATCGCGCGGCACGATCACGCCGGCATCGAGGAGCAGGCCGCCATTGCGGTACTCGGGCAGCGCGGTGAGTTCGTCCAGCCCGTTCACGGCAATGCCGCCGCGCTGGAAGGGTTCGATCAGCGAATATGCCAGCCATTGCGACAGCTTGTGGAAGGGCACGTAGCCCGCACTCGGGCCCTGGCCTCCGGCCGCCGGGTGGCGCGACACATCGCCCATCGGCACGTCGCCGATCACGGTGCCTTCAGGCCAGATGCTGCTGAAGGCGTCGAGCAGCCCGCCCAGGATGCGGCTGGCGCTCACGTGGTGGTGCCGTTGCGACCCGGGTGCGGGACGATGGTGGCGCAGCCGCGGCGCATGCGCGTGGTAGGTCAGTGAGTCCAGCAGATGCCCCGGCTGGCCGATGGAGGTGAAGCGCTCCGGCTGGTCGCGCAGCGCCATGCCCAGCCGCTGCATGAGCGCAGTGCGGCCGCCCAGCCCGGCGAGCGGGTTGTCCTCCCGGGCCTGGAAGATGCCGGCCAGCGCGGACTCATCCAGGCCCAACAGCGCGGCGGCGTCGACGCGGCACGGATCGCCCGGGTCCGACGAGAAGCGGCCGGCCACGAAGGCACGGAAGGTGGCCACCGCGAGCCCTTCGGAGCGCTGGAAGGTGAGGCCGCTCTCGTGCTCGCGGTACGACCAGTTGGGCCCGGCGCCCGCATCGAGCAGCACGCTCACCACCGTCAGGTCCACCATGGCGCGCGCGGCGGCGATGGCGCTGTGGCCGCCGAGCCTTGCGTCCAGCTCGGCCACGCGGTCCACCCCGCCGACCGAGAAATGCCGCCAGCGGCTGTGAACCGGAACCTTCAGCTCGGGATAGCGCTGCAGCGTCAGGCGGGCTACACGTTCGGCGACTGCCGGCATGGCCGTGCGGTCGAGGCGGAAATGCTCGGAACGCCCGGCCGCCACCATGGCCGTGATGGCGGCGCAGCGCTCGCGGATGGTGGCCGGCGAGCGCAGTGCGCGCACCGCTTCGTGCAGCGCGGCTTCGTCGTGGCCGGCGTCACTCAAGACCACGCCCCTTCACGGCGGCCAGCTGCAGCTCGCCAGGCACCTGGCCGTCGGTGAAGTAGCCCGCGGCGATCTTGGCCTCGATCTCCACGCGTGCATCGGCGGGCACCAGCGCGTCGGGGATCTTCACCCGCTCGCCCACCTCGATGCCGCTGGCGGTGATCGCGTCGAACTTGTCGTTGCTCATCGAGACCAGCCGGTGGATCTTGCGCACGCCCAGCCAGTGCAGCACATCGGGCATCAGCTCCTGGAAGCGCATGTCCTGCACGCCGGCCACGCACTCGGTGCGCAGGAAATACTTGTCGGCGCTGTCACCGCCCACCTGGCGCTTGCGTGCGTTGTAGACGAGGAACTTGGTCACCTCCCCGAGCGCGCGGCCTTCCTTGCGGCTGTAGGCGATGAGCCCCACGCCGCCCGCCTGCGCGCCACGGATGCATTCCTCGATGGCGTGCGTGTGGTAGGGGCGGCAGGTGCAGATGTCGGAGCCGAACACATCGGAGCCATTGCACTCGTCGTGCACGCGAGCGGTGAGCGTGACGCCCGCATCGGCCAGATCGCGGGGGTGGCCGAAGATGTAGAGCGTCTGGCCGCCGATGGGCGGCAGGAAGACCTCCAGGTCGCCGCGCGTGACCAACTCGGGGTACATGCCGCCCGTCTCTTCGAAGAGCGCGCGGCGCAGCTCCGCCTCGCTCACATTGAAGCGCCGCGCCACGCCGGGCAGCCACCACACGGGCTCGATGGCGATCTTGGTCACCGCCGCGGAGCCGTCGTCGAGCAGCACCTTGCCGTCGACTGCGAGGCGCTGGAAGGCGATGGCCTGGCGCACCTCCGGCAGATGGATGTGCGCCTTGGTCACGGCGATGGTGGGGCGCACGTCATAACCCTGCGCGAGGTGCTCGGCGTAGACCTCGGCCACCGAGGCGCCCCAGGGGTCGAGCGAGACGATGCGCTCCGCGTCGCTCCACGAAAGGTAAGGGCCGATGAGGTCGGTCGGCGCGGTGTTCGTGAGGTCGGCGCGATGTCCCCGCGGCAGGGTGCCGGCGGCCACGGCGAGCGCGCGGTACACGCCGTAGGAGCCCGAGTGGGTGCCGATCACGTTGCGGTGGTCGCGGTGGGTGGTGGTGCCGATCACCGGTCCGCGCTCGGCGGCGCTCGTGGCGCCCCAGTGGAGGGCCGGGGCCGAGCCGGCGCCCTGCCCCGGATGCGAGGTCAGGCGTATGTGCCGTGTGCCCGGCGTGCCGGCGAGGTCGGATCCCATCGAGCTGCTCCCAAGTAGAGGCGGGAAAAGGGGCGTGCGGCTGCGCAAGCCCATCGCGTGCCTGCAAGCATTGAACTACAAGCGTAGCCTCATGTGCAGGTCGCAGGGCCTGCGGTCCGTGCCGCCGTCCGTGGGCTGGCGGTCGTGGATCACGAACCCCAGCGATTCATACAGTCCGAGGGCAGGGTCGTTGTCCGCGTAGGCGACGAGCGTGAGCTCCCTGATGCCCTGGGCGCGGCGCGCGAGGCCGATCACGGCGCGCATGAGCCGGCGCGCCAATCCCCGGCCCCGGTAAGACGGCGCCACGAACACACCCCACACGAAGCCCTGGTGCTCAAGGCCTTCGGTCTCTTCGCGATGCCACGCGGCCAGCCCGACGAGGTCAGGGCCGTCGAAAGCGCCGACGATGGCGCGGTCCGGGGCGGGTGCCATGCGCTCGGCCACCACGGAAAGCGGCGTGTCGCGCTCATCCTCGTAAGTGGAGCCGAAGGTCGCCGGGTCCTCGGCGAGCGCGCGCAGGCGCAGTGCGCGAAACGCCGCTGCATCGGCGTAGCTGAGCACGCGCACGACGATCACTACGGCACCCAGCTGCGTCGGCGCTTGCTCAATCGGCCAGCGGGAGCGCGATCTCGTCGATGCGCGCCAGCACTTCTTTCGTGAGTCGGTCCTGGACGTCCAGCGCGCCGAGGTTGTGCTGCAACTGCCCCAGCCCCGAAGCGCCCAGGATGACGCTGCTCACGCGCCGGTTCTTCGTGGCCCACGCGATGGCAAGCTGCGTGACGCTGCAGCCCAGCTCCGCGGCCAGCCCTTCCAGCCGGCCCACGGCCGCGTTGCGTTCAGGATGGATGAAGGCCTGCTGGTAGGCCGCCATGCCTTTCATCGCGGCGCGGCTGTCGTCCGGGATTCCCGATCGGTACTTGCCCGTGAGGAGGCCGCCCGCCAGCGGACTCCAGGTGGTGAGGCCGAGCCCGATCTCCTCGTACAGCGGGGCGTACTCCTGCTCGACGCGGGTACGGTGGAACAGGTGGTACTCCGGCTGTTCCACCACCGGCTTGTGCAGGTGATGGCGCTCTGCAATCTCCCACGCCTGCCGGATGCGGGCCGCCGGCCATTCGCTCGTGCCCCAGTACAGGGCCTTGCCGCGGGTGATGATGTCGCTCATCGCCCACACCGTTTCCTCTAGCGGCGTGTGCGGATCGGGGCGATGGCAATACACGAGGTCGACATGCTCCAGCCCCAGGCGGGCGAGCGAGCCGTCGATGGCATGCAGCAGGTACTTGCGGTTGAGCGTCTCCCTGCGATTGGGGGCGGCGCCCTCGCGGTCCAACCCCCACCAGAACTTGGTCGAGACCACGTAATGCAGCCGTGGCCACTTCAGGGCTCGCAGCGCTGCGCCCATCAGCTCTTCACTGCGCCCGCCAGCGTAGGCCTCGGCCGTGTCGAAGACATTGATGCCTGCGTCGTAGGCGGCGGCCATGAACTCGCGCACCCCGGCCTCGTCGAGCCGGTTGTGATAGGTGATCCATGAACCGAGTGCAAGCTCGCTGACCTGCAGGCCCCATCGGCCGAGTCGACGGTAGTTCATTGGAAAACCCTCCTTGCTGGTGCCGTAGGCGCAGACCGGTGCGGGGCGGCTTGCGCATCTTAGCCATGGACCGCTCGACCGCCCGCGAAGACCGTTCGCGCAGTCCGCGAGGCCTGACATGAACAAAGACGGCCTGGCACGCCTTTGCACATGCGCCTGGCGTCGGCTATCGTCGGCGCGTGAAGACGTTTGAACTCGCGTTGCTGTTGCCTTTTCTCGTCGCCTTTGGCGTGGCCGGGCACGCGCTGGTGTCGCGTGTGGTGAAGGTTGTGCTGTGGGCGTGGCACCCTCTGGCGACCGGCGAGCCCGAGGCGGCCTGCTACGAACGCAAGGTCTACCACACGGGAGTGCGCTCCATGCTGGAGGTCGCGGTGCTGGCGGCGATCGCCGGCTTCGTGGGCTGGCTGGCCCTGGCCACGAATTCCAGGTGGTTGTGGGGGGGCGCCGGGATGTTGCTGGCCGGCGCACTGGCGCTCGATCTGCTGCGATGGGAGAGGGTCTCGGTGGGCGCCAACAACCTGTGGTTCCAGCGCGGCCTGGGCAGCACCGTGCGGCAGGTGGCGCTGGAGAACATCCGCGACGTGGCCGTCCAGGAGAGTGGATCGGGCCTGTTCACGTTGCGGCACGGCCGTCGCGGCCGCCTCGTGCGCCTCGCGGTGCGCATGAAGGACAAGCGGGTCGTCGCGCTGCCCAAGACCGACGCGGCCGGGGGCCGGGAGGCGGTGGAGGCGGTGGCCAACCAGATGCGCATGCAGCTCGCGCAGTTGCGTGCACGGGAGGTCTCCGAGCGCATGCGGGCCGGCGCTCGCGCGGCGCCCCAGCCGGCCGACGACGCCGAGCTTCGGCGTGCCCTGCGCCGTTTGCGCCGAGGCGCGGCAGCGCCGCAGGTGACTTCGGGCTGATCTCTTCGAGGCTGATCTGCGGGCCGCGGCGAATGCCGCACCGCATGCGGTCTGCTCATTGGTTCCCGGGATGCAATCCCTTACAGGGCGAATGGGAGAATTCCCTGATGAACGCCCTGGTGTCCGATTCCGAGCCCACCACCGAAACGGCGCTGGCGCGGCGCCGTTCCCGCATCGCCGAGGCGATGGCGCGCGCGGGAGGAGGCGTCGCCATCTTGCCTACGGCCCCCGAGCAGTCACGCAACGCGGACACCGAGTTTCCGTACCGCTACGACAGCCATTTCCACTACCTCACAGGCTTCGCCGAGCCACAGGCCTGGCTCGTCGTCACGAGCGAAGGCCGCAGCATCCTGTTCTGCCGGCCACGCGACCCCGAACTGGAGATCTGGGAGGGCGTGCGGTCGGGGCCTGAGGGTGCGATCTCGTTGCTCGGGCTGCAGGAGGCTTATCCGCTGGCCGAACTCGACACCCGGCTCCCGCAGTTACTGGCCAATCAGCCCGCGGTTTGGTTCTGTTTCGGGCGCTATCCCGCGCTGCCCGCCATGCTCGAAGGCTGGATGGCCGAGGTGCGACGCCGCGCACGCGAAGGCCTGGTCTGCCCTGCGGTCCTGCGCGACCTCAACCCGGTGCTCGAGGACCTTCGGCTGGTCAAGGATGACGGCGAACTGGCCACGATGCGGCGCGCCGCTGACATCTCGGCCGGAGCCCACGTGCGCGCGATGCGCTACTGCGCCGCACGCTTCCATGCGGGGGCGGCGAGCGTGCGCGAGTACGAGATCGAAGCCGAGCTCCTGCACGAGTTCCGCCGGCACGGCGCACAAAGCCCGGCCTATCCCAGCATCGTGGCCGCTGGCGCCAATGCGTGCGTGCTGCACTACGCGGCGGGTGACACGCCGCTGTTGCCCGGGCAGATGTGCCTCGTCGACGCCGGGTGCGAGGTCGACGGCTATGCGAGCGACGTGACGCGCACCTTCCCCGCGGCCGGCCGCTTCACGGCGCCCCAGCGCGAGCTGTATGAGCTGGTGCTGGCCGCGCAGAAGGCCGCGGTCGCGGCCACCCGCCCCGGCGCGCGCCATCGCGATGCTCACGATGCGGCGGTGCGCGTGCTTGCCCAGGGCATGTTGGATTGCGGGCTGCTGAAGCGGGAGGCGGGTGATCTCGAAACCGTGATCCGCACGGCGGCCTACCGGCGCTTCTTCATGCACGGCACGGGCCACTGGATCGGGCGTGACGTGCACGACGTGGGCGAATACCTCTCGCTCGCCGAGCTGCCCATCGAGCAGCCCGACGGCAAGGGCGGCACGGTGGTGCGGCCGCCCTCGCGCGTCCTGCAGCCCGGCATGGTGGTCACGGTCGAGCCCGGAATCTATGTGCGCCCGGCCGACGACGTGCCGCAGAAGTACTGGGGCATCGGCATCCGCATCGAGGACGACGCGGTGATCACGTCAGACGGCTGCGAGCTGATCTCGCGTGGGGCGCCCGTGGAGGTCGCGGACATCGAAGCGCTTATGCGGGCATGAGCCCCGCCACGGCCGCCCGTGGGGCTTACGATAGCCGCCCCATGCGAGGTTGCGGGTTCGTCGCCAATGCCGCGGATCCCCAACTCACGACACGAGTGAAGGTGCGGCCATGACGACCGATTCCGGATGGAGGCTGGCGGTGGTCGGCGCGGGTCCTGTGGGGCTCACGCTGGCGCTGCACGCGGCGCGCGCGCTGCCCCGGGCGAGGGTGAGCCTGTTCGATGCGCGGGCGGTCGATGTCGATGTTTCGCACGACCCGCGCACGCTCGCGCTGTCGCTCGGCAGCGTGCAACTGCTGCAGCGACTGCAGGCGTGGAACGCCGAGGCTGCGCGGCCCATCATGGAAGTGCATGTTTCGCAGCAGCCGCCGTCGTTGCCAGCCCCGCTGGCCGGGTGGATGGGTGAGCCGGAGGTGCGCATCCGGGCGCTGGACGAGGCGGTGCCCATGCTGGGCGCCGTCATGAGCTACGGCGACATCGTCGCGCCGCTGCAGCAGGCCTGGCTCGACGCCTGCGCCCGCGAGCCCGAGCGCCTGGCCGCCCGCTTCGGCACCCCGGTGGCGGGACTCAAGACGGTCGATGGCGGGGTGGAAATCGACGCCGGCATCGCCGAGCGCTTCGACCTCGCCGTGGTGGCCGAAGGCGGCGTGTTCGCCGGCCAGTCGCCCAAGGGACTGCACCACGACTACCGGCAAACCGCCTGGGTGGGGACGGTGACGCTGGCCGAGGCGCAACCGGGCGTCGCCTACGAGCGGTTCACCCGCCAAGGGCCGGCGGCCCTGCTGCCCCGGCGTGACGGGCGCTGTTCGCTCGTGTGGTGTGTCGACGCGGCCGACGATCCGGTCGCCGGGCTGACCGACGAGCAGCGGCTGGCCGTCCTCGATAC
>CBINKC010000097.1:0-16739 GCA_966251135.1 uncultured Burkholderiaceae bacterium
AGCGCACGCGCCTTGATGCGCATGTTGATGTCCTTCGACACCAGCACCACATCGCGCTGCGGTTGCGCCTCGCGCAGCGCCTGGACCACGCCCAGAATCTGGTTGTCGGCCTTGCCCTGGGGGAGGCCCACCGGCAGCGCCACGTTGAGCAGGTTCGTCTGGAAGTACAACCTCCCAGCGGCTTCCGGATGGCCGGTACTGGCCAGCAGCAGTCCGTCGGCCATGCCGCCGCCCTTGGCCTCGTGTGCCCCGGTCGCGGCCGCGAGCGCATCGAGTTCGCGGCTCGCCTGGCGGGCGTTGCGCGCCACTTCCGTCATGCCGCGCTTATGGCCGTCGAGTTCCTCCAGCGTGATCATGGGCAGGTAGATGTCATGCTCCTCGAAGCGGAAGAGCGACATCGGATCGTGCATCAACACATTGGTGTCGAGCACGAACAGGCGCGGCGGTCCTTCGCCGCGCGGCTTGCGTACCTGCGGCTCAACCGCCGGGCGCCGCACATGATGGTGTGCAGGCGCAAAGGCGTCCGGCTTGAGCGCAGGCGGGGCGGCAGCTTCGCTGGATCCGTCGTACAGGTGCAACTCGGCACTCGACGCCGGTTCGGCGGAAAGGGTGGTCTTGTGAGAGCGTTTCCCCGGTTTGGGTGCGGCCTGCGCCTCGAAGTCAGCGGGAGTGAGGATGGCAGCTCGTTTGGCAGGCGGCTTGGGTAGTGGCATGAGGAGGCGGCGTTCCGTCGTCGGAAGAAAAAAAGCCGCACAGTCGCCTGTGCGGCTCGATGGAGAGAGTGCGCGTTTCACTACTCACGGGCATGGCCCATTATGCACATCCGGTGTTTCGCGACAACCCAGTGTGTCGCATTCGGGCGATGGGCTGATACGAAAAGAAAAACGCCGGCGGACCGGCGTTTTTCTTTTCGTTTTCCTTTGTATCGACGCCGGTCAGGCAGCCTTCTTCAGCGTCTTCACGGCCTTCAGCACCTCTTCGACATGGCCGGCTACCTTGAGGCCCCGCCACTCGGCGCGCAGCACGCCGGTGCCGTCGATGAGAAAGGTGGACCGCTCGATACCCTTCACCTTCTTGCCGTACATGATCTTGTTCTTCACCACGCCGAACATGTGGCAGAGCTTTTCTTCTGTATCAGCGATCAGTTCGAAGGGCAGCTCCAATGTCTGCTTGAACTTCTCGTGCGACGCCATGTTGTCGCGAGACACGCCAAACACTACCGCGCCGGCCTTCACGAAATCCTTGTGATGATCACGAAACTGCATTGCTTCGGTGGTGCAGCCCGGCGTGCTGTCCTTCGGGTAGAAGTACAGCACCACGGTTTGGCCGGAAAAGGCCTGCGGCGTGAACTTCACGCCGCCTGTGGCGAGCGCTTCAAAATCCGGCAGGGGTTTGTTGAGGGCTGGCGTCATGAAGGGTTGCGCTTCGTGGGCGTGGCGCGCAATTATAAAGCGAACCGATATGTCCGAAACGCATGACTACTGCATTGCACGGGTGCTTCAGGGCAACTCGAACAGCAGTGCGGCGACCACTGAGCGGCCTTCGGCCAGCAGCACGTTGTAGGTTCGACAAGCGGCCGGGCTGTCCATGGTCTCGATGCCGATACGGGCATCGATCAGCGGCCGCAGCAAGGCAGTGCGGGGGAAGCGGATTCGCGAGCCGCTGCCGAACACCACGAGCTCCGGGCGGAGTGCGGTCAGCGTGCGAAAGTGCTCTTCGGTGAGATCTTCGAAACGGGCGGCTTGCCAGGAGACCACGTGCCCCAGCCAAGGGACGATGACACTCGAGCGGTACTCGATGTTGTTGACGATCACCCCTTCGGGCCCGTGCCTCGAGATGGCATTCGTTCCTTCGGTGCGATCGGCCTGCATTTTCACGGGCGTTTTCCTCGCAAAGCGTGTGGTTAAATTATAGGTTTTGCGCTGCAGTCCACGCGCCGGAGAGACCCTTTGAAGCCCATCGCCAAGTCGAGCAAGCTCGCCAACGTGTGCTACGACATCCGAGGCCCCGTGCTCGACAAGGCACGCCAGATGGAGGAAGAGGGCCACAAGATCATCAAGCTCAACATAGGCAACCTCGCCGTGTTCGGGCTGGAGCCCCCGGACGAAATCGTCCAGGACATGATCCGCAACCTGCCTCATACGGCGGGATACACCGACAGCAAGGGCCTGTTTGCGCCGCGCCGTGCCGTGGTGCACTACACGCAGGAGAAGAAGATCTCCGGTGTGACGGTGGACGACGTGTATCTGGGCAACGGTGCCTCCGAGCTCATCGTGATGAGCCTGAATGCGCTGCTGGACGATGGCGACCAAGTGCTGTTGCCTACGCCCGACTACCCGCTGTACACGGCAGCGGTCGCGCTGTCGGGCGGCACGCCGGTGCACTACGTGTGTGACGAGCAGTCCGGCTGGCTGCCGGACATCGACGATATTCGCCGCAAGATCAACGAGCGCACCAAAGCCATCGTCGTCATCAATCCGAACAACCCCACCGGAGCGCTGTACCCTGAACCGCTGCTCCAGGAGCTCGTGGAGCTGGCGCGGCAGCACCAGCTGGTCGTGCTCGCTGACGAGATCTACGACAAGACCGTGTACGACGGCGAAGAGCACACAAGCATCGCCTCGCTCGCCGATGATGTGCTCTTCATCACCTACAACGGACTGTCGAAGAACTACCGCTCCTGCGGTTATCGTGCCGGATGGATGGTGGTTTCGGGCGAGAAGCGGCATGCGCGTGACTACATCGAGGGCCTGAACATGCTGGCCTCGATGCGCCTGTGCTCGAACACGCCGGGGCAGCTCGCCATCCAGACCGCGCTGGGCGGCTACCAGAGCATCAAGGAACTCGTCTCGCCCGGCGGGCGCCTGTGCCGGCAGCGCGACCTCGCCTATGACCTGCTCACGCAGATTCCCGGCGTGAGCGTCGTCAAGCCCAAGGCGGCGCTGTACATGTTCCCGCGGCTCGATCCGAAGATGTACCCCATTGCCGACGACCAGCAGCTCGCCTATGAGCTGCTCGCGGAGGAGAAGGTGCTGATCGTGCAGGGCACGGGCTGCAACTGGCCGCACCCCGACCATTTCCGCCTGGTGTTCCTGCCGAACTCCGACGACCTTACTGAAGCGATCGAGCGCATCGCGCGATTCCTCGATCACTACCGGCGTCGCCACACGTGCTGACGCCCGGCAATTCCCACCCAAGCAAGGACTAAGGCCTTCCGCAACATGAAACCCATCCAAGTCGGCCTGCTGGGCATCGGCATCGTGGGCAGCGGCACGTTCAACGTGTTGCGCCGCAACCAGGAAGAGATCCGTCGCCGCGCCGGCCGCGGCATCGAGATCACCATGGTGGCCGACCTCGACACTGCGCGCGCCAAGTCCATCGTGGGCGAGCACGCACAGGTGGTGGACGATGCGCGCCAAGTAATCGCCAACCCGGACATCGACATCGTTGTCGAGTTGATCGGCGGCTACGGCATCGCCAAGACACTGGTGATGGAAGCCATCGCGGCCGGCAAGCATGTGGTCACGGCCAACAAGGCGTTGCTCGCGGTTCATGGCACAGAGATCTTTGCGGCGGCGCGCGAGAAGGGCGTGATAGTCGCGTTCGAGGCCGCGGTGGCGGGCGGCATCCCCATCATCAAGGCGCTGCGCGAAGGTCTTACTGCCAACCGTATTGAGTGGATCGCCGGCATCATCAACGGCACGACGAACTTCATCCTCTCGGAGATGCGTTCCAAGGGGCTCGATTTCAATACCGTGCTCAAGGAAGCGCAGGCGCTGGGGTACGCTGAGGCCGACCCGACCTTCGATATCGAGGGCATCGATGCCGCGCACAAGGCGACCATCATGAGCGCCATTGCCTTCGGCATCCCGGTGCAGTTCGACAAGGCCCATGTCGAGGGGATCACCCGGCTGCAGGCTGCGGACATCACGTATGCCGAGCAGTTGGGGTACCGCATCAAGCTGCTGGGCATCACGCGCCGGCGCGACGAGGGCATCGAGCTGCGAGTGCATCCCACCCTGGTGCCAGGCAAGCGGCTGATTGCCAATGTGGAAGGCGCCATGAATGCCGTGGTCGTGCATGCCGATGCAGTAGGCACGACGCTGTACTACGGCAAGGGCGCGGGCTCGGAGCCTACCGCCTCGGCCGTGGTGGCCGACCTGGTCGATGTGACCCGTCTGCATACGGCCGATCCGCACCACCGGGTGCCCCACCTCGCCTTCCAGCCCGACAGGCTTGCCACCACGCCCATCCTGCCGATCGAAAAGGTGCGTACGTCGTTCTACCTGCGGCTGCAGGTGGCCGACCAGGCCGGCGTGCTCGCGCGCCTCACCGGCATCCTGGCCGACAGGGGCATCTCCATCGATGCGCTCCTGCAGCGGCCCGCCGATCCCGACGACCAGGGCAAGACCAAGACCGACGTCATCATCATGACGCACGAGACCATCGAAGGCGAGATGAACCTGGCCATTGCGCAGATGCAGTCGCTGCCCACCGTACTGGCTCCGATCGTGCGCATCCGCAAGGAAGAGCTGAACTGAGCACATGAAGTACATCAGCACGCGGGGTGACCGCACGGAACGAGGCTTTTCGGACATCCTCCTCGAAGGCCTGGCACCGGATGGCGGGTTGTACCTGCCGACCCACTATCCGAAGGTGGACGCAGCGACGCTGGCGAAGTGGCGTGCGTTGCCGTACCACGAGCTGGCCTTCGAGATCCTTTCCTTGTACATCGATGACATCCCGGCGGCCGATTTGAGGCAGCTGGTGTCGCGCACCTACACCGAGCACGTATTCGGTACTCGCGAGATCACGCCGCTCAAGCCGCTCGAGCCCGGGGTGCAGCTGGAAGCCTTGTCCAATGGGCCCACGCTGGCGTTCAAGGACATGGCGATGCAGCTGCTGGGCCAGCTTTTCGAGTACGAGCTGGCGCGTCGCGGGCAGACGCTGAACATCCTGGGTGCCACCTCCGGCGATACCGGCAGTGCGGCCGAGTACGCCATGCGCGGCAAGAAGGGCATCAACGTATTCATGCTGAGCCCCAAGGGCCGCATGAGTGCCTTCCAGCAGGCGCAGATGTACAGCCTGCAGGACGCCAACATCCACAACATTGCGGTGGAGGGCGTGTTCGACGACTGCCAGGACATCGTCAAGGCGGTGTCCAATGACCTGGAGTTCAAGCGCCGGCACCGCATCGGCACGGTGAACTCCATCAACTGGGCGCGACTGCTGGCGCAAGTGGTGTACTACTTTGCCGGCTACTTCCAGGCGACGCGCCAGAACGGCGAACCGGTCAGCTTCGCTGTGCCCTCGGGCAACTTCGGCAACATCTGCGCTGGACACGTGGCGCGCATGATGGGCCTGCCGATCCGGAAGCTGGTGCTGGCCACCAACGAGAACGATGTGCTCGACGAGTTCTTCCGCACCGGCACCTACCGGGTGCGAGGCAGCGCGGAGACGCACGAGACGTCGAGTCCCTCGATGGATATTTCGAAGGCGTCGAACTTCGAGCGCTTCGTGTTCGACCTGCTGGGCCGCGATGGGGTCCGGACACGCCAGCTCTTCAAGACCGAGGTGGAACACCACGGTTCCTTCGCGCTCACCGGCGAGGAGTTCGCCCGGGTGCCGGGCTACGGTTTCGTCTCGGGGTCGAGTACGCATGCAGACCGCCTCGCCACCATCCGGGACACCTGGCAGCGCTTCGGTGCGATTGTCGACACGCACACGGCCGACGGCCTCAAGGTGGCGCGGCAGTATGTCGAGCCCGGCGTGCCGATGATCGTGCTGGAGACGGCGTTGGCGGCGAAATTTGCCGCCACGATCCGCGAAGCGCTCGGCCGCGAGCCGGGCCGTCCGGCCGCGTTGGAGGGCATCGAGCAACTGCCCAAGCGCTGCGCGGTCATGCCCGCCGATGCGCAGGCAGTGAAGCGCTACATCGCCGAGAATGCCTGAAGCCCAGCCGCCTGCAGCAGACTGAGCAGTACGCAGGGCGCGCGGCGGGGCAGGGCAGTCAATGAAGGTCGTCGGCTTCAGCGGCTATTCGGGTTCCGGCAAGACCACGCTGGTCGAGCATCTGATCGCACGGCTCAGGCTTGCCGGCCAGCGCGTCTCGGTCGTCAAGCATGCGCATCACGAATTCGATATCGACCACCCCGGCAAGGACTCGTGGCGGCATCGGAGAGCGGGCGCCTTCGAGGTGGTGGTGGCTTCCGACCGCCGGCTGGCGAAGATCCGCGAGTACGAGGTGTGCAGCGAGCCCACGGTGCACCAGCTCGTCGCGGAGTTGTCCGACTGCGACTGGGTGCTGGTCGAAGGCTTCAAGCATGCTGACCTGCCGAAGATCGAGGTTTGGCGCGGCGCCGCAGGCAAGCCCGCGCAGTATCCGTACGATCCCTCTGTCGTGGCCCTGTGCACCGACAGCCCTGATCGCCTGCCGCAGCCGACCGGTTTGCCATTGCTGGATCTCAACGATCCGGATGCCGTGGCACATTTCCTCCTTGGCCATCCTGAGCGCTATGAGTACCGATCGCCCCTCTACGAACCCAAGAGCACGGCCTTCCATGCTGGCGCTGGACCAGGCGCTGGACCAGCTCGTAAGCACGGTCCAGCCGCTGCCGGCGGCTGAGGTCGAAGACATCCCGACGTTCGATGCACTGGGTCGGGTGCTCGCCGAGGAGGTGCGCTCGGCGATCGATGTGCCGCCCCAGGACAACACCTCCATGGATGGCTACGCTTTGTGCGCGGCTGACGTGCGGCACGCCGGCGTGCAACTGGCCGTGAGCCAGCGTGTTGCTGCTGGCCAGGCGCCTCGGCCGCTGATGCCCGGGACGGCCGCACGGGTTTTCACGGGCGCGCAGATCCCGCCGGGCGCCGATGCGGTGGTGATGCAGGAACAGTGCGAAGCGGTCGAGGGAGGCGTGCGGGTGCATACGGTGCCCGAGGCCGGGCTATGGATCCGACGTCGCGGCGAGGATGTTCAGGCCGGTTCCGTAGTGCTGGCCTGCGGCCAGCGGCTCACCCCGCAAGCCATGGGGCTGGCCGCCTCGGTGGGCGTGGCCCAGGTGCGCGTGGTGCGCCGGCCGCGTGTCGCGCTGCTTTCCACCGGCGACGAACTGGTGATGCCTGGCGAGCCGCTCAAGCCTGGTGCCATCTACAACTCCAACCGGTATACCTTGCGCGGCCTGATCCAGGCGCTGGGATGCGACTGCACCGACTTCGGCATCGTGCCGGACCGGCTCGACGCCACACGCGAGACGCTGCGCCGCGCGGCGTGCGAGCACGATCTCATCCTGACGAGCGGTGGCGTGTCGGTGGGCGAGGAAGACCATCTGCGCCCCGCCGTCCAAGCCGAGGGCCGGCTCGATCTGTGGCAGGTGGCGATCAAGCCCGGCAAGCCGCTGGCCTTCGGCGAAGTAAGGCGGCCAGCGGGGGGCGCTGCGTACTTCGTGGGGCTGCCGGGCAATCCGGTGTCCAGCTTCGTGACCTTTGTGCTCGCGGTGCGGCCGGTGCTGCTGCGCCTGCAGGGCGTGGACGGCTGGCGGCCGCGCGCCTGCGGCCTGCGTGCCGATTTCGATTGGCTGCGCCCCGACAAGCGGCAGGAGTTCCTGCGCGTGCGCCGCAATGCCGAGGGCGGCCTGGATCTGTTTCCCAACCAGAGTTCTGGTGTGCTGACCTCGGCGGTGTGGGGCGACGGCTTGGTCGACAACCCGCCGGATCAGGTTATCCGGCGTGGGGACCAGGTGCGGTTCCTGGCGTTCTCGGAATTGCTCACATGACCATCGTGAACGTCCGCTATTTCGCGTCGATCCGTGAGGCGCTCGGCCCCGGAGAGCAGGTCGAATTGCCGGCGGGGGGCACCGTATGGGCGCTGCGCGATGCCCTCATCGAGCGCAGTTCGGTGCACGCGGCCACGCTTGCGCGTGGCCGGGCCTTGCGCTGTGCCATGGATCAGGTCGTGTGCGAAGAGACGGCCGCGGTGCACGAGGGGGCCGAGGTCGCGTTTTTTCCGCCGGTGACGGGAGGCTGAGCGATGGTTGCGCGCGTGACGGTGCAAACGCACGATTTCGATCTTGCCGGGGAAGTAGCGGCGCTGCGCGCGGGCGATCGTTCCGTGGGTGCGGTGGTGTCGTTCGTCGGCACTGTTCGTGATCGCAGTGAAGGGTTGGGCGTCAATGCCATGGAGTTGGAGCACTACCCGGGCATGACCGAAAAGGCCATCGAGGCTATGGTCGACGAGGCGCTGTTCCGCTTCGACATCCGCGCCGTGCGCATCATCCACCGGGTGGGGCGTCTCGCGCCCGAGGACCAGATCGTCCTCGTGGCTGTCACCGCGGTGCACCGTGGCCATGCGTTCCAGGCTTGCGAATTCCTCATCGACTACCTGAAGACCCAAGCACCCTTCTGGAAAAAGGAGCACACGCCCGAAGGGTCGCGATGGGTGGATGCGCGCGTCGTGGACGATGACGCCCTCAAGCGCTGGGGCATCGCCTCCGAGAACGCTGCGCACTGAACGCCGGCTCAGGCGCCCCCAATGGCCGGCGTGTCCTGTGTATCCGGGTTGAGCACGCCGAACTCCACCGGCACGCGGCTATACACCACCCGGATCTTCTCTCCCTCGATGAGAGCGAACAGTCGTCGCGCCTCGTCGTCGGTGACGATGAACTCCACCTCGACCGTGAGGCTGCCTCCGAGTTCGAAGAAGTGGTTCTCGTGCAGGCGGTGGTGTCGCCCGAACCCCGCCATGGCCCGGAAGGCCGAGCCACCTCGCAGGCCGAGGCGGTTGGCTTCCTCCAGCAGCCACTCCCAGAACAGCCGGCCGTGGCAGCGCTGGCTCTCGTGCACATAGAAGCGGATCAGCGAGGTTTGCATAGAGGCTCCTGTCGGCTGCCATCAGCTTCTGGCCCAGGCGACGGTTGCCATGCCGGCCACGGTCATGAGCAGCGATCCGAACAGGTGGACCGCCGCCGCAACCAGCGTCCAGCCGATGCGGCCTTGCTGCAGCAGCGTGACCAGTTCGGCAGAGTAGGTCGAGAAGGTCGTGAGTCCCCCGCAGAAGCCCGTGATGATGAACAGCCGCCACTCGGGGGCGAGGGCATCGTACGCGGCGAAGAAGGCGATGGCAGTGCCGATCACATAGGCGCCGATCAGGTTGGCGGCCAGCGTGCCGGGCGGTATGGTCGGGAACAGCGAGTTCAGGCGCGTGCCCAGGCCAAAGCGCAGCAGCGCGCCTACAGAGGCGCCCAGCGAGATGGCCACGACCGATTTCCACATGAACCCGTTTCCTCGATGTTGTTCAAGCTGCGCAGTTCGTGCCATTGTCGCGTGGCTGGCGCGCGAGGCGTCGTCGGATGAGCACGCGGCTTGCTGGCGGTTGAGCACCCCCCCGCTGCCTTGCGATGGATCAGACGGGCGCCGCTTGAAATCGGATCGAATCACCTCAAATCCCGGTTGAACGAGAGGACTTGATCCATGCGACTCGACAAGCTCACCACCAAGTTCCAGGAAGCGCTGGCCGACGCCCAAAGCTTGGCGGTCACCCGCGACAACCCCTACATCGAACCAGTGCACTTGCTGGCGGCGATGCTGGCGCAGCCCGATGGTCCCAAGGCGATGCTCGATCGTGCGGGGGTGAACACCGGCCGGCTGTCCAGCTCGCTCGAGACCGAGATGAAGAAGCTGCCGCAGGTGCAAGGCGGCGAGCAGGTGCAGCCGGGCCGCGAACTGGGCGCCTTGCTGCAGGCCACCGAGAAGGACGCCGCCAAACGGGGCGACCAGTTCATCGCGAGCGAGCTTTTTTGGCTGGCCGCAGCCGACAGCAAGAGCGTGGGCCCGCTGCTCAAGGAGCACGGCCTCACCCGTAAAACGCTGGAGGCCACCATCGACATGGTGCGAGGCGGCCAGAAGGTGGATAGCGCCGAGTCAGAGGGCCAGCGCGAGGCGCTCAAGAAGTACACGCTCGATCTCACCGAGCGTGCACGAAAGGCCAAGCTCGATCCGGTGATCGGGCGCGACGACGAGATCCGCCGGGCCATCCAGGTGCTTCAACGCCGCACCAAGAACAACCCGGTGCTGATCGGCGAACCCGGCGTGGGCAAGACAGCCATTGTGGAAGGGCTGGCACAGCGCATCGTCGCGGGCGAAGTACCCGATTCCCTGAAGAACAAGCGCATCCTCGTGCTGGACATGGCCTTGCTGCTGGCCGGCGCCAAGTACCGCGGGGAGTTCGAGGAGCGGCTGAAGTCGGTGCTCAAGGAAGTGGCTCAGGACCAGGGCCAGACCATCGTCTTCATCGACGAGATCCACACCATGGTGGGGGCGGGTAAGGCCGAAGGCGCCATCGACGCCGGCAACATGCTCAAGCCGGCCCTGGCGCGCGGCGAGCTGCACTGCATCGGCGCGACCACGCTGGACGAATACCGCAAGTACATCGAGAAGGATGCCGCGCTCGAGCGCCGCTTCCAGAAAATTCTGGTGGGCGAGCCGAGCGTGGAGGCAACGATCGCCATCCTGCGCGGCCTGCAGGAGAAGTACGAGGTGCACCACGGGGTCGAGATCACCGACCCGGCCATCGTGGCCGCGGCCGAGCTCTCGCACCGCTACATCACTGATCGTTTCCTGCCCGACAAGGCCATCGACCTCATCGACGAGGCAGCGGCCAAGATCAAGATCGAGATCGACTCCAAGCCTGAGGCGATGGACAAGCTCGACCGCCGGCTGATCCAGCTGCAGATCGAGCGCGAGGCCGTCAAGCGCGAGAAGGACGAGGCCTCGCAGAAGCGCCTAGCGCTGATCGAAGAGGAGATCACGCGCCTCAAGCGCGAGGCCGCCGACCTGGAAGAGATCTGGAAGGCCGAGAAGGCCGCTGCGCAAGGTTCGGCGCACCTCAAGGAAGAGATCGACCGCGTGCGCACGCAGATCGAGGAGCTCAAGCGCAAGGGTGACTTCAACAAGGTAGCCGAGCTGCAGTACGGCCGGTTGCCTGAGCTGGAGCGCTCGCTGAAGGAGGCGCAGGCCACTGAAGCGAAGAAGGGCAACGAGGGCCGGCCGACACTGCTGCGCACGACGGTGGGCGCTGAAGAGATCGCCGAGGTCGTGGCGCGTGCCACCGGCATTCCGGTGGCCAAGCTGATGCAAGGCGAGCGCGAGAAGCTGCTGCAGATGGAACCCCGACTGCACGAGCGCGTGGTCGGCCAGGACGAGGCGATCACCGCGGTGGCCAACGCCATCCGGCGTTCCCGCTCGGGGCTGTCCGATCCGAACCGGCCTACCGGCTCGTTCCTGTTCCTGGGGCCCACGGGCGTGGGCAAGACGGAGCTGTGCAAGGCACTGGCCTCGTTCCTGTTCGACAGCGAAGAGCACCTCATCCGAGTCGATATGAGCGAGTACATGGAGAAGCACTCGGTGGCCCGCCTGATCGGTGCGCCGCCCGGCTACGTGGGCTACGACGAGGGCGGCCACCTCACCGAGGCCGTGCGCCGCAAGCCCTACAGCGTGCTGCTGCTCGACGAGGTGGAGAAGGCGCACCCGGATGTGTTCAACGTGCTCCTGCAGGTGCTCGATGATGGCCGACTGACCGACGGACAGGGGCGGACCGTGGACTTCAAGAACACGGTGATCGTCATGACCTCCAACCTGGGTTCACATCAGATCATGCAGATGGCCGGCCAGGACGCCGAGGCGATCCGCGATGCGGTGTGGGTGGAGGTCAAGCAGCACTTCCGGCCGGAGTTCCTGAACCGCATCGACGAGGTCGTCGTGTTCCATGGCCTGGACCAGCGGCACATCGAGTCCATTGCGCGCATCCAGTTGCGCGCGCTGGAGCACCGGCTGGAGAAGATGGACATGAAGCTCGACGTATCGCCTGCGGCACTCGCCGAGCTGGCCAAGTCCGGCTTCGACCCCGTGTTCGGCGCGCGTCCGCTCAAGCGGGCGATCCAGCAGCGCATCGAAAACCCGGTCGCCAAACTGATCCTGGAGGGCCGCTTTGGGCCGAAGGACGTGGTTCCGGTCGATATGGAGAACGGCGAGTTCACATTCGGACACACGGTCCACTGAAGAGGGGGCCCCCCTGCGCTGAGGAGGGGCAGCGGCCGATCAACGCCGGTGGGCTTACCCGTCGAACGACGAATCCATCCGTCCGATCTGCAGCCGCGCCAGGGTGAGGTTGGCGTGGCTCTTGTCCAGCACCGCGTGCAGTGCGAGCCCTGGGTGACGCGGCACGGCGCGCAGCAGCAGGTGGTGCGAACCCAGTGTGATGGCCGCTTCTGGCAAGGCGTGGCCCATGCCGAGGGTGTGGCTCGTTTCCAGCATGGCCGAGAGCAGGCCGGCACCGTGCATGCCGAGTTCCTCTGGACCGGGGCGGGCGCCCGCATGGGCCAGCGCTTGGCCGGTGGCGACGTCGAAGACGCAGCAACTCACCATGCCGGTGAGTTGACTCAACTGATCGACGTAGCGCGTGAGGGGATCCAGGGCGCTGCGACTGAGCGAACCGGGATGCGTCACCGGCGGCATGGGATGCAGCGGGAGCGGATCGGTCCGGCGCGTGGCCACCGGCGGCATGGTCCGCGCGGGTTCGATCGGCGTGCGATACAGGGCGCCCGGTGCACTGTGTTGTGTGGCGCTCGGTGCTGCGAGATCCGTGCGCATCCGGGTCCATGTGCTGCTGATGAAGTTCCAGGCGTCGGCGGGCCGCGTCACCTGCGGCGTGGTGCGCACATTCACCCCCGTGCCCCGGGCCAGGTCCATGCCTTGTGCGACGAGGGCATTGGCCGTCGACAGCGGCAACAGAAGCAGATGGCTGTTGGGCCACGGGCCGTTCAGCATGGCTTCGCGCAGTGGCTGGAATGTGCCGGTTATCGTGTGCCCGGGCATGTCCCCGACGAGCACGACGCCCAGGGTGCTGAATCCGAGCAGCACCCGGGCGAGGGCGTCGCGGGAGTCGGCGTCAGCGTCCACCTCGGTGGAATAGATGCGCAGCCGCTTGCCTTCGGCCGTGGGGAGTTCGACGAACTCCAGCGTAGCCAGCACGTGGCCGTTGCCCTGGCGACGGATGGCCAGCTTCTGCACGGCGCTCTTGCTGGCTGCGGCGATGCCGGCGAGCAGCTTGCGCGAAGAGGTGGTCGCCACGTCATGGATGGCGATGAACTCCGGCCGCCGGTGCTCGAACTGCTGCCGTAACGCGGGGCCGGGATCGCATGAGGCCAGCAGCTCGCATGCGTTGCCGCCGGTGGGCCGGTCGATGTCGGTATCGCCCCCGGCCGAATCGTCGTTGTCGTTGTGTGCCAGCTGGGTTTGCACCTGCGTGGCGTCCCAGGTGGAGGGCACATCGTGCGGGCCCTTGCCTGCCGGGGTCGAGGCCCCCTGCGGGCCCGCCGTAGTCGGAGTGCTCATGTCGCTCATGCGGTTGTCTGCGACCGTGGGCCGCGGCCTGAATGCCGCGCGGCACGCTGGTGCAGCGCGGTTTCACGGGCGGGGAGAGTGTAGGGGTAGCGCCGCTCCTGCGCATGCCTCGCAGGTGTCGCGATGCCAACTCCGCGGTCGGCGGATCGCCATCGATAGAATGCCGCACCTCGACCTTGTGGCCGGCAAGCCGTGGGCGTGCCTCGGCCCTGAGACCCATGTCCCATCCCGACGCTGTGCCACCCCATGCCCCGGTCGTCATCGTCGGCGCCGGTCTCGCAGGGTTGACCGTTGCGCTGCACTTGGCAGACCGCAACCCCGTCATCGTCCTCGCCAAGCGAGGCCTCGGCGAGGGCGCGACGGCATGGGCGCAAGGCGGCATCGTGGGCGTGCTCGGCGACGATGACAGCATTGAATCGCACGTGCGCGACACCCAGGATGCCGGCGCCGGCCTCGTCGACGAGCACACCGCGCGCTTCATTGCCGCCCACAGTGCGGACGCCGTGGCCTGGCTCGTGGACAGCGGCGTGCCCTTCTCGCCCGATCCCGGGGGGCCGCTGGGATTGCACCTCACCCGCGAGGGCGGCCACGCCGTGCGACGCATAGCCCATGCGGCGGATGCCACCGGCAAGGCGATCCACGACGTGCTGCTGCAGCGCGCACGGCAGCATCCCAACATCCAGATGCGTGAGCGCTGGATGGCGCTCGACATCATCACCTCTCGGCACCTCAGGCGCGACGAACGGCCGCACTGCTATGGCCTGTATGCGCTGGACATGGACCGCCAGCGGGTCGAGGCTTTGCCGGCCGCGGCTGTCGTGCTGGCCACGGGCGGTGCCGGGAAGGTGTACCGCTACACCACCAACCCCGACACCTCCACTGGCGACGGTATCGCCATGGCGTGGCGCGCAGGCTGCCGGGTGGGCAACATGGAATTCATCCAGTTCCACCCGACCTGCCTGTACCACCCCCAGGAGCGCACGTTCCTCATCACCGAGGCGATGCGCGGCGAGGGCGCGCATCTCAAGCTGCCTGACGGCACGCGCTTCATGGCGGCCCACGACGAGCGGCTGGAACTGGCGCCGCGCGACATCGTGGCGCGGGCCATCGACTTCGAGATGAAGAGGCACGGCGTCGACTTCGTGCACCTGGATGCGACGCACCTGGGCGAAACCTTCCTGCGCGACCACTTCCCGACCATCCACGCACGCTGCCTCCAACTGGGCATCGACATCGCCCGGCAGCCCATCCCGGTGGTGCCCGCCGCGCACTACACATGCGGTGGGGTGGTCAGCGACGTGCACGGCCGCACCGACCTGCCCGGCCTGTATGCCGTGGGGGAAACCACCTACACCGGCCTGCACGGCGCCAACCGGTTGGCGAGCAATTCGCTGCTGGAGTGCGTGGTGCTGGGGCGCACCTGCGCGGCGGACATCCTGGCCACCGGCCCCAAGTCGCCGCCGCCGCCGCCCGCCTGGGACGAAAGCCAAGTGGAAAACGCAGACGAGCAGGTCGTCATCGCCCACAACTGGGACGAACTGCGGCTGCTGATGTGGAACTACGTCGGCATTGTGCGCACCACGCGCCGGCTGGAGCGGGCACTGCACCGCATCGAGCTGCTGCGCGACGAGATCGACGACTATTACGCCAACTTCCGCGTCAACCGCGACTTGCTGGAACTGCGCAACTTGGTGGACTGTGCCGAGCTCATCGTGCGCTCGGCGCTCATGCGCCAGGAAAGCCGGGGCCTGCACTACAGCCGGGATTTTCCGTACACGCTGCCGGTCAGCTTCCCGACGGTGCTGCTGCCTGCGCATAGAGACGGCAAGCGGCCGAAGGCGTACGGCCTGAGCGGGTGACGATGCTCAGCTGCGAGCGCGCATGGCAATGCGCGCCTGGACGAACTCGAACGCGAAGTTCACCGCTTCCGAAATGGCGCGCTCCGTGTTCGCGCGTTCCTTGTCGCTGAGATAGAACGAGAAGTCGACCTCGTGCCGGATGTAGCGCGGGGGCAGGCGGTTGAGCGCCACGCAGGCGACGTCGGCGAGGATGTCGCCTTGCATATGAGGGTGGCGAGCGGCGCCAGTCGTGCGTACAAGCTCGATTACGGTGCGCTCGTGGTGGTTGTAGATCGACTGGAACTCGCTGCTCATGTCTTCGCCTTCCGGGCCATCAACAAGAGTGTCTTCGACCGCAAGCGAGCGAAGGCCGGGAAGAAAGGCCGGTTCGAGGCGCAATTTCGGGGCCCGTCCCGGCCGACTATGGGGGGGGCGCGGGAGCTGCTCAGGCGCGGGAGATCACGCGCATCGAATAGTCCACCGCCTTCACGTCCTTGGTGAGGCGCCCGATCGAGATGCGGTCCACGCCCGTGGCCGCGATC
Organism: uncultured Burkholderiaceae bacterium; assembly: GCA_966251135.1. Taxonomy (GTDB): domain Bacteria; phylum Pseudomonadota; class Gammaproteobacteria; order Burkholderiales; family Burkholderiaceae_C; genus Albitalea. The sequence goes on from CBINKC010000097.1 coordinate 15,779, forward strand.
TCGCGCACGTCTTGCAGACGCACGCTGCCCGACACCTCCAGCAGGGCGCGGCCCGCATTGATGGCCACGGCTTCGCGCATGAGCGGCAGGGTGAAGTTGTCGAGCATGACACTCGCTGCGCCGCAGGCCAGCGCTTCGCGCAGCTGGTCGAGGTTCTCGACCTCGATCTGGATGTCCACGCCGGCGTGGAGCGAGGCCGCATTGCGCAGCACTGGGGGAATCCCCCCCGCCGCCGCGATGTGGTTCTCCTTGATGAGGATGCCGTGCCACAGCGCGAGGCGGTGGTTCTTGCCGCCGCCCACGCGCACCGCGTACTTCTGTGCCTGCCGCAGGCCGGGGAGGGTTTTGCGGGTGTCGAGAATGGCACAGCCACGCGGATTGGGCGATGCGCCAGCGATCGCGTCGACGTGCTGGCGCGTCAACGTGGCGGTGGCCGACAGCAACTGCAGGAAGTTGAGCGCGGGGCGCTCGGCGGAGAGCAGGGCGCGGGCGTTTGATTCGATCCGGCACACGGGGGTGTCGGGCTGCATGGCCGCGCCTTCCTCGTAAAGCCAGTTCACGCGGGCATCGGGATCGAGCGCATGCACGCAGCCGTCGAACCACTCGCGGCCGCAGAGCACCGCATGCTCACGCACCAGCACCTGCGCCGTGACGCGCTCGCCGGCAGGCACCAGCTCGGCGGTCCAGTCGCGCTGGCCGATGTCTTCCATCAGCGCATCGTGGATGTTGCGCTGGCGGGCTTCCTCAAGGGTTTCGTTGCGGTCGAACATGGTCGGGCGATGCGGGAGGGTGCCGGTCGCTTGCCGGCTCCTGAGTGAGGGTGGGAACGAACGACGGTAGTGCTCTGCGCGGGACAAAGCGTCAGCGACCTGTCCGAAGCGGGTCGACGGTTGTTTGAAGACCGCGGCACGGGTCGCCTGACTAGGCGTGCCGCGCGGCTCAGGGTGGGCCCCTGCGCAAG
>CBINKC010000098.1:0-16727 GCA_966251135.1 uncultured Burkholderiaceae bacterium
CGGCTCGAACCAGCGCCCGCCGAGCAGGCTCGCGTACTCGTTGGTCTTGAAGTCCGACATGCGCACGATCACCGGCTTGGGGTAGAACGCGGCGGCGATGTGGCCCACGCCTTCGGCCAACTCGCGCACGAAGTAGTCCCCAGGCCGCGCATAGCCTTGCGTCAGGCGCGCCAGTTCCTCGCGCACCTTCACGTCATCGATGCGCTCGGGGTGGATGAGCGCCATCGGGTGGGCCCTGATGTGCTCCGCCACGATGAACTCCATGCGTGCCAGACCCACGCCGTCGGTGGGCAGCAGGGCGGTCTGGAAGGCGATGTCGGGGTTGCCCAGGTTCACCATCACGTGCGTGCGCGGCCTCGCCATGGTCGCCACGTCGGTGCTCCTGCGCGTGAACGGCACGGCGCCGCGGTACACCTTGCCGACTGCCCCTTCCGCGCACGAGATCGTCACTTCCTCGCCGGTCTGGATGGCGGCGGTGGCCCGCTCGCAGCCCACCACCGCCGGGATGCCCAGCTCGCGCGCCACGATGGCCGCATGGCAGGTGCGGCCTCCCCGGTTGGTGACGACCGCGGCGGCACTCTTCATCACCGTGCCCCAGTCGGGCATCGTGGTGTCGGCCACCAGCACTTCACCGGGGTGGAACGCCGACAGCGCCGACACATCGCGCACCACACGCGCGCGGCCCGCGGCGATCTTGCCGCCCACTGCGCGCCCGCTCGCGAGCAGTGGCGCCCTGGCCGCGAGATGGTATTCGTCGATGCGGCCCAGCGGCTTCTGCGAGGCGACCGTCTCGGGGCGCGCCTGCACGATGTAGAGCCTGCCGTCCACGCCATCGCGCGCCCATTCGATGTCCATCGGCACTGCATGCCCGGCCTTGCGGCTGTAGTGCGCTTCGATGCGCATCGCTGCACCGGCCAGCTCCAGCACGTCTTCGTCGCCGATGCAGTAGTGCCGCTGCTCGTCCAATGGCGTGGGCACGTTGCGCGTGGTGTCGCGGCCTGCCGCCTTGGCATACACCATGCGTACCTCCTTGCTGCCCAGCTTGCGGCGCAACACGGCACGATGGCCCTTCGCATAGGTGGGCTTGTGCACGTAGAACTCGTCGGGGTCGACGGTGCCCTGCACCACGTTCTCGCCCAGGCCGTAGGCGCCGGTGATGAACACCACGTCGCGAAAGCCCGTCTCGGTGTCGAGCGTGAAGATCACGCCGCTGGCGGCCAGGTCGGAGCGCACCATCTTCATCACGCCCACCGACTGGAACACCTTGTAGTGATCGAAGCCGTTGTCCACCCGGTAGCTGATGGCGCGGTCCTTGAAGAGGCTGGCCAGGCACATGCGAAAGGCGTCGAGCAGGCGCATTTCGCCGGCCACGTTGAGAAAAGTCTCGTGCTGGCCCGCGAAGCTGGCGGTGGGAAGATCCTCGGCCGTGGCCGAGCTGCGCACGGCCACCGTGAGACTCTCGCCGTACTCCTGGCGCAGCGCGGCATACGCCCGCCGAATCTCGTCGGCCAGGTCCTGCGGAAGAGCCGCTTCGCTCACGATGTCGCGTGCGCGCTGTGCGCGCCGCGCGAGGTCTTCCACGTCGCTGGCCCGCAGGCCATCGAGCGCGCGGTGCAGCGCCGGCCAGGCGTCGGCCTGGCCCAGCACGTGGCGATAGGCCTCGGCCGTGATGGCAAAGCCGTTGGGCACCCGCACACCTTCGGCTGCCAGCTCGCGGTACATCTCGCCCAGCGAGGCGTTCTTGCCGCCCACCAGCGGCACGTCGGCCATGCCCAGGTCGTTGAACCAGCGGATGTACCTGTAGGGCGTGTTCATCGTGGGCCTCCGAAGACGGAACACGCAGGCTATGCCCGGCGGAACCGGCGCGATTGATGGCGCTCAATCGACCGTCAGGCCGGTGCGGTCTTGCGCGGCCTTGCCCCATGTCGCCATGTCGATTTGCGCACCCTGCGATGCACACGATGACATGCCGCAGGCGGGCGCGAGGTCGCGCGTGTCCAATCGGTTCGATGGTTCTCACGCTCGACGGATTGCCGATGATCGCGCGGCTGGCGACGTTCCCGAAGTTCACGCACATCAGGCTGCTTGCTGCGTGCCTGCTCCTGTGGAGCACCGCGGCGGGCGCTGCGGGTGCGGCATGGGCCGCCCCTGTGGCGGCGACTGCGGCGGCCTCGGCGCCTGCGCTCCTTGCCGATGCCATCCGCGCCCGTCTGCCTGGCCTGGCGTCGGATCGCCAGGCGCCGCTGGCGCGAGAGATCGATGCGCTCTATCGCCCGGGCGGGTACGCCCCGGTGTGGCTCGATCCGGCCACTCGCCCCACGGCTTTGGCCGCGCAGGCGCTTGCCGTGCTTGCCGATGCCCGCGCCGATGGCCTAGGCCCCACCGATTACGGCACTGCCGCACTGGCGGAGCAGGCGGCGGCCCTGCGCTCGGCCGCGGCGCCGGCGGTCGCCGAGGCGGTCGACTTCGAGTTGCAACTGAGCAAGGCCTTCCTGCGCTACCTGCGTGACTTGCACCTCGGCCGCGCCGATCCGCATGCGCTCGGCTATCACGTCGGAGCCCGCGCGGGGGAGCCCCATCTCGGCATGGCGCTGCGCACGGCGCTGGGCGACGGCGGGCGCTTGCGGGAGTTGGCGTCCGGCATCGCGCCCCGCTATGGGCAATACCGCGAGTTGCGCGAGGCGCTCGCCCGCTACCGCGCACTGGCCGGCGGCTCCGCATGGCCTGCGATGCCGCCTCTCGAACGTACGCTGCGGCCCGGCGACAGCCACCCGGCCCTGGTCGCATTGCAGCAGCGCCTCGTGGCCGTAGGCGACATGCCGCCCACGTCGTCACCGGCCGCGCCGGCTGTCGGCCTCGGCCCGGCCCTCGCAGAGGCGGTGAAGCGGTTTCAGCGCCGGCACGGCCTGGCCGCGGATGGCGTGATCGGCCCCGCCACGGCCGCGGCGCTGGAGGTGCCGCTTGCGCACCGCGTGCGACAAATCGAGTTCGCGATGGAGCGGCTGCGGTGGCTGCCGCCGCCGCAAGGCCGGCCGGTGGTGGCGATCAACATTCCCATGTTCCGCTTGTGGGCCTACACGCCCCAGGATCGCGGCGGGCCGCGTGACATGGCCGTGATCGTGGGGCGGGCATTGCGCACGCGTACGCCCGTGCTCATGCATGACATGCGGCAGGTGATCTTCAGGCCTTACTGGAACGTGCCGCGGTCCATCCTGCGCAACGAGATCCTGCCCCGGCTGCGCCGTGACCCGGGCTACCTGCAGCGCAACGACATGGAGATCGTGCGAGGCGCGGGCGACGACGCCACGCACGTGGCAGCCACCCCGGCCAACCTGGAACTGCTGGCGCAAGGTGCGCTGCGGCTGCGGCAGCGGCCCGGCCCGCACAACTCGTTGGGGCTGGTGAAGTTCGTTCTTCCCAACGACGAGAACATCTACCTCCATGACACGCCGGCCACCGAACTCTTCCAGCGGACGCGGCGCGACTTCAGCCATGGCTGCGTGCGGGTGGAAGACCCCGTGGCGCTCGCGCAATGGGTCTTGGCGGACCGGCCCATGTGGAAGCGGGAGCGCATCGTGGAAGCGATGCACGGCATGAAGACGGTGGCGGTGGATCTGGCCACGCCGGTGCAGGTGGTCATCTACTACATGACGGCCATGGTGCTTCCCGGCGATGCGGGACTGGCGTTCGCGCAGGACATCTACGGGCACGATGCTGCGCTGGAAGCGGCACTGGCGGCACCTGCGCCTTGAGTGGACAGGACCCGCGCTTGCATGTACCGGCCCTTAGCAGGTTCAGGGCGAACGGTGCGCGGTGGCTTCGGCCAGGATTCATACTTTGGCGGCTCGCGACAAGGCTGCGAGCACCCCGACCGCGCTTGCTGTGGCCAAGCGTGCCCGCTCGCCCGGGGCTTCTACGATCATCTCGCCGCCGCGCGGCAGGAAGCGTTGCGGGGCGATGAACAAGAACTGGATCCGTCTTGATGCGCTCGCCTGAAGGTCACGGTATCGACGACGGGGCCACGACATCACAATGCCTGCCTAGCGCACTGAAGTGGCGCTGCAACACAACGCCGCAGGGGCCCGCCTCGTACACGCTGACCAGCTTGCGCATCGACTTGGTTACCGCATCGACGCCTCCACGCACCGTCCCCAGATGGCGCGCCTCGGCGTCTGGTGGCGCCTCGGCCACCGCGATGTCGATGCTCTCCTTGTGAACATCCAGACCTACGAACAGAGTGCTAGATTTCCTCATGGTCCGTCTCCTCGCAAATGCGCAACGACCCGATCACCTTGCGGTCCGGTGCATTGGTGTAGCTCTGCGCGCTTCCGGCGTGCAACCTACGTTGTTGCAGGGGACGGACCGCCCGAATTCACGAAGCCATCTTGTCTACGCCTCATGGAACAACCGCCGAAGTACCCTTCCCTGCCTTGGCCCGATGTGGTTGACCGGGTTGCTCAGGGGACGTATCGACTCGATACGGATCAGGCTAGTGGAACTGGCTTCTTGCTCACTATCGGCACTGGCCCGCAGTCTCACGTAGCACTTCTCGCCACGGCCTGGCACGTGGTGAGCGATGGTGCGGGCGGATCACTCGCGGTCCGAGATCAACATGGGCATACGGTGGTCAAGTCGGACGGCAGGAATATCTGCGCCGTGCAAGTCGGCAAGGGTTTCGATAGCGCAGTTGTTGTCATCGAAAGCCCAGAGCCAATCTTCAGGCAAGAGCAACTCTTGCCGTCAATGCCACACGACATGCAGCTCGCTCGCGGAAGCGAGGTCGGATGGCTAGGGTTCCCAGGCATCGTCGATCCTGAGCTGTGCTTTTTTCATGGTCACATTGCTGGATTCATGACTGATCCACCCGTTTACCTCGTCGATGGCGTTGCGATCAACGGTGTCAGCGGTGGGCCTGTGTTCGACGATCGCTGCCATCTGGTCGGCCTTGTTTCTGCATACCTACCCAACAAGGTGGACGATGCGACCACACTGCCTGGCGTCTCCTGGATGGTTCCTCTGAATTTCATTCTGGCCTGGGTTCACTCAAACCTGAAGCCCCGGGTTCTTTAGCCAGCATGAGGCCCAACTAGGTGCGCCGTCATCACCGCCGACTTCGCCCAAAGTCATGCAGCTGCTGCCGAGGTGGTGGAAGCGCGATGCGATGATGCCGGCATGAAGATCGCGACGTTCAATGTCAACGGCATCACCAGCCGCCTGCCCCGGGTGCTCGAATGGCTGGAGGAATCGAAGCCCGACGTGGCCTGCCTGCAGGAACTCAAGACCTCGGACGCCACCTTCCCCGAGCTGGCGTTCAAGGCAGCAGGCTACGGTGCGGTGTGGCACGGCCAGAAAGGTTTCAACGGCGTGGCCGTGCTCGCGCGTGGCGAGGCTGCCCCCGTGGAGATCCGCCGCGGGCTGCCCGGCGACCCCGACGACACGCACAGCCGGTACCTGGAGGCCCAGGTCGGGGATCTTGTGGTCGCCTCCATTTACTTGCCCAACGGCAACCCGCAGCCCGGCCCCAAGTTCGACTACAAGCTCGCCTGGTTCGAGCGCCTGATCCAGCGTGCGGACGAGCTGTGCCGGCGCAGCGGCCCGGTGGTGCTGGCCGGCGACTACAACGTGGTGCCGACCAACGAGGTGATCGACATCTACTCGGCCAAGTCGTGGCTGCACGATGCGCTGCTGCAGCCCGAAACGCGCGCTGCGTGGCGCAGGCTGCTCGACCAGGGCTGGACGGATGCGATCCTGAAGCTGCACCCCGGCGAGGCCATGTACACGTACTGGGATTACTTCCGCAACCGCTGGGAGCGCAACGCGGGCCTGCGCATCGACCACCTGCTGCTCAACCCCGCTGCCGCTGCCGCGCTCCAGGGTGCGGGCATCGACCGCGAAGTGCGCGGGCGAGAAAAGCCCAGCGACCACGCGCCTGCGTGGGTGGTGCTCGACGTCTGATCGGGTTCCGTGCGATGCAGGGGAGGGAGCGTCGATCTGCGCACGGAGCTGGGTCATTGGGCTGGCGTACACCTCGGTTTGCGCCTTGCCCCGAGGGCGAATCCGCTGGCCCATAAAGCGCCGCTCAGTGCGAAACACGCAACTACGGCGGCATCGTCCCCAGGTCCGGTGGCACGCCGGGCTGCTGCGGTTGCGCCGGCCAGCGTGTCTCGGCCTCGGGTCGCGAGTGCGCTTGCTCGGCCAGGATTTCGCTGTCCATCCGCTCGCGTTCCAGCCCTTCCTCCTCGGGCGCGGTGCGCTCGCCGAGCATCTCTTCTTCCATCCGCGTGCGCGGCGCGGACGCGGCGATGACCGCGCCCAGGGCCAGGCCGATGGCACCCAATGCCAGAGGCTGTTCGTTCACCAGATGCTCGTAGCCGCCGCGTAGGCGCTCGGCCTGGTGGCGGGCACTGGTGCCCATGCGGCTCGCGCGCTCGCGTGCCGCGTGCGCGGCTTGCGTCACCCTTTGCGTGGTTTCCGAGAGCTTGTGCGTGGTCTGCGACACCTTGTCCTTCATCGTCGACATGGTGCTCGACATGGCGGAAGGCTCGCCCGGCAGCTCGCTGGTCGTGGACACGGGCGGCGGGCGCCGGCTCGACATGGCCAGCCACGCCAGCCCCACGCCCACCAGCGCCAGCGGAAGCGGGTCGCGCGTGGCGGTGGTGCGCAGGTTGGTGAGGTACTCGTTGGCGCCGCTCTCGCGCAGGTAGTGCAGTCCCTGGTCGACGAGCTGGCCCGGCGTGAGCCGCCGCTCGATGGCATGCAGCGTCTCGTTCAGGTCGCTGCGCGTGCGCTCGATCTCGGCCTGGATCTCTTCCGGCCGTCGTTGTCCGTTGGTTTTCATCGCAGATGCTCCTTGGCAACGTCTCGGTCTCGGCGCAGCGAGTCCAGTGTGCGCTGCGGCTTGAGGTTCTCGGCCTGCAGGTGACGCCGGCCGCTGGCCAGCGCGATGAGACCGATCAAGAGCACCACGCCGCCCACGATCAGCGGCGACAGCCACGGCGCAGTCTCCGCGGGCAGGGCCAGCGCGAGCGCGTTCACTGCGGCCAGCAGCAGCACGAGGAATCCGGCGAACACGATCGCGCCGCCGACGGCCATGCTGCGCGCGCCATTGACGGCCAGCGAGACCTTCTCGCCCACGTCGGCCTTGGCCAACTCAGCTTCGTCGTGCACGAGGGTGGTCGTTTCGCGCCAGAGGTCGGAAAACAGGCCGGCGAGCGAGCGGCCGTTATCACCCGGGCGCGGCGCTTCCGTGGTGTAAGGATGGGTTGCAGACATGAAAAATCCTCCTGGGGCTCAGTGGTGGCTGCTGCTGCTGCTGCTGCTGCTGTCGCGCAGCAACCGCACGGCGAGGAATCCGGCCGCGACGGCCAGGCCGAAGAAGGCGACCGGCTGTTCGCGGGCGAAACGGTCCATGTCGCGCAGCATCGCGTTCACGTCCCGGTTGCGCAGGGCGCCGGAGACGCGCTCCAGCCCGTCGGCGGCCGAAGTCGTGAGCCGCGCCACGCCGTCGCCTTCGTGCCGCCGGGCGGCGTCGCGCAGCGCCTGGGCCACGTCACCGATGCCCTGGGCGGCCACGTCCTTCTGCTCGTTGAGTTTCGTGCGGGTCGTTTCCTTGGCGTCGTTCCACATCGAGCTTGCGCGCTCCCTGGCCATGCCGGCCGCCTCGTGGGCGACACCAGACGAACCGGAGGCGGCGCCGCCGTGGGGTCTTTCGACCCCGGGGTCCATGCGTGCTTCGTCGGCCATGTGAGGCTCCTTGAAATCGGTGGACAACCCGGGCGGGCAACTCACGTTCCCAGGGCTCACGGATAGCGCGAGCAGGCCCCGCGTGGTTGCGGCGGCAGGGCGGCCAGCAAGCACTGCGGAAATACTTGCTCGAGGTAGTAAGGACAGTCGGGGAGGACTTGGCCTTGGCACGGTGGGCGCTGTCATGTCGATCACCCGATGCACGCCACGCCCCTACAAGAAGAAAGAAGAAGTCGTCATGGCTGGCGCTGTTTGCTGGGCGGGTACGACGGGGCCCGGATAATGAATGCTCTGCGCAAGAAGGCATCCATGCTCCGCCCTGAACTGCTCCTAGACCAATTTGCACTTCCGGGCATGTGTCCGGTTACCGACGCAGTGAACAACCTTGCACAGGGCTCCGGCGTGGAGGAGCGCGGAGCGGTCTTTACACGGCCAGAAGTCGTCGAGTTCATTCTCGACCTTGTGGGCTACTCGGCAACAGGCGCTCTGTATCGGAAGTCCTTGTTGGAGCCCTCGTTCGGCGGGGGCGAATTCCTGTTGGCTGCCGTTTCGCGGCTGCTGTCTGCATGTGATGCGTCCAGGAAGCGTGGAAGCGCAGTGCCTCCCCTGGATGGCTGCATTCGCGCCGTTGAACTACACACCGATTCCTTTGAACAGACGCGCGCAAGGCTGCTGGAGCTGCTCCGAGCACGGGGCGTTGCGTTTAACGAAGCCGTCAGGCTCGCTGACCAATGGCTAGTGCAGGGGGACTTTCTCCTGGCCCGCCTGCCGCAAGCGTTCGACTTCGTGATCGGCAATCCACCCTACGTGCGTCAGGAGCTCATTCCCGCTGCGCTACTGACGGAATACCGGCGCCGATATGAAACCCTCTACGACCGGGCTGATCTCTACGTCCCATTTATTGAACGCAGCCTCCAACTCCTCACGGAAGGTGGCAAGTTGTCCTTCATCTGCGCCGACCGATGGATGAAGAACAGGTACGGCGGCCCATTGCGCGCGTTGATCGCGCGGGACTATCACTTGCAGGCCTACGTCGATATGGTTGACACGCCGGCCTTCCAGGCCGATGTGATCGCGTACCCCGCTATCACCATCATTGAGCGCGCGTCCCCCGGACCGACCTTGGTCGCTGCTCGTCCTGAAATCCAAGGCGAGCATCTGCATTCGCTGGCCAAGGCTCTGCGCGGAGAGACCGAGAGCCTGCCGCCATCAGTGCATCGACTCGATGCAGTCACGAATGGCGACGAGCCTTGGGTGCTTCAGTTCTCCGACGCGACGAACCTTGTCCGCCGCATCGAGGGAACTTTCCCTGTCCTGGAGGATGCTGGCTGCAAGGTGGGGATAGGGGTGGCGACGGGTGCTGATCAGGTGTACGTCGGCAAGCTCGATGAGTTGGACGTCGAGCCATGTCGCAAGCTTCCGCTTGTGATGACCCGCGACATCTTGAAGGGCCATGTCCAGTGGCGAGGCTTTGGGGTTGTCAATCCCTTCACAGACGAAGGTCCGCTTGTCAACCTTCGGGACTATCCGAGGCTCGCGTCCTATCTTGAAGCGAACCGCGATGCCATTGCACGCAGGCACGTCGCGAAGAGGGATGCGCAGCGCTGGTATCGAACCATTGACCGTATCACTCCCTCGCTGGCGAGCCGCCCGAAGCTTCTCATTCCAGACATCAAGGGGGAGGCACAAGTCGTCTACGAAGAGGGCCGCCTCTACCCTCACCACAACCTCTACTACGTGGTGTCCGACACATGGGACTTGCATGCCTTGCAGGCGGTCCTGCTGTCCAGCCTCACGCGGCTTTTCATCTCAACATACTCAACCAAGATGCGGGGTGGCTTTCTTCGCTTCCAGGCTCAGTACCTGCGGCGCATCCGACTTCCTCTATGGGTCGACGTTTCAGACTCGCTGCGAGCGAAGCTGACGAGGTCGGCAAAGGCGTTGGACACGTCCGCTTGCGATGAGGCGGTGTTCGAGCTCTATGGCCTCTCACCACAAGAACAAGCAACCATAAGGCAGGCGTGACGTCATGGCACTCGCACTCGCGAACTACCGGGAGCAAGCCCGCGACGCCATCAAGGCATTCTGGGGAAATCGAGAGGCAGCATTACGCAAGCAAGTCGCGTCCGGAAAACTTGACGCGGGTACCCGCGGCGCCGTGACTGCCGGTAAGAACCTTGACGGCTTTGTGGCGTTGGTCCGCAGTCTCGTCGCGGCAAACGACCTTCACGGCGCGACGGTTCACGTCGACAAGGGTTTGGTGGTCTTGCCCGGCTACTTCCGGCCGGCGAAGCAATGGGACCTCTTGGTCATGAACGGCCGTCGTCTTGTCGCAGCATTCGAGTTCAAGTCGCAGGTAGGAAGCTTCGGCAACAACTACAACAATCGCACCGAGGAGGCGATTGGCACTGCGCACTGCCTATGGACGGCTTATCGCGACGGAGCACTTGGGGCTGAGCCACGCCCTTTCCTGGGTTGGCTCATGGTCGTTGAGGATGGCCCTGGATCCCGGGCACCGGTGCGCAACGACGAACCGCACTTCCGCGTTTTCCCTGAGTTTCAGGGAGCGTCTTACCTGAAGCGGTATGACTTGCTCTGCCAGAAGCTGGTTCGAGAACAGCTTTACTCTGCCGCGGCACTCCTCGCTACACCGCGCAGCGCGGTGGACACAGGCGACTACACCGAACTTTCGATGCTTTCGAGCCTGGAAACCTTCGTCACGGCATTCGCGGCGCACATTGCAGCAGAGGCGGCACGTGCCCCCTCGCGGGCCTCGCCCGTATAGGCCGCGGCTGCGGCAACGCGCAGGCATCAGTTCCACCGCCAGGTCCAGATCAGGTCCAGCCCGCGTGCCTCACCCGCCTGCAATCGCAGCGTGTAGCGCCTGGCCACGCGATAGATGAGCTGCCACGACCCGGCCGCGGCGTTGAGCCCGCGCTCGTACGCCACGTACCAGCGCTGCGAGATCTGCTTGCCCAGCGTGACCACCGTGTCGGCCAGTTCGCCCGACTCGCCGCGCTTGACCGACAGGTCATCCAGCCCCAGCCGCTCCACCAGCCCGGGGGACTCGCCGCTGCGTTCTCCGGCGAGCAGCGCCAGCGCGGCGCGCTGCAGCAAGGCCGTGTCGGCGCGGCCCAGGCCTTCGGAAGCGCGCCCCATCATGAGCCACGAGAGCTTGTCCATCTCGCTCATCTCCGGCTCGCTGTAGAGCCGCACGCGCGGCTGCAGTGCCGGGCCCTGCACCGTCACGCCCACGCGCACGTCTACATCGGGCCGAACCGCCAGGATGTCGATGCGCGGGCTGGTCACATCTCCGGCCAGCGTGATCACGCCGCGTTCGATGGCGAGGTTTTGCCCATAGGCGGTGTAGGTGCCACCCTCGGTGCGCACCGTGCCGTGGACCTGGAGCAGCCCTTCGGGCGTGGTGATGCGCAGTTGCCCGCGCAGGCCGGCTTTCAGGCCCCGTCCCACCAGTTGCAGGTCGTCGCCCAGGTCGACGAGCAGCGACACGCTGGTGTTCTTCCAGGGGCTGCGCGGCGGCTCCTGCGGGGCCGCGGCCGGCTCGCCCGCCGGGCGGTTCAGCACCGTCACGTCGTCGTCCAGGCGCGGCGCACCGGCCTGCGACACGTCGATCAGCCCCTCGTCCACCATGAAGCGGCCCTGCACGCCTAGCCGCTCGGGCGCAAGTTCGACGCCCGCCTGCCCGCTGAGCGACAGACGGCGGTCCAAGCGCGCGAGCGCCTGGAAGTGCTGGGCGACGATGCGCAGCTGCGCGGATGGCGCGTCGCCCAGGCTGGCGGTGCCGTCCACGCGCAGCGTGCCCTCGCCGGCGCGGAACACGAGGCGCTCGAGGCGTGCCTCGTCGCCCCGCAGCGAAAGAGCAAGTGCGCCGTCGTGCATGTACACGCCCTGCAGGAGGTTGCGCACGGAGAGTTCGGAGCCGGTGACCTCGCCGGTGTAGCGGGGGGCGCCCAACTGGCCCGCGAGGGCGCCGCCCGCGTGCAGGCGACCACCCACGCTCCAGCCCGGCGGCAGCCATGCGCTCCATGGCGTGAGGTCTGCGACGCGCAGCTCCATCGTGCCTTGCAGCGGCGCATCGGCAGTGGGCCAGGCGCTGGCCGATGCGGCGCGCACGCTCTGCGCGCCGGACAGCACGCCCACCTGCCGGCCGGCCACGGCTTGCGTAAGCTGCCACAGGCCGTCGTGCGCGGCCAGTGAGAGCCGCAGGTCGGTGAGACCGAGCGAGCGCGTGCCGGTGTCGTCGGTGAGCGTCAGGTCGCCGCCTGCGCGCTCCACGACCACGTCGGCATCGAGCCGCTCGCCGCTCGTCACGCGCATCGTGGCACCCACGCGCAAGTCGCCCTCCCAGCCGAAGTGCGGCTGCGCCTGCCGCAGCCACGGTGCGACGGGCAGCGGGTCGAGTCGCGCATCCAGGGCGATGAGCGGCGGCGCGCCGCGGGCGCCGGCCTGCGCGCGGGCTTCGGTCCACTGCAGCGTGGCGCCCAGCAGCCTCAGGCGGCCGGGCTGGAGCGCGGCCTGCTCGAAGCCCTGCGGCCCGAGCCGCACCTCGCCCGTCAGGCCGCGGGCTTCGATCCACGGCGTGCCGGTGCGCGGTTGCGCCACGGCGGTCAGCTCCTCGATGCGCCCGCGCCAGACGCCGCCTGCGGGCGCCACCGGCGTCCATCCCCCGGCTGCCGCCAAGTGCAGCGCGGTGCCACGCGAGGGTGCGGCCGAGATCACGGCGTCGGTCCACGCCGGCGGGCGCAAGGGGCTGGCGGCGCGCAGCTGCAGCCGGTGCGCGGCCAAGGTGCCGGAGAGATGGGCCTCGATCGTCTCGATGCGCTGCTCGCCCTGCGCCAGGCCGCTGCCCGTGAGGTGCAGCGCCAGCGGCGCGTCGACCACGCCCGGCGTCGCGTTCCAGCGCGCATCGAGCCGGCCGATGCGCCATGCGCCAGACTGCACGCCGCCGGCCCGCACACGGCCCTCGGTGCGCGGCGCGGGCCAGCGGCCCTGGGCCACGAGGTGGGCGTCGAGGGTGCCGGCCTTCGGCACCCAGGCGTCGGCGCCCGGTACCAGCCGGCCCAGCGGCGCCAGCGTGCCGAGTGCGGGCGCGCGCAGGTCGAGCTGCCAGCGCTCGCCGGTGCTGTCGTCGACGAGCCACTGCGCCGAGGCTCGGTTGTTCCCTGCGCGCAGCGCGCCGTCGATCTGCGTGGTGCGGTCGCCGGCCTGCAGGGTGGCCGAGCCGCTCATCGGCACACCCGCGAGCCGGCTCGGGGCGAGCGACAGCTCGGCCCGGCCGCGCAGTGCGCGCAGCAGGGCAGTCGGGGTCTGCGGCGCGGCCGCCTGCGGCCAGGTGGCGTCTGCCTTCCAGCGGCCGTTCAGGTCATGCGCGCCGCGCCGCCAGGCGGATCCCGCAGGTCCGGCCCACCAGTCGGCGGGGTCGAAGCGCACCAGGCTGCCCTCGCTGCGCACCTGCCACACCTGGCCCGCGTCGCGCCGCACTTCGGCCGACAGCACGGCGCGTGCGTCGGCGGCGCTCAGCTCCAGACGCGGCACGCTCGCCTGCAGCGATTGATCGGGCGGTGCGCTGAAGGTGGCATCGCCGACGAGTCGCAGCGGCGGCGCCGGTTCGCGCTGCAGCCGCCCTGTGAGATCGGCATGCAGCTCGCCCGACAACGCGGTGGCCGCAGCCGCTGCGGAGGCAGGTGCGGACCCGGGTGCCGGCGAGGGCAGGCCGCGCAGCGATAGCCGCAGCGGCCCGCCGAGCGTCATGGGGGCCGCACGCGAGTCGATGCGCGCGGGCTGCACGCCGTCGAGCACCAGCGACAGCGATAGCGCGTGGCCTTGCCACTGCCCGCGGCCGGTCAGCTGCCCCGCCTCGGCTTGGCCGTGCAGCGCGGCTTCGACGATGGTGAAGTCGATTCCATGGGGTTGCGCCGCGTTGCCGCTCAGCGTGGCGCGCAGGCGGCGCAGGGGCAGGTGGGAAGCGTCCCACGCGCCCGGCTGGGCATTGCGCAGGTCGAGGTCGGCGCTCATCGGCGCGTCCGGGCCGCTGCTCGTCAGCACGGCGCGGCCCGACAGACTCGTGACTGGCAGCGAGGCCTGCAGCGCGGAGAGATCGAGTCCCTCGGCGGTGGCCTGCAGCGCGGCGAGCGGCCAGGCCTCGAAGGGCGTGAGCGTGGCCTGCACGCCCACGCGTGCCCTGGTGCCTGCCGTCAGCGTGCCATCCAGCGCAAGGCGTGCCACCGTGCCGTCGAGTCGCACGCCGGCCTGCCAAGGCGGCGCTGCGCCGGGTAGCGAGTTGGCTCGAACCGTGCCCTCCACGCCCAATGGGCCGATGGTGGCGATGCGCGCCTCCAGGCGGGCCTGCGCCGGGTCGCGCTGGGCTTCGATGGGTCCGATGCGGTGCTGCCGTCCGTGGTCTGCCCCCAGGTGCAGATCGCCGCGCAGACCGAGCACCGGCGGCTGGTCGTTCACGTGCAGCGCGTCCGCCTGCAGCCCGCGGACCACCAGCTCCACGGGCAGGCGCAGGTCCTGCGGCGGCCCCAGCGGCGCCTGCGCGGCGGGCTTCGGGGCCGTGGTGACCTGCACCCGCGCGGCGCGCGGCTCGAGCACTTCCACGCGCAGCCAGGCGCCGGGGTAGGGGCGCCACTGCCAGTGCAGGTTGCGCCACGCCAGACCCTCGATGCGCAGCTGCGTGCCGCCCGATTGCCACTCCACCCGCTGCGCGCCGAAGGGCCCGCCGTCGGGCCGCCCCTGCATGCCGGTGATCTTCAGCCCCGGCACCTGCTCCAGCACCCACGCCGGCCCGGCATCGCTGCGCCACGCCCACCAGGCGGCGGCGACGAGGGCGAGCAGCAGGGCCAGCAGTGCGCCCAGCACGATGGGCCATCGGCGGCGGGCAGGGGCGGGTGCGGCGCGAGCCACTAGAAAGTCACCCCCACCGTCAGGTGCAACCGCAGCTTCTTCACTTCCTGGCCCCAGGCCAGGTCGAGCCGTACCGGGCCGACGGGGCTGCGGTAGCGCAGCCCGACACCGTAGCCGAACGCGGGGTCGAGGTCGCGCCAGCGCTCGGCCGCGCGGCCCGCGTCGATGAAGGCCGCGCCCCACAGGTCAGGCAGCCGCTTGATGAACGGCCGGGCGATCTCGGCGCTGGCCGTGAAGAGCACGTCCCCGCTCGCCAGCTCGCCATCGATGACGGGGGCGAGCGACCGATAGGCATAGCCACGCACCGATTCGTCGCCGCCGGCCCGAAAGCGCAGCGGTTCGGGCACGTTGAGCCCTGGTCGCGCGAAGACCTGGCCCAGCTCGACCCGGGTGTGCCCGTACCAGGCGCCGAGCGGCCAGTAGCTGTGCAGGCGCGCATAGGCCCGCGCGAAGGGGCCGCGCCGCCCGGGCTGGGCGCTGGCTTGCCCCGCGCCGGCCTGCAGCGCAAGCACATGGCCCCGCGTGGGGAGCACGTTGTCGTCGACGCGGCGCCAGATGCCGTGGTAGTGCGCGGAGATCGCCCGCGATTCCTCGCGGGTGTCCGCGGTGCGCCTCAGCGAACGCTGGGCCTCCACGAACATCAGCCGGTCGATGCGCTGCGTGTCCTGCGCACGGCCCACCCGCACCCGCTGCGAGGTCACCACGTCGGTGTCCGACTCGATGCGCTCGGCCGCGCCGCCGATGAGGTTGCGGTACAGGCGCGGCAGGGTGTGGGTGCTGACCTCGCCTTCCCACGTCTGGCGCAGGCCGCCGAACTCGAAGCGGTTGCGCGCCGTGAGCGCGCGGCCCAGGAGCCGGCGGTGCGTGTGCTCCAGGGTGACCCGCAGGCCGACGTTGGGGTCCACGCCCAGGCCCACGGTGGCTTCCTGCACCTTGCGCTCCGTGAGCTGCACGAGGATCGGCGTGGCTTCGGGCTGCCCCGGCACGGGCTCCAGCTGGACATTCGCGCGGTCGAACAGGCCCGAGGCCTGGAGGCGTTCCTGGTAGTCGAGCAGCAACTGTTCGGTGGCGGGGGTGCCGGGGCCGAAATTCGCCAGGTTGCGCACGGTCCGCTCGTCGTGGCGCTCCAGGCCGCGTATGCGCAGCGGGCCGGCGCGGTACAGCGGCCCGCTGTCGGCCACGAGATCCAGGTCCACCTGCTGCGTGGCGGCGTTGACGCGGGCGGCGGTGGTCGCCCAGTCCGCAGCCACATAGCCTTGCGCGCGCAGCTGGGCGATCGCCGTGCGCTTGCCGTCGCTCCACACGGGATTGCGGAACACCGATCCGGGAGGCAGCGGCCATCCTTCGCGCAGCGCCGCCTCGGCCTCGCGGGCGCGCGGGTCGCCGCGCCCCGCGGCCTCGGCCACCGGGCCGCGCGCCTCGATGCGCAGGTCCTTGACGAGCGCCCGGGGCCCGGGCTCGATGCGGATGCGCACGGCGGGGGCGTCGCCGGGCAGCCGTTCCACGGCTACCTGGGCATTGAAGTACCCCTCGGTCTCCAGCAGTTCGCGGGCCTGGGTGGGTGCTGCCGCGATCAGGCGCGAAAGCTCGTTTTCGGTCATGGGCGGTCCTGTGGCGGGCGCGGGCAGGCGGGCCACGTCGAGGTTCGTCTCCAGCAGGCGCGCCAGCTCGCGCGGCGCCTGCACCTCCACACGCACGGCCGGCGGCGGCTTGTCAGGCGGCGGCTTTTCGTCGCGCTTGGGCAGGGCGCAGCCGGTGAGCAGGACGGCCAGCAGCCAGACGGCCCATCGGCCTGCCGCCAGGTGCGTCGCGGCAACCGTCATGGATCTCCCTATGGATGCGAGGCGCTGGCCCACCGCCAGTCGCCGGGATCGATAGGGCACCTCAGCAATCGGCGTACCGAGTCGGAAGCAGGGTCTTCGGTGGCGATTCAGAGGGTGAGAGGCAATCCGGCGTGACCGAGCAGGCCCAGCGAAGGCACCCGGTTTAGGCGCCACCCGTCCTGAAGGACGTGTAGACGCCTGCGCCCGCGCCCGCCACCCCCAATGTTGGGGTTC
>CBINKC010000099.1:0-16701 GCA_966251135.1 uncultured Burkholderiaceae bacterium
GCAAGCGGCGCAACAACGGCAGGCGACCCGTGCTGCGGTCTTCATGACGCTTTGTTCCGCGCAGAGCACTAGCAGGGCATCGGCGCGTGGCGGCGGCTGTAGAACCACCACGTGACCGCGATGCAGGTCGCGTAGAAGATCACGAAGCAGTACAGCGCGGCCTCCGGCCCGCCGGTGAGCGCGATCGAGGTGCCGTAGCTCTTGGGGATGAAGAAGCCGCCATAGGCGCCGATCGCGGAGCTGAAGCCCAGCACGGCCGCCGCTTCCTTGTTCCCGTCCTTCACGGCCTGGGTCATGTCGATCCCCATGCGCGTTGCTGCACGTGTGCGCTCGGTGAGAAAGATCACCGGGATCATGCGGAAGGTCGAACCGTTGCCGATGCCCGAGGCTGCGAACAGCACCAGGAAGGCGGCCAGGAAGCCGATGAAGCTGCCGCCCTGGCCGTGGATCGGCAGGAACTGCAGCACCGCCACCACGCCCAGCGCCATGACGATGAAGTTCCAGAAGGTCACGCGGGCGCCGCCCACCCTGTCGGACAGCCAGCCGCCCAGCGGCCGCACCAGCGCCCCCACCAGCGGGCCCAGCCATGCGTACTGCAGCGCATTCACGCCCGGGAACTGGCTTTTGATGAGCAGCGGAAAGCCCGCCGAGTAGCCGATGAAGCTGCCGAAGGTCCCGAGGTAGAGCCAGCACATCCACCAGTTGTGGGCGCGCTTGAAGATGACCGCCTGCTCGGCGAACGAGGCCTTCGCATCGGCGATGTCGTTCATGCCGAACCAGGCAAAGAGCGTGGAGGCCGCGATGAACGGCACCCAGATGAAGCCCGCGTTCTGCAGCCACATGGAGGTCTGTGCGGAGGTCTGTGCGCCGGCCTTGGCGATCGTCTGCGGCTCACCGCCCAGCGCGCCGAACACGCCGGCGGTGATGACCAGCGGCACCACGAACTGCACGATGGACACGCCCAGGTTGCCCAGCCCCGCGTTGAGCCCCAGCGCCATGCCCTTTTGCGACTTCGGGAAGAAGAAGCTGATGTTGGCCATGCTGGAGGCGAAGTTCCCGCCGCCCAGGCCACACAGCAGCGCCAGGGCCACCATCACCTCGTAGGGCGTGGCGGGGTCCTGCACGGCGAAGCCGATGCCGAGTGCAGGCAGCAGCAGCGAGGCGGTGGAAATGGCCGTCCAGCGCCGCCCGCCGAACACGGGCACGGCGAACGAATAGAAGATGCGCAGCGTGGCGCCGCACAGGGCGGGCAGGGCCGCCAGCCAGAACAGCTGGTTGGTGGAAAACTTGAAGCCCACCTGGGGCAGGTTCACCACCACCACCGACCACACCATCCACACCGCGAAGGCGAGAGTGAGGGCCGGGATGGAGATCCAGAGGTTGCGCTGTGCGACCGACTGGCCGCTGCGGCGCCAGAAGGACGCATCCTCCGGGTTCCAGTGCGAGATGACGTGGGCGTAAGCCATGAGGTTCTCCAGGTCCAGTGCAGGAATCAGGCTTGTGACGAAGAGGGCAGGGGCATGGGCTCACCGGCGTGCGGGCCCATCACCGGGGTGCGGCGCACTTCGGTGAAGTACATCCAGATGAGCGAGACCCACACCACGCCGTACATCAGCATGAAGGCCGACGAGCGGATGCCGGTGAGGTCCATCAGCGCGCCGAACATGATGGGCAGCACGAACCCGCCCAGGCCGCCGGCCAGGCCGACGATGCCGCTGATGGCGCCGATGTTCTTCGGGTAGTCGTCGCTGATGTACTTGAACACGCTCGCCTTGCCGAAGGCCCAGGCGACGCCGAGCGTGGCCATCAGCGCGGTGAAGCTGTAGAGGTTCAGCCCGATGTGAAAGGTCTTGGGGCCTGTGGCGGTGTAGACGGTGAAGTCGGTTTGCGGGTACGACAGCAGGAACAGGCAGATCCAGCTCACCCACATCACCCACCACGTCACGCTGTGCGCGCCGTACTTGTCCGACAGCCAGCCGCCGATGGCGCGCAGCACGCCACCGGGCAGCGAGAAGCAGGCGGCCAGCAGCGCGGCCACGCGGATATCGAGCCCGTACTCGCCCACGTAGTACTGCACCATCCACAGCGACAGCGCCACGTAGCCGCCGAACACGATGCTGTAGTACTGGCAGTACTTCAGCACCTTCGGGTCCTTGAGCGACTTCAGCTGATCGGCGAAGGTCACGTGGCTGGGCACCAGGTGGCTCGGATCGCTGTGGCTGAAGAGCCAGAACAGGATGACCGCGCCCAGCATCACGGCCGCGTAGACGTGCGGCACCATGGTCCAGCCGAAGGCCACCACCAATGCGGGCGCGACGAACTTGTTGACCGCCGCGCCCGAGTTGCCTGCGCCGTACACCCCCATGGCGAAGCCCTGGCGATTCTTGGGAAACCAGCGCGCGACATAGGGCGTGCCCACCGAGAACGAGCCTCCGGCCAGGCCGACGAACAGGCCGATGACGAGGAAGTGCCAGTACTCGGTGGCGTAGCCCATCAGCCAGATGGCCGGCACGGTGCTCGCCATGAGCAGGGCCATCACGATGCGCCCGCCGTAGCGGTCGGTCCAGATGCCCAGCGGCACACGCACCAGCGAGCCGGTGAGCACCGGCGTGGCGGTGAGCAGGCCGAACTGCGTGGCGTTGAGGTTGAGCGCCTGCTTGATCGGGATGCCGATCACGCCGAACATCATCCACACCATGAAGCACACGGTGAAGGCCAGCGTGCTGACCACGAGCACCGACATCGCCTGCCAGCCTTGCGCTCGGTTCTGCGCTGCGATGTGGCGCCCGGCGGGCGTGGGTTGCGTAGAGGTGATCGAGGTGATCGAGATCGCCATGGAAGGCTCCCTGTCTTGATGGCTCACTGTCGGGTGTTGCGCTGCTCGCGACCATCCGCCGGTGGGAGGCCTGCGTGGCGCCGGAAGAACGAGGCCCGGGCCGGCGCAGTCGTCCTGAAGGAGTAGAGGAGCCGGGATGCGCGCCCGGCTTGCGCGGCGTCAAGGCCAGGGGGCGGGCGATGTGCAGACTGTGCGCCCGTCGCGCGGCACGCCATCGCCGAACGCCCATGCGATCATCCCCGCCCGGGCACCTCGGTTGCCCCACCGGATCAATCTCAATCGCGTTTGCCTCGCCACGGAGGATCGACATGAGAGACGGCGGATCGCGGGCCGAGCCCCGCGCGGCCCGGCAGCGTGCCTTTCGCGACACCCGGCCGATGGGCCCGACGGAGCAGGCGGTGGTGCGCACCTACGACCGCTATGCCCCGTTGTACGACCGGGTTTTCGGCCGCGTCCTCGAGCCCGGCCGTCGCCTCATGGCCGAGGCCGCGGCCGAACTGCGACCGCGAAGCGTGCTGGAGGTGGGGGTGGGCACCGGGCTCACGCTCTCGGGCTACCCCGCAGACACGCGAGTGGTGGGCATCGACCTGTCGCACGACATGCTGGAGCGGGCGCGCCGGCGCGCGGCGCAACTGCCGGGTCGCGACATCACGCTGCGTGCGATGAACGCCGAGCGCATGGATTTCCCGGACGGCAGCTTCGACTGCGTGACCGTGCCGTATGTGCTGTCGGTCACCCCGCATCCTTCGCGCCTCGTGCACGAGATTCGCCGCGTGTGCCGGCCCGAGGGGCACATCCTCATCGTCAACCACTTCAGCGGCAGCCGGTTCTGGTGGCTCATGGAGCGGGCCGTGCGCTCCATGGCCGATCGCGTGGGCTTCCGGTCGGATTTCGGGTACGAGGAGCACATCCTCGCGCACGACTGGGAAGTGTTGTCGGTGCGGGCGGTGAACCTGTTCGGCTTGTCGAAGCTGGTGGTGTTGCGAAACGGGCCGGCGGGGTTGCGTACGCGATAGTCGTTCTTCTGCTGTCGAGGGCTCGCTCATGAACAACCGCCGTCGCTTGCTGGCCACCAGCGCGACCGTGGCCTCGCTGCTGCTCGCGTCAGGCCTGTGGCCGCGCGCCGCGGCGGCGCAGGCCCCGGGCCGTGCCGCGTTCGAGGCGAAGTCGGTGGCCGAGGCGCTCAAGGCACTGGGCCTGTCTACACCGCAAGCGAGCCCTCATGTGGCGATCACCGGCCCCGACCTTTCCGAGGACGGCGCATACGTGCCGGTCACGTTGTCGTCTTCGCTGGCGGGCGTGCGGCGGCTCATCCTGCTCATCGAGAAGAACCCGGCCGTCCTGAGCGCGATGTTCGACCTCACCGAGGTGGTGGAGCCTGCGTTTTCTCTGCGCGTGAAGATGAACGAATCGTCCGATGTCTACGCGGTGGCCGTGCTCGACGACGGCCGCGTGCTGTACGCGCGCAGAAAGATCCAGGTCACGATCGGCGGCTGCGCGGGCTGAAGAAAGTCGTGCCATGCCAGGACCCACCCGCATCCGCGCGCAGGCCGCTGGTGGCAAGACGGTGGTGCGCATGCGGATGAGCCACGACATGGAGTCCGGCCAGCGCAAGGATGCCGAGGGCCGGCTCATCCCCGCCTGGTACATCCAGCAGGTCACGGCCCGTCGCAACGGCCAGGTGGTGCTGAGCGCCCAGTGGGGCCCGGCGGTGTCGAAGAATCCGTACCTGCAGTTCGCGATCCGGGGCGGGCAAAGCGGCGACCGCATCTCCATCACGTGGCTCGACAACCACGGCGAGACACGCACCGACGAGGCCGTGGTGTCGTGACGCCTACACCACGCCCCGCTCGCTCGCATACACAGCGGCCTGCACCCGCGAGGTCAGCGAGAGCTTGCGCAGGATGTTCTGCACGTGGATCTTCACCGTGGTCTCGGCGATGTCCAGCGCGCGGGCGATCTCCTTGTTGCTCTGGCCGCGCGCCACGTGCAGCAGCGTCTCGCGTTCGCGCGGCGACAGCGCGCCCAGCGGATCGGGAGGGGCATCGTGCGCGGGCAGTGTGGCGGTCGCTCCGCGCAGCGCCGACACCAGCTTGCCCGTGAGTTCAGGGCTCACCACGGGCTCGCCGCGCACGCAGCGCTCGATGGCCTCGAGCAGCGCGTCGCCCTCGATGGTCTTGAGCAGGTAACCCTGCGCGCCGCCTCGCAGCGCGTCGGCGAGGTCCTGCTCGTCCTCGCTCACCGTGAGCATGAGCACGCGGGCGGCCGGCGCCGCCTCGCGCAGGCCGGGCAGCGCATCCACGCCCCGCACGCCGGGCAGGTGGTTGTCGAGCAGGATCACGTCCGGCTGCAGTTCGGCTGCGCGTCGCTGGGCCTCGCCCGCATCGCCCGCCTCGCCCACGACACTCACCTGGGCGTGCTGCGAGAGCAGCGCGATCAGCCCGCGCCGAAAGAGCGTGTGGTCGTCAACGACCAGCAGCCGCAACGGTGTGTTCATCATCGTTCTCCCTGGCGGCGTCCATGGGGCTCGGCACCGTGATGACCACCCGCGTGCCGGCGCCCGGCGCCGAATCCACATCGACATGGGCCCCGATGCGCGCGGCACGCTCGCGCATGATGCGCAGCCCCACATGGCTCTCTCCGGCGTCGGCGGCCGCGTCGAAGCCCACGCCGTCATCGGCCACCTCGAAGCGCCACTGCGGTGCCTGTTGCACGCGCAGCGCCACGCTGCGGGCCCGGGCATGCTTGCGCGCATTGGACAGCGCTTCCTGCACCATGTGCAGCACCTGCACCTGCACGTCGGTGGGCAGGGGAACGCCGTGTCCCTGCACCTCCAGCGTCACCGGCAAACCGGTCTGGTGCTCGAACTTCTGCACCGTGCTGCGCAGCGCAGGCCCGATGTCCTCGCCTTGCGTGCGAGTGCGAAAGTGCATCAGCAGCTCGCGCACGTCGCCATAGCACTCCTTCACGCCGGCTTGCAGCTCGCCCACGGTGCGCGTGGCGGCGGCTTCGTCGCCGCGGCGCAGCGAGTCGCGCAGCAAGCCCACCTGGATCTTCATGAAGGCGAGCGACTGGGCGATGGAATCGTGCAGCTCCTGCGCCAGGAGAGATCGCTCCTGGGCCACCGCGGCTTCCTTGGCCGCCGCCGCGGCCCGCAGCCCCTCGATGCCGCCGGCCAGATGGCCCGCCAGCACCTCCACCAGCGACCGCTCCTCAGCGGTGACGGTGCGCGCATCGCGGAAGAACAGGTCCACCTCGCCGAGCACGCGCTGGTGCAGGCGCACCGGCACGCTCAGCAGCGTTTTGAACCCGGCCTGCGCGCAGCGGCCGCGCCCCGGCTCTTCCGCCCGCACTGCAATGACCCTGGTGCCGGCGGTGGCCGCGGTCTGGCCGCAGTGGCAACTGGCGGTGGGCAGACATTGCTCGTCGCGCGCCAGTGCGCCGGGCAAGCCTTCCTGGGCCAGCAGCAGGTAGCGTTCGTTGGCCTCGCCCGACCAGCGCACGGCCACCGCCTCGGCGCCCAGCAGCACCCGCATGCGCGCCACGAAGCCGCGTGCGAGTTCTTCCAGGCTCTCGGCACGCGCCACGAACGCGCTCATGTCGTAAAGCGTGGCGAGCCGGCGGCGCTTGTCCTCCAGCCGCTCGGTCTTCTCGTGCACCTTCGCTTCCAGGTCGCGGTACATCGCCTGCAGGTGTTCGGCCATGGCGTTGAAGCCCTCGGCCAGCTCGTGAAACTCGACCGTCGAGGCGCCTTCCACCCGCGCGGAAAAGTCACCGGCGCGTATGCTCGACAGCCCCGCGCCGAGGCGGCGCAACGGCTCCAGCACCATGAGGTAGGAGGCGTACAGCAGGAGCACCGCGCTCGCGATGGCCAGCGCCACCATGGTGAGCTGGAAGGCACGCAGCACGTCGGTCCAGTGCGAGAGTTCGTGTTCGATGAGCGACACGAAGCCGTCCACCTGCTCGACGAAGGCGCGCGATGGCGCGATGGGGGGCACGCTGGCGCGCACATCCACCAGCCGGCCGCGCAGCTCATCCCATTGCGTGCGCAACGCGGCCAGCGCCTCGTGGCTCCCGGTGCCCTTGGGCACGAACAGCGGGCGCGAGGGATCGCCGTCGCGCAGCAGGTCGAGCGTGGCGTCCATGGAAGCCACCAGCGCCGGAAGCTGCGCGCGGTCGCCGGCCGCGGCTTCGAGCGCCATGCGGTAGGTGAGCATGCGCATGCGCCCGGCCTCGTTCACCGCGGCGGCACCGCCTTCGAGCTGCCAGGTCACCCACAGCGTGAGCGCGATCGAGCCCAGCGCCACCCACAGGAACACCATGCCGGTGGCGACGAGCTTGAACGCAAGGGTCCGGCGGGGCCGCATGGCGGGGGAATCTAGGGCGCGGGCGGGTCGCCGGGCTTGACGCGAATCAATCGGCGCAACTGCTCCTGTCTTGCTCCTGTCAAGTCGAACCGTATCCCCCATAAGCGGGGCTGCGAGAGGCGATAGACGTGCGGTTACATTTTTCGCGCCGCCCATCACACCTGGGCGGCGACAAGAGAAACCGAGGGGGGAAACGTGGGGGAGCAGGTGAGCGCAGCCGTGGAGGCTGCACGTGTCGTCGTGTCATCCGGCAACGACCAGGCGGGCGACGCCGCCGTTCCTTCCGCGCTGGCCGCGCTCTGTCTCATCGCGCGGCTTCATCACGTGGCGGCCGATCCGCAGCATTTGGCGCACCAGCTCGGGTGGCCGACCCGCCACGTTCCAACGACTTCTGATCTCCTGCTGGCCGCCAAGCATCTCGGCCTCAAGGCCAAGTTGATCCATAGCAGCGTGGATCGCTTGCCGGCATCGCCCCTGCCCGCGCTCGCCCTGCTGGAAGGCGGCCCCACCGGCCCCCGCGCGGTCGTTCTCGCCCAGTGCGACGGACAGCGGGTGCTGTTCCAGGACCCGAGCGGCGCCATCCAAGGCGGGCGGCCCGTCATCGAGTCGCTGGAGGTGTTCCAGTCCCAGTGGACAGGTGAGCTCATCCTCATTGCCAGCCGCGCCTCCCTGGCCGGCGAGTTGGCCAAGTTCGACTTCAGCTGGTTCATCCCCAGCCTGGTCAAGTACCGCAAGCTGCTGGGCGAAGTGCTGATCGTCTCGCTCTTCCTGCAGCTCTTTGCCCTGGTGAGCCCGCTGTTCTTCCAGGTCGTGATGGACAAGGTGCTCGTGCATCGCGGCCTCACCACACTCGATGTGCTGGTCACCGGCCTCGTCGTCGTGGTGCTGTTCGAGAGCGTCCTCACGCTGCTGCGCAGTTACGTGTTCAGCCACACCACCAGCCGCATCGACGTGGAACTCGGTGCGCGCCTGTTCAGGCACCTCGTCAGCCTGCCGCTGGCCTACTTTCAGGCACGCCGGGTGGGCGACTCGGTGGCTCGTGTGCGCGAGCTGGAGAACATCCGCAGCTTCCTCACCGGCAACGCGCTCACGCTGGTGCTCGACGTGCTGTTCTCGGTGATCTTCATCGGCGTCATGTTCGCCTACAGCGTGCCGCTCACCTTGATCGTGCTCGTGAGCCTGCCGCTCTACGCGGCGCTGAGCCTCGCGGTCGTGCCCGTCCTGCGCGGGCGGCTGAACGAGAAGTTCGCCCGCGGCGCCGAAAACCAGGCCTTGCTGGTGGAAACCATCACCGGCATCCAGACCGTGAAAGCCAGCGCGCTGGAGCCCGCACTCGCTCGCCGCTGGGACAACCAGCTGGCCGCCTATGTCAGCGCCAGTTTCAAGACGCAAACGCTCGCGAACTGGGGCCATGAAGCCATCAATCTGATCGGCAAACTCGTCAGCGCCGCCACGCTCTGGTATGGCGCCCGCCTCGTGATGGACCAGGATCTGACGGTCGGCCAGTTCGTGGCATTCAACATGTTCGCGCAGCGGGTGGCACAGCCCATCATGCGCATGGCCCAGCTCTGGACGGACTTCCAGCAGACCGGCATCTCCATGGCCCGCCTGGGCGACATCCTCGACACGCGCACCGAGGTGCCGCCCAACACCGCCGCGCAGCTGCCCGCGCTGAAGGGCCACGTGCAGTTCGATCAGGTCACCTTCCGCTACCGGCCCGAGGCCCCGCCGGTGCTGCAGGGCTTGAGCGTGTCCATCAAACCCGGTGAGGTGATCGGCATCGTGGGCCGCAGCGGCTCGGGCAAGAGCACGCTCACCAAGCTCGTGCAGCGCCTGTACACGGCCGAACAGGGCCGCGTGCTCGTCGACGGCATCGACATCAGCCTCGTGGATGCCGCGCAGCTGCGCCGCCAGATCGGCGTGGTGCTGCAGGAAAACCTGCTCTTCAACCGCAGCATCCGAGAAAACATTGCCATCGTCGACCCGGCCGCGCCGATCGAAGCCGTGATGCATGCGGCGCGCCTCGCCGGGGCCCACGAGTTCATCAGCGAGCGAGCTGCCCGAGGGCTACGACACCCTCGTCGGCGAGCAGGGCTCCAGCCTCAGTGGCGGCCAGCGACAGCGCGTGGCCATCGCGCGAGCCTTGTTCACCAACCCGCGCATCCTCATCCTCGACGAAGCCACCAGCGCCTTGGACTACGAAAGCGAGGCCATCGTCCAGCGCAACATGGCCGCCCTCTCGAAGGGGCGTACCGTCATCATCATCGCCCACCGCCTGAGCGCGGTGCGCAGCGCCCATCGCATCCTCGCGATGGACAGGGGCCGCATCATCGAGTCGGGTTCGCATGACGAGCTGCTGGCACGCGGGCGAGGCCTGTACGCGCACCTCTGGAAGATGCAGGCCGGCGCCGTCGGCCAGCCACCCGAGGCCGGAGGCTCGCAGTGAGCGGCGAGCGCGTGCTCCTGGCCTGGGAGCTGGGCGGCAATCTGGGCCACTTGGCCCGCATGCTCGCGCTCGCCGAGCAGATCGAGCAGGCCGGAGACGAACCCGTGTGGGCCCTTCCGGCGCACGCCATGGAATCGCCCCACCTCAAGCACATATGCCAGCGTCGGGTGAAGGTGCCGTACCCGGTGGTCGTGTCGGACAAGGTGGAGCTGCACTCCTACGCCAGCATCCTGTTCAACTTGGGGTTCGGCAATCCGGCGGGTACCGCACAGGCCGTCGGCGCCTGGCGCGCGCTGTACGAGCAGGTTCGTCCTCATCGCATCGTGCTCGACACGGCGCCCATGGCGCAGCTTGCCGCCTACCTGTACCGCTGGCCGGCCATCCGCATCAGCAACGGCTTCGACTCGCCGCCCCCAGCCTGCCCCAGTTTCGGCATCGGCATGCGCGGCCCCTACATCGACCGGCTGAACGCGCAGCATGTGTCCGCCGTCGACACCACGTTGGGCCGCGTGGCCGAGAAGCTGGGCGTGGCCGCCAGTGGCCCGTCGCTCGACGGGTACCTGACCTACCCGCGCCGCTACTTCGACTGCATCCCGCAGACCGATCCCTACGGCGAGCGCGATGACGTGACCTACGTCGGCCCCCTCAACCGGCTGGCCGGCTGTGAGGCGCCGCAGTGGCCCGAGCGCCGGGGTGGCCCCACGGTGTTCGCCTATCTGCGCGGTGGTCCCATGACCCAGCCCCTGCTGGAAGCCCTGGCGCGCATCGAGGCCAGCGTGTTGTGCGTCGTTGGAGGCAACCCCATCGACGTGCCTGCCGCCATGGCCGGTCGCATCCACGTGAGCCGCCGGCCCGTGCGTCTGGACGAGGCGGTTCGCCACGCCGATCTGGTGGTCAGCTATGCGCCCCTCGGCTTGTTGACCCATGCCCGCCTGCACGGCAAGCCTCAGCTCCTGATGCCCAGCGACCTCGAAAAAACCCTGGGCGCGCGCCGTCTTCAGGCGTCGCGGGCGGCAGTCGTCGTCCAGCGCGCGCAGGCCGTGGGCGACGCCCTCTCCACCGCATTGGCCGCCCGCATTTCCCCGGTGAACTGGCAGCCGCCCCCCAAAGACTGGATGTACAGGCCATGACCCAGGCAGCTTCGATGCATGCACGCAGCCCGTGGACGGCGCTGCTTACGCGTTACCGGTCGGTCTTCATGGCGGCATGGAACGTGCGCCACGAACTGGCCGGCGCGCGGCGCTCGGCCGATGAGGCGGCCTTCCTCCCCGCCGCGCTCAGCCTGCAGGAAACCCCCGTCCATCCCGCGCCGCGCCGGGCGGCTTGGGTGATCTGCGCACTGTTTCTCATCGCCTTGGCGTGGTCCATCGTCGGCCAGATCGATATCGTGGCCGTGGCGCCAGGGCGCATCGTCGTCAGCGACCGCACCAAGACCGTTCAGCCACTGGAAGCCGGCGTGGTCAAGCGCCTGCTCGTCAAAGACGGCGACACGGTACGGGCCGGCCAGGTGCTGGTCGAGCTGGATGCAACGAACGCCAGCGCCGACCGCACGAGCCTGCAGGAGCAGTGGGCCGCGGCCGCCTCGGAAGAGCGCCGCACGACGGCCTTGCGGATGGCCCTGCAATCCGGCCGAGCCCCGGCGCCCGCCCAGGAGGCCGACCCGCAGGAGGCAGCACAGCTACGGGCCGAGTGGCAGGACATCACCGCCAAGCTTGCCAAGCTGCAGGCCGAGGAGGCGAGACGCGAAGCCGAGATCGCGACCGTGCGCGAACTCATCGCCAAGCTGGAAGCCACCCTGCCGCTGGCCCGCCAGCGCGAGGCCGACTTCAAGCGCCTTGCCGACGAGGGCTTCATGTCCACGCACGCGAACCAGGACCGCACGCGCGAGCGCATCGAGCAGGAACGCGACCTCGCAGCCCAGCGGGCACGTTTGGTCGAAGCCCAGGCGGCGCTGCGCGAGACGGTCAACGCGCGTTCATCCTATGTGGCGGAGACCCTGCGGCAACTGAGCGACCGGCAGGCGCAAGCCGCGCTCAAGCGCGATCAGCTCGCGCAGGAACGCAACAAGACCGTGCAGCGCGAACGGCTCACCCAACTCACGGCGCCCGTGTCCGGCACGGTGCAGCAACTGGCCGTGCACACCGAAGGCGGAGTCGTCACGCCCGCCCAGGTGCTGATGGTGGTGGTGCCGAAGGATGCGCAAGTGACCGCCGAGGTGGTCATCGACAACAAGGACATCGGGTTCGTGAACGCCGGGCAGACGGCGACCATCAAGCTGGAGACGTTTCCGTTCACGCGCTATGGAACGCTGGAGGCGAAGGTCGAGACGGTGGCGGCGGATGCGGTCAGTGATGAGAAGCGGGGGGCGATCTTTCCGGCGACGCTGATTCTTCAGCGGGCGCAGATCGATGTGGATGGCAAGAAGATTCGGCTGAGCCCGGGGATGAATGTCACGGCGGAGATCAAGACGGGGCGGCGGCGGGTAATTGATTACTTGCTGGGGCCCGTGCAGAAGGCGATGAACGAGAGTTTGGGAGAGCGATGAGTGTTGGTTTGTCGACTTCGTTTCAATGCGAGGTAGGCGAAGACTGTCCGTCAATTAATTAGAAAAATTGAGTTGTTAATGTAATCAAATAGGAACAACTGTGATTTGCACGAACAAGGTACATGTCAAACGGATTCAGCAGATGCCTGAGCGAGTGCGGCCTGGAACTCGCCTACTACCGCGTTCATTGCGCCGACTGCTCACAGGCGGTGGCACGATGGTGCCGCGCGGCGTATGGACGGTAGCCATGTCGGTGCTGGTGACAGCGTGTGGTCCAACCGAGCAGCAGAAAGCGAAGTGGGCAGAGAAGAAGCAGATTGAATGCCTGGATAAGTTCTGTCAGGGAGATGTTGAGCCGGAGCACGATCGTTTGAAGGAGGAGGCGATAAAGATAAATGGTCAGTGGTTTGTTGGGCCCAAGGAGTACTTCAGCTCAGGTTCCAACGGGGCAGTCTTCTACTGGCCAAGTCGTTCGCCAGGGTTCCGCGGGGGGGACTATCCAGAACGTGGTCAATCCTTCTATGACGTCGCCATTGAGATCTTTCTGAGATCGAACAACATTCCGGCGGAGCCTTATGGATATCGGTTCATTCAGCTTGCGGAAAGCAATGGATGGATTGCCAGCCGCCGTACGCTTCGGCGCGGGTTGGATAGAGTCGAGATGAAGCATGTTATTGGTCCACGTGGCTATTACGTCGACCATGTCACCTACTACGTGGCCACCGAACTGACAGGCAGTGATGGGTTGCCTCCGGTCGCTACGTGTTCGCATGAAGATCCCCGCAACGGTGGTGGCGGTGGCTTCATGTGGAAACCGGGTGTCTGGGCGGGAATTCGTATGAATCAAAAGTATTGTTCGGACTGGCCAGAAATCTACCGTGAGGTTTCTCGCGTACTTCAACTTCTAAAGGGAGCATGACAGATGGTCATATTGGTCGATAGCGAACTCAATCAACTTCGCAGCCTGCGCGTGCAGGCGCGCACTGATGCTGAAAACGGCATCAAGTCGTACTACCAGATCTACGAAACCATCGCCGACTGGCTGACTCTCCATCACGGTGTCTCGGCGAACGATCCTGCGGTGCTTTGGCTGCGCGGTGCAACTGAAGCCAATGCCGGGCACGGATCGATGTCTGCGTTGATCCGGGCTTACACGAACGAGCAGTATCGGCTGCGGTTCGGAGGGATCCCCACGGAGCAGCAAATGCAGGTGGCCTCCAATGCAGTATGTGAGTCGT
This sequence comes from uncultured Burkholderiaceae bacterium, assembly GCA_966251135.1. GTDB lineage: Bacteria > Pseudomonadota > Gammaproteobacteria > Burkholderiales > Burkholderiaceae_C > Albitalea. The sequence continues at coordinate 13,433 of CBINKC010000099.1, forward strand.
TGTTACGCGACCTTCTCGGGGAGTCCGACGATGGTTGGCCAAAGGGTGTGGTCCCGGACATCTCAAGAATCGCCCGGGCAGATGCGACGGCGGTGGGGTTCGAGCTTTTCAGTTCCAAGTTGGGTCATGACGAGACCGATACAGCGTTCACTCAGAACTCCGCCTGGTCGGGCGCGCTGCTGTTCGGCCTGTTAAGCAGCGACCAAACGAGCCGGTTGGTGAGCACCGGCACGGCGGGCCAACTCGACACTCTGAACGATGTGCGCGATGTGCTGTACGCCTTCAGCGCCTACAGGCAAGGTCTAGCAGCCGCGCGAGATGCCTACATTGCAAACGTTCTGGCGGCTGCGGGTGGTAGCACTGAAGCGGCGGTTCAAATCGGCACCGATACGCAGGTACTCGGCTCGACCATCGGGGCGTACTTGGAGGGCGACGGCTCGTGGGACAGTCTGAGGCAGACCATTCGTTTGGGTGCGGCGGGATCCGTGGGCGACGTTTTCCTTCGCATCGCCGATGTGGGCCCCAATCGCTTCCTCGACATGGTGCGCGGCGCAGCGCAGGGCAAGGCCATGATCGGCACGACCACCGATGCCAACTTTGCCGACAACGCGAGGGAGTTCTTTGGCTCGCACACACCAGAACAGCTGCAAAGCCTCAATGCGCGCCTGCTTCCCACAGATGCGCCAAGCCTCGCTGCACTGGCGAAGTCGGACGTGAACGTGCGTGCGGCGCTCGCGGCGCTAAGTGGCGTGAGTGTGGAGGTGTCTGATGTTGTGGCGCAGCAGTTCAGGCTCTATGACCCAGATACCGGGGAAGGCGAGATCACCGATGCCTGGATCACGGACCGCTCGCGAGTTCAGGCCGCCTTCCAGCTCTACTGGAAACGCGCAGAGACCGATGGTCTGCTCAGCGTGACCGACGGTCAGATCAACCTGCCGTTCTGGAAGTCGGGTGATACCGCAATCATCGTCGAGGGCTTCACGCCTGAAGCCACGCAGCAACTCACCATCGACGGTCTCGACTTCGGCGTGTTGCCGACCGAGATTCGCTATTTCGGGAACGACGCCAACAATGCGCGCTCGGGTGGTGGTGCCGACGACCGTTTCTACGGTGGTGCTGGCGACGACACCATCGACGGCCAAGGCGGCAACGACTACATCGAAGGCAACGCCGGGGCCGACACCCTGAACGGCGGCAACGGAAACGACACCCTCCTCGGCGGTACCGGGACCGATACCTACCGTTTCGCCGAAGGCTGGGGTACCGACACCATCCAGGATGCGGGAGGACAAGGCTCCATCGAAGTCGAGGGCCTGGGCTCCATCGACGGCAGCGGCACCAAGAAGGTGGCCGAGGGCGTCTGGCAGACCGACGACAAGAGGATCAACTACACGCTTGTGGCGGTCGATGCGCAGCGCAATGACTTGCTCATCACGTTTTCGGATCGACCGGACGTGATCCGCATCGAGGGCTGGTCGCGTGACGCTGACGACGACAAGCTGTGGGGCGACGATACGAATCCCGATCACACGCCGAACAGCATCCATGGCGATGACTACCTCGATGGTGGGGACGGCATGGATTACCTCTCGGGCGGCGGCCGCAACGACACGCTGTTCGGCGGTGCGGGCAACGATCACCTGTGGGGTGACGGTGGCACCCAGGATGGCGTGTCGCCCAGCTTCCACGGAACGGATTACCTGGATGGCGAAGATAGCCACGATGACATGCACGGCGGCGGCGCCGACGACGTGCTCATCAAGGGCCGCCCGGATGCCGACACGCTTTTCAGTGGCAGCGGTGACGACAGCCACTGGGGTGACGATTCGCCGTACAGGGGCGCCGCCTTAGCACACGGCGGCGACCACCTCCATGGTTGCGGGAGTCAACGGCATGCTGCCAATGAATCGCAGCTCTCGATGCCGGAGGCTGCATGACGGTGCTGCGGTGTGTAGGGCTCATGGCCATGTCGTTGCTCGTGACGGCGTGTGGACCGAAGGAGCAGCAGAAAGCAAAGTTCGCTGAGGAAAAGCGGATCGAGTGTTTGGACAAGATCTGCCCGGGTGATGTTGCGCCAACTCATGACCAGTTGAGAGAGTTCGCACTCAAGCTCAATGGGCAGTGGTTCGTCGCGCCACGGGCGTACGGCGGCTACGGCGGGTCATTTGCGTTCTTCTGGCCGAGCAAGACGCCTGCAAGGATGGCCGGTGCTGACAAGATGGCTCCAGAGTTCATTCCGAGCTCGGCCGGCGTCCTGAGCAACTTCTATGACGTAGGCATTGAGATCTTTTTGCGATCGAATCCTCTTCCTCCGAGCAAACGCAGTTGGTACCAGGAGCTACTTGCCGCCGAAGCGCAAGGCCGCTTGATTAGCAAGACTTCTCTGCGCCCGGGCCTCGAGGTATGGCGCGTACGCAAAGAGACCGGTAAACCCGGCGGGCTGCTCTACGTGGCGACCGAACTCAAGGGCGTGGACGGTGACCCTCCAGTTCTCGGCTGCGATGATGGCGACCACAAATTTGATCGATGCACGACGGGTTTCCGCTGGCAACCCGGCATCTCGGCCGACCTCCGCTTTCATTCCAGGCACGGTCGCGACTGGCCAGAGATTTACCAAGAAGCGATACGCGTACTCCAACTCCTCAGGAAGGTCTAGAAGATCATGGCTATCACCTTGAACACAACTGAACTTGACACCATTGCATCGATGCGCTTGCAGGCGCGTAGCGACCAGATTGGGTACTGGGAAATCTATGAGTGGCTGGCCGATACCTTGGAAGCCAAGGGTGTATCAGGCACAGACTCTGCTGTGTTGTGGCTGCGCGGGGCGACCGAGGCGAACGCGGGGCGAGGAGCGATGTCTGCCCTGATTCGCGAATACACGCAAACTCAGTACCGTCTGCGCTATGGCACGACAGTAAGTCAGATGCAAGCCGCCTCCGATGCGGTCGCTGAAAACTTGCTCCGTGACCTGCTGGGCGAAAGTGAGTCGGTTGACGGCTGGCCGCGGGGTCAGATCCCCGACATCACCCGCATTGCCGAGGCCGATGCGACGGCTGTCGGCGAAACCCTGTTCGACTCGGTCGGAGATACGTCCGCCCCTCCGACAAACTCCGCTTGGTCTGGCACGTTGCTGTTCAGTCAACTGGGCAGCGACCAGACTGGTCGCCTGATGAGCACCGGGACGGTGGGAGCGATTGATACGCTCAACGACGTGCGCGATGTGCTGTACGCCTTCAGCGCCTACAGGCAAGGTCTAGCAGCCGCGC
>CBINKC010000100.1:0-16586 GCA_966251135.1 uncultured Burkholderiaceae bacterium
GCGACACCTTCCTGGGCGGCGAGGACTTCGACCAGCGCATCATCGACTACATCATCGGCGAGTTCAAGAAGGAGCAAGGCGTCGACCTGTCCAAGGACGTGCTCGCCCTGCAGCGCCTGAAGGAAGCCGCCGAGAAGGCCAAGATCGAGCTGTCCAACAGCACGCAAACCGACATCAACCTGCCCTATATCACGGCCGATGCCACGGGCCCGAAGCACCTGAACATCAAGCTCACGCGTGCCAAGCTCGAGGCCCTGGTCGAAGAACTGATCGAGCGCACGATTGCGCCTTGCCGCACCGCCATCAAAGATGCTGGCGTGAGCGCGAGCCAGATCGACGACGTGATCCTGGTGGGTGGCATGACCCGGATGCCGAAGGTGCAGGAGAAGGTCAAGGAGTTCTTTGGCCGCGAGCCGCGCAAGGACGTGAACCCCGATGAAGCCGTGGCCGTCGGCGCCGCCATCCAGGGCCAGGTGCTGTCGGGCGACCGCAAGGACGTGCTGCTGCTGGATGTCACGCCGCTGTCGCTGGGCATTGAGACGCTGGGCGGCGTGATGACCAAGATGATCCAGAAGAACACCACCATCCCGACCAAGTTCAGCCAGGTGTTCTCCACCGCCGATGACAACCAGCCAGCCGTGACCATCAAGGTCTACCAAGGCGAGCGAGAGATGGCATCGGGCAACAAGAGCCTGGGCGAGTTCAACCTGGAAGGCATTCCGCCCGCACCGCGCGGCGTGCCACAGATCGAGGTCACCTTCGACATCGACGCCAACGGCATCCTGCACGTGAACGCCAAGGACAAGGGTACCGGCAAGGAGAACAAGATCACCATCAAGGCGAACTCCGGCCTCTCCGAACAAGAGATCCAGAAGATGGTGAAGGATGCCGAGCTGAACGCCGTGGAGGACAAGAAGAAGCTTGAGCTGGTGCAGGCGCGCAATGCCGCCGAAGCCATGGTGCACAGCGTGAAAAAGAGCCTTGCCGAGCACGGCAGCAAGCTCGATTCTGGCGAGAAGGAGAAGATCGAAACCGCGCTGAAAGATGCCGAGGAAGCGCTCAAGGGCGACGACAAAGCCACCATCGAAGCCAAGACCGAAGCGTTGGTGGCCGCAAGCCAGAAGCTGGGCGAGAAGGTGTATGCCGAGGCCCAGGCGGCGCAGGCCGCCGCAGGCGCCTCCTCGGCAAGCAGCGATGGTCAACCAAGTGCGGAATCGGCGGCCAAGGCCTCCGCGTCGGCGGACGACAACGTGGTCGACGCGGAGTTCAAGGAAGTCAAGGACCGCAAATAACAGGAGCCGGGCGGCGACGCCCGGCTTTCTTCGCCGCGTTCGAAACGACGGACCGCCGTCCGCGTATCGGCGCGGCGTTCTCTTTTGAACGGGTCTGAGACGGCAACGGAAACACCATGGCAAAGCGCGATTACTACGAAGTTCTCGGGGTGGCGAAGAACGCCAGCGAGGACGACATCAAGAAGGCCTACCGCAAGCTGGCCATGAAGTACCACCCCGATCGCAACCAGGGCGACGAGGCAAAAAAGGCCGAGGAGCGCTTCAAGGAAGCGAAGGAGGCCTACGAGATGCTCTCCGACGCCCAGAAACGATCCGCCTACGACCAGTTCGGTCATGCGGGAGTGGATCCCAACATGGGCGGCTTCAGGCCCGGCGGCGGCGCGGAAGGCTTCGGAGGCTTCGCCGAGGCCTTTGGTGACATCTTTGGCGACATCTTCAGTGGCGGCGCCCGCCGAGGAGCGGGTGGCCAGCAGGTCTATCGCGGAGCGGACCTGAGCTACGCGATGGAAATCACGCTGGAAGAAGCCGCGCGAGGCAAGGACGCGCAGATTCGCATTCCGAGTTGGGAGACCTGCGAGACGTGCCACGGCACGGGGGCACGCCCCGGCACCAGCCCGAAGGTGTGCTCCACCTGCAATGGCGCAGGCACCGTGCACATGCGGCAAGGCTTCTTCAGCATCCAGCAGGCCTGCCCGCACTGCCATGGCACGGGCAAGGTGATCCCCGACCCCTGCACCACCTGCCACGGACAGGGCAAGATCAAGCGCACCAAGACGTTGGAGGTAAAGATTCCCGCCGGCATCAACGAGGGCATGCGCATCCGCTCCGCCGGCAACGGCGAACCGGGTACGAATGGCGGGCCGCCCGGGGATCTGTACATCGAAATCCGGCTCAAGCAGCACGAGATCTTCGAGCGCGACGGCGACGACCTGCACTGCACCGTGCCGGTGTCACTCACCACGGCTGCTCTGGGCGGCGCAGTGGAGGTGCCCACGCTGGATGGCAACGCCGAGATCGAACTGCCTGAAGGCACGCAGCACGGCAAGACCTTCCGTCTGCGCGGCAAAGGCATCAAGGGCGTGCGCTCGAGCTATCCCGGCGACCTGTACTGCCACGTCGCTGTCGAGACCCCGGTCAAGCTCACCGAACACCAGCGCAAGTTGCTGCACGAACTGGACGAATCCTTCCGCAAGGCGGGAGACCGGCACTCGCCTGGCGCCAAGTCGTGGTCCGACCGGGTCAAGGACCTCTTCAAGTAAGTTCGTTCCGCCCGGGTAAGCCCGGGTCGCACACAGGCCTTCGCAGCATCAAGCGCGGGCACGGCGTGCCGATAAGACGGGACAGTGCATCCGCCGCCATGTCCCGCCTTGACCATGACATCCACGAGTGCCGCGCGCTGGTGATTGACAGCAACGCCACCTCGCGCAGCGTGCTGGCATCACACTTGCGCGACTTCGGCGTCGGCGCGGTAATGCAGACCGGCCGGGTACGCGATGCGCGACAGATCCTGGAGAACCAGCAGTTCGACGTGGTGCTGTGCGACTACCACTTCGAAGGCAGCGACATGTCCGGACAGGACCTGCTCGACGACCTGCGGCGCGAGCAACTGCTGCCCTTCGCCACCGTCTTTCTGATGGTGACCGGGGAAGCCTCGTATGCCATGGTGACGGAGGCTGCGGAGTCGGGCCTCGACGGCTACCTGCTCAAGCCCCACACGGCCACGAGCCTCGCCGAGCGAATCCGGGAATCGAGAAAGCGCAAGCGCGCGCTGAGGGAAGTGTTCGACGCGATCGAGCGCAATGATTTCGAAGCGGCTGCCCAGCTCTGCCAGGCACGCTTCGAAAGGCGCGCAACCTACTGGCTCTACGCCGCGCGCATCGGGGCGGAGCTGCTGCTACGTCTGGACCGGCATGCCGAAGCGCAGCTGCTGTACACCGCGGTGGTCGAGGCACGCGCCCTGCCCTGGGCCAAGCTCGGGATCGCCCGCTCGCAACTGGCCGGAGGCCAGGCGGCGCCGGCACGACGCACGCTCGACGCTCTCATTGGAGAGACACCGTCCTATGGCGACTCCTATGACGTACTGGGCCGTGTGCTGGTCGAGCAAGGTGAGATGGCGCAGGCCTACGAGATCTACCGCAAGGCGGCCAACCTGACCCCCGGCAGCGTCACGCGCCTCCTCCACAGCGGCACGCTGGCCTTCTACGCGGGACAGAAGGAGCCGGCCATGCACGCTCTGGACCGCGCCTGTGTGATCGGCATCGCATCGAAGATGTTCGATGACAACGCGCTGGTGCTGCTCGCGCTGCTGCAGTTCGACGCCCGTGACGGCCGAGGCCTGCAACGGACTCATGACCACCTCGGGCGCCGCATGGCACGCCAGCCCGGCTGCACCCGTTTGCAGCGCTTCGATGGCGTGGTGCAAACCGTGCGTCTCATGCACGACAAGAAGGTGGCCGATGGCTTGCGTCGGCTGCGGGAACTCACTGACGACGTGGACGGCAGTGCCATGGACATGGAAGCGGCGTGCCACGTGATCGCGCTGTGGTCAAGACTGCATGCGCAGGAGATCCAGCTCGACGAGATGCCGGCACAGGTTGGGCGCGTGGCCGAGCGCTTCTGCATCTCTCGCGCGGCCAGCGAAGTGCTGATCGGCTCGGTTCAAGATGCCGAACCGGCAGCCAGCATCGTGAGGAGAGCTTATGGATCAATCTCGCAAACCGCAGAGAAGGCCATGGAACTAACGCTGCGGGGAGCCCCGGCGGAGGCAGTGCGCCTACTCCTGGCGCAGGGGGCCCGAACGCGAAATGCCAAGCTCATCGAGCTGGCGGGTTTGATGATTCAGCGCCACCGAGAGCGAATTGACGACGAAGTTTCCCTGACCACCCAAGTCCAAGATCTCGCTCGCCATTACTGCTGCAAGGGTGTGCCTCTGGTCGGTTCCCGCGAAGGCGCCCGTGCCGCCGGAGGCCTGCGGTTGGCAGCAGCCGCCACCCAACCGGCAGCCAGCCCGACGATTTCGACCGCCTGAGACGCGGCATGTATCGCTTAGAAGAGCTCTTGCTGCGCGCCTTTCGGCGACGAGCGCGGCGGACGAAAGCGCGTCAGATCCAGTTCGACCCGCTCCTGGTTCAGACCGAAACGCGCAGCTGCCTGGGAAAAGCGCTGCTGCAGCAACTGGGCCCATACGCCCTCGCCCTTCATGCGCGAACCGAAGCTCGCGTCATAGTCCTTTCCGCCGCGCATGTCTCGAACGCGTGCCATCACCCTAGCCGCCCGCTGCGGAAAATGCGTCTGCAACCACTGCTGGAAGATCGGGTTCACTTCCCAGGGCAAGCGCAGAACGACAGAAAACGCCGACGTAGCACCCGCCTGTGCGGCCGCCTCCAGAATGCGCTCCAGCTCCGGCTCGTTGATGAAGGGGATGACCGGCGACACGCTTACGCCGACTGGAACCCCGGCCTTTGCGAGCACCTCCAGCGTGCGCAAACGGCGATACGGCGCGGCGGCGCGGGGCTCCAGGATGCGAGCCAGTCCAGCATCCAAGGACGTGATGGACACATACACGGCGACCAGGCGCTGCGCCGCCATGGCCGCAATGAGATCGAGGTCACGCTCGACGCCGGATGACTTGGTGATGAGTGAGAAAGGGTGCTGGCACTCGGCCAGCACCTCGATCACCGAACGCGTGATACCCAGCTTGCGCTCCGCTGGCTGGTAGGCGTCGGTCGCTGAGCCGAGGCTCAGCATCGCGGGCTGGTACGAACGGCGGGCGAAAGATTCACGAAGTCTCTCGGCGGCGTTGACCTTGGCAACGATCCGCCTTTCGAAATCGATGCCCGGCGAGAGGTTGAGGTAGCTGTGGGTGGGCCGCGCGTAGCAGTAAACGCAACCGTGCTCGCAGCCCCGATACGGGTTGATGGAGAGGTCGAACCCAATGTCGGGGGAGTCGTTGCTCGAAAGGATGGACTTGACACGCTCCTCGATGATTTGAGTCGCCGGGGTAAGCCGCTCCTCGTCCACCATCTGAGCCAGCGTGCCCCAACCGTCGTCGAAGGCCTCGACCTGCTTTACCGAGTACCGATGCTCAATGGCCCAGGTGGTGCCCCGGCCCTTCACCGCCTTCGGCGCGAGAGGGTCAGGGACAAGCGGAACGCTTCTCGCATGACGCATACTGCAAATATATACAGTTCTTCTATGCTCCCGATCTCATGGAATCCCTGACGCTTACGCTCAGGGCATCGCCGGGCCCCGGAACGCCGGGCGGTCCCGAGGTCCTCTCCCCCACAGGGGCAGGCAGATGCGGCGGACTGGAGTGCACCCAAGGAAACGACTTAACGGTGTGCTTCGTGCTAACGCCCAGGGTCACTGGCGCTACGACGGGCAACGCGGCTCAGTTGGCCGAGCGCTGGCGGAACGCGGGCCGCCCAAGTTTCCTTGTCCCCCGCCGGGGACGGGCTGGTCGCCCTTGGGAGCATTCCAGGCCCATGACCATGTTCGGTGTTCGCGAAGAAGCCAGGTGATCCGAGCGAACCTCGACGACTCTCAAGAAACAGAACTGAAGACGACTGAGTTCATACGGCCGTCTCCACGGAGTTGATCTGGAATCCCAGGGCGGCGGCGCGGCGCTTGAGGGCGGTGATGCTGCGCTGGCGCTGCTGCTCCTCGTGGCGTTGCTGGCCCTGGTCGACGAAGGCCTCGCCGCGGGTGAGCATGAAGTACACCATGCGTGCCAGCTTGTGCGCCGTGGCAGTGTTGGCCTTGGGCTTGTCCATGCGCGCCGACAGCCGGCGGTAGAACGCCCCCAGCGCCGACTCGCTGCGACACAGGCTCTGCGCGGCCAGCTTCAGCGCTTGGCGCGCCCGGTTGGCTGAGCGCTTGGTGCCCGAGGACAGCACCTTGCCACCGCTGATCTTGGTGCCCGGACACAGTCCGAGCCAGGAGCAGAAGTGCTTGACGCTGGCGAAGCGGCTCACGTCCGGGCCGATCTCGCTGAGCAGCTTCATCACCACGGTCACCCCCAGCCCGTTGATGCGCGTGAGGTCCACGCCCGCCCAGTTGGCCAGCCGCTGGCGGATGTCGTGCTCGGTGCGAGCCTTGCTGCCCGCGCGCGGCAACTTGCCGATGTCCACCTTGGCCGTGCTGCGCGCATCCAGCAGCGCGTCCAGCCGAGCGTCGCACTCCGCCAGGTGTCGGCGGATGTCGTCGTACAGCGCCAGCGCCTGCTTGAGCACGAACAGGTGCTCTTCGCGCCAATTGCCCTGCAGCGCCCGGGCGATCTCGGCCTCGTTGGCCCTTGACGCGGCGCTGGCGGTGGCGCGCCAGTTGCTTGGCGTCACGCACGCCGGCCACGATGTCGCGGATGACGGCCTGCCCGGTCTGGCCCATCATGTCACTCAACACCTCGGTAAGTTGGATGTTCATCTGCACCAGCGCCTTCTACATGCGCTGCACCCAACTGGCCTGCTCGACCAGCAGCGTCTCGCGCTGGCGCGCCACCGCGCGCAGCAGCCCCAGGCTCATCAGCTTCTGCAGCCACTGGCAGTCCTGCACGTCGCTCTTGCGCCCGGGCACGTACTTCATCTGCCGGGCATCGACCAGCCAGACCTTCAGGCCGTGCTGCTCCAGCACCTCGAACACCGGAATCCAGTACACGCCCGTGGACTCCACCGCCACCGTGTCCACGCCCAAGTCCACCAGCCACTTCGCCAGCGCGTTCAGGTCATCGGTCATCGCGCCGACCTCGCGCACCGGCTCGTCGCCAGCGGCCTCGGCCAAGTGCCGCGGCACCGCCACCCAGTGGCCCGATGCCCCGATGTCGATGCCTGCGGCGTTGGGAAACACCTCGTCTTCTCGCTTGCGCATTGCCATGCACTGCTCCACCATCGTTGATGAACGGCAGCGCCATGCAAGGCGTCGAAATCGACTCGATCTCTCAAACGGGATGCGGCTCGCGCCGCTCACCACTGTCGCCGACGACCTGCGGACCATGCTCAGAAGCGGGCTTGCAACCGTGGCGCTGCGAACGTCACGGGCTCGCACCAATGACGTGTCGGTCATGACGGCGCTGCCGTTCGCCTTGTAGCGCAGCAGCACCATCGTTTCTTCGCGAACGCCGGGCGCGGGCATGGGCCTGGGATGCTCAGTAGTCGTCGCTGCCGACACTCCCGGGAGCCAGGTTTTCGAACTTGGTAAGGGGCTTGAGGAACGCGAGTTTGACCGTCCCCACTGGCCCGTTACGCTGCTTGCCGATGATGATCTCCGCCACACCGGGCTCCTTGGTCGGCGTCGGGCCATCCGGCTTGTTGTAGTACTCGTCCCGGTAGATGAACATGATGACGTCGGCATCTTGCTCGATGGCGCCCGACTCGCGCAGGTCGCTCATCATCGGCCGCTTGTCCGTACGCGTCTCCACGCTACGGTTGAGCTGCGAAAGCGCAATCACCGGGCACTTCAGCTCCTTCGCGAGCGCCTTCAACCCCCGCGAGATTTCGCCGATCTCGGTGGCCCGGTTTTCGTCGCCACCGCCGCCGCTTCCGCTCATGAGCTGCAGGTAGTCAACGATGATGAGGCCCAGTTGGCCACACTGCCTTGCTTGCCGTCGCGCGCGCGCGCGAACTTCGGTGGGCGTGAGACCTGGGCTTTCGTCGATGAACATGCTCACCTTGCTCAGCCGTTCGACGGCCTCGGAAAGGCGGCCCCACTCGTCGTCGCGCAAACGCCCCGTGCGCAAGTTCGACTGGTCGATGCGACCTAACGAACCAACCATCCGCAGGGCCAGCTGTGCGGCCCCCATTTCCATGGAGAACACGACCACAGGCAAGCCTTCATTCACCGCGACATGCTCGCCGATATTGAGCGCAAAAGCCGTCTTGCCCATCGACGGACGCGCGGCAAGCACGATGAGGTCGCCCGGCTGCAAGCCGGCGGTCATGCGGTCGAGGTCGACAAAACCGGTGCGCACACCGGTGACATCTTCGGCGCCGCTCTCATGGAGTTCATTCACCCGATCGATGAGCTGAACCACCAGCGCATCCATGCTCTGGAAGCCCTGCTTGGACTTCGAGCCCTCCTCGCCGATCTTGAAGATCATGCCCTCGGCTTCATCGAGGATCTGCGTGACCGGCCGTCCCTGGGTGCTGAAGGCGCTTGTGGCGATGTGGTCACTGGCCGCCACGAGCTTGCGCAGCACGGCCCGTTCGCGAACGATCTCCGCATAGCGCCGCAAATTCGCGGCGCTCGGCACGCTCTGCGCGAGCGAGTTCAGGTAAGCAAGCCCTCCACACTCCTGGGCCTTGCCCAGGTTCTGGAGATGCTCGAACACTGTGATCACATCAGCCGGCTTGGTGGCACTTACCAGAGCACCGATGGCCGCATAGATCATGCGGTGTTCAAAGCGGTAGAAATCGCTGTCGGTGAGCAGGTCGCCTGCACGATCCCACGCACTGTTGTCGAGCAGCAGGCCACCCAGGACGCTTTGCTCTGCCTCAATGGAATGAGGCGGCACACGCAGCTTCGCCACCTCCAGGTCGGAGTCGCCGGCGGCGCGGTCGGGAGACTGGAAGATGGTGGACATCGAACGATGCTAGAGATGATGTCTCGTAGGGGGAAGATCCCCTGTGCGCAAGACTGTGGATACGCGGTGGGTTGCCGGGGGACTTATGGGGATAACTGGTCCCTTTCGCCAGGGAGGCACGATACCGTGGCTGTCCCTCCCACATCACCCGGCCATGTTCTCTCTGGCCGGCGCCGTCTCCGATGCGATTTCACATAGGCTTTACGGGATCACGCTCAACGCTTCCTTCCAACGTTCGATCGCTCTCACGCAGTTGCGCCTCGCCTGCCTCCACTCTGAACTCGCACCCGAAGATCGCGACGATACTGACCGCACAAGAAGAAGGGGCCAGCGCAGTGCCGGCCCCTTCTAGGAATCGCCGCAGCGATCCTTAGTCGGTCTCGCCAAGCACCACCACCTTCACCTCGGCAACGACATCGGTGTGTGGCACGACCGTGACGGTATGTTCACCCACCGTCTTGATGGGACCGTTGGGCATGCGCACCTGGGCCTTCTGCACCTTGAAGTCGATGCGGTTGAGCGCCTCGGACACGTCGAAATTGGTCACCGACCCGAACAGCCGGCCATCGACGCCGGCCTTCTGGGTGATGTGCACCGTACGGCCGTTCATCTTCTCGGCCAGCGCCTGGGCGGTAGCCAGTTTCTCGGCAGCGGCCTTCTCGAGTTCGGCGCGCTTGGCGTCGAATTCCTTGATGGCCGCTTCGGTCGCGCGGCGCGCGGCGCGCGTGGGGATCAGGAAGTTGCGGGCGTAGCCGTCCTTGACCTTGACAACATCACCAAGGTTGCCGAGGTTGGCCACCTTCTCCAGCAGGATCACTTGCATGGCGGGTCTCCTCAGGCGCGATGCTGGTCGGTGTAGGGCAGCAGAGCCAGGAAACGAGCGCGCTTGATCGCGGTCGTAAGCTGACGCTGGAAGAACGCGCGGGTACCCGTCAGGCGGGCCGGCGTGATTTTGCCGTTCTCGCTGATGAAGTCACGCAAGGTGTCGACGTCCTTGTAGTCGATCTCCGTGACACCGGTGACGGTGAATCGACAGAAGCGCTTGCGGCGGAACAGCAGGGACTGCTGGCTGCGCCGGGGCTTGCGGTCCTTGGAAAACTTGCCTTTACCACGTGGGGGGGCCATATCAAACCTCTTTTGAATCTGTACGGATCAGTGTGTGCGTGGAATCAGTCCAGCTCGGTCACATGAAAAACGATGCCGCGTCCATTGCGCTGGGAACCGAGGAAGCCAGCGAAGCCGTGTGTGCTTCCGATCTCCAGGGCCGCGACGCGCTGCGTGACCTCCCCGATGGCCCGCGCCTTGATCTCCATCGAGACCTTGCGCGTCTGGCCGCCCTGCATGACTTCGGACTCGTGCTTGAGGCCGAGGTCTAGAGCCGGCAGTCCGGCGGGGGTGTATCGCATGGCGCCACGCTCAACCAGCTGCGCGGTAAGAACCAATCGGTTCATCGCGTGCCGGCCGGCAGCGACAGGGCCATCGTCCTCAGGCCGCAGCCTCCTGCTGTTGCGGTGCCTTGCGGGCCTCTTCCTTCTCGACCATCTTCATCATGACCGAGGGCGTGCTCTCGGCCTTTGACTTGACGACCGTCAGGTGACGCAGCACTGCGTCGTTGAAGCGGAAGCCGGTTTCCAGCTCTTCCAGCACTTCCTTGCCGCACTCGATGTTGATGCACAGGTAGTGCGCCTTGGCGAGCTTCTGGATCTGGTAGGCCATCTGACGACGACCCCAGTCTTCCACACGGTGGACCTTGCCGCCACCGGCGGTCACGATGCCCTTGTAGCGCTCCAGCATGGCTGGCACCTGTTCGCTTTGATCCGGATGGATCAGCAGCACGATCTCGTAGTGACGCATTGAAACTCCTCGTGGATTCGACCCGGCACGGCGTGCGGGGCGGTGAAGCCACCCCGAAGCGTCGGTTCCGGGTGTGGCAAGGGAAAGCCGACGATTATAGCGACCAGGCCGCTCGTCTCCGGAGAGGCCGAGGCTCAGGCCGCCTTCTCGCAGCCGAGGTTCGCCAGTGCATCCGCTCGCTCGTTGCCAGGATCACCCGTATGACCGCGCACCCAGCGCCAATGCACCTCATGCAGGTTGCGCAACGCGTCCAGCCGCTCCCATAGCTCAGCGTTCTTGACGGGCTTCTTGTCAGCTGTCTTCCAGCCGCGTTGCTTCCAGCCATGGATCCACTCGGTGATGCCCTTGCGGACGTATTCGCTGTCGGTATAGATCGTTACCTCGCAGCTGCGCTTCAGGGAAGCCAGCGCCTCGATCACCGCAGTGAGCTCCATTCGATTGTTGGTGGTGAGCCGCTCACCGCCGTACAGCTCCTTCTCGTGCCCGTCGGATGACAACCAGGCACCCCAGCCGCCGCGACCCGGGTTCCCCTTGCACGCGCCGTCGGTGTAGATGGTGACGCGAGGCCTGCGGATGACTGGCGGCTCAGACATTGCAGCCGCGCTTTGGGTGGTCGTGCTCGTGGTCATGGGCCTTCATGCTCGTCGGTATGTTGGAAATGGTGATTCTGGGCGACGGTGGCGGGCGCGGGCTTGGGCTTCAAGATCTCGCTGCGCGCAAGCCCGACCAGGCGCATGCCGCGCACGCGTTTCACGGCCGTCAGTGCGTATACGGCACCGAACACTGGCAGCCACCGGCCACCAAACTGCTCAGCCCATTCAAAGCGCACCAACCAGCGATCGGAGGCGACAGGGGGGCGAAAGCAACCGAAACGACCCGCCTCCACCTCGAAGCTGAGCAGCCTGAGCCAGTCGCGCAGGCGCCGATAGCCGATGAAATCGCCACCGCTCGGCAGGAACAACGGTCGCTTCGCACTGACCCCGAACCCCCGCCGTACCCGGCCCAGCCTCTGGCGTAAGCCCCAGAGGCTGGCGGGGTTGAAGCCGAGGATCACCACCCGGCCTTCCGGTCGCAAGACCCGCTCGACCTCGCGTAACGCGAGGTGCGCATCTCGCGCCAGCTCCAGGGTATGCGGCAACACGACGAGATCCAGGCTTTGCGCATCGAACGGCAGCGCATCGAAATCGCAGTGCAGCGCCACAACCGCGGGGCGAACGTCGCCTCCCTCGCCCCAATTGCCGGACTCATCGGCAAGGGAACTGCCATCGCTGCACACCCAGCGATGCGGCATGCGATTGGCGCGCAAGGCGTCGAGCTGGGGCAGGCCAATCTGCACGGCGTGAAATCCGAACACATCGGCCACGGCACGGTCAGCATGCTCCTGCTCCCAGGCCAGCAAGTAGCGGCCAGCGGGGGTGCCGAGCCACTGTCCCAAACCTATAATCGCCGGGCTTTTTGTCATGGACTGATCGCGCTGCGCGCCTGGCCATTGCGCCGGACACGATACGTGCCGCGCATGTCCGAGCCGGTAAACCCGGTGCCTGAGGTGAGCACCTTCATGTCACTCAAGCTGACGCTGGCGGGCATTCTAGTGACCCCTCTTCGCAGTCATCATGTCGCAGGTCGAGCAGCCCTGCGATCCCTTCGGAAGAGCCCATGCATCGGCATGCCTGGGTTTTGACGATGCAATAACGAACCCAATGACCCTGTTTGCCCTTGCACGGAGATTGCGGTGGGCACCGTGCGCGACCCTGGCACTGGCCGGCTGCGCGAGCGTGCCGCCACCAGAAGCACCGGTCCTCGATGCCGAGCCCCCTGCAGCAGCCATGGCCACTGCGCCCGCGCCTGCGACGCCGTTGGCCGAAGCGGCGACAGCCGACACTGCCGAGGTCTGGCCTGCTCCCACCTCGAGCAGCGCCCAGGCGTCGCCCGCGCCAGTCGACCCGCTGACCCCTGAGCGCCCGGTCAACCTGGAGGACCAGGAGGCCCACGCCGACCTGTGGGCCCGCGTGCGCCGCGGTTTTGCGATCCCGAGCCTCGACACCGATCTCGTGCGGCAAGCCGAGCAGTGGTACGCGGCCCGGCCCGACTATGTACAACGGATGACAGAGCGCGGAAGCCGCTACCTGTTCCACATCCTCGAAGAGGTGGAACGGCGTGGCATGCCCACCGAGTTGGCGTTGCTGCCTTTCATCGAGAGCGCTTTCAACCCGCAGGCCTTGTCTTCGGCCAAGGCTTCGGGCATCTGGCAGTTCATGCCAGCCACCGGCCGGCACTTCGAGCTGCAGCAGAATGTATTTCGTGACGACCGGCGTGATGTGCTCGCCTCCACACGTGCCGCGTTGGATTACCTGTCGCGGCTATACGGGATGTTCGGCGACTGGCAACTGGCTCTGGCGGCCTACAACTGGGGCGAAGGCAACGTGCAGCGCGCTATCGCTCGCAATCAGCGCAAGGGGCTGCCCACCGACTACCTCAGCCTGCGGATGCCGCGCGAGACTCGGTACTACGTACCTAAGCTCCAGGCGGTGAAGAACATTGTCGACCAGCCCCATGACTACGGCCTTTCGCTGCCGCCCGTGGCAAACCACCCCTACTTCCTGAGCGTGCCGATCACGCGCGACATCGACGTTGACGTGGCCGCCCGCATGGCCGGCATGAGGCTGGAGGAGTTCCAGGACCTCAATCCTCAGATGAACAAGCCGGTGATCCTGGCCGCCGGCACGCCGTACGTGCTGCTGCCCTACGACAACGCCAACCAGTTTGTGAGAGCCGTCTCCGACCACCGCGGCCCGTTGGCGAGTTGGACGGCGTGGGTGGCCCCCAGGACGCTGCGGCCAGCCGATGCCGCAAAGCAACTGGGACTATCAGAAACCACATTGCGGGAAGTCAATGAAATTCCGCCGCGCATGCTGGTGCGCGCAGGCTCCACACTGGTGGTGCCGCGCAACGACAAGCACCACGACGATGTGTCGGAACACGTGGCCGACAACGCCAAGGTGATGTTCGCACCCGACCTTCCGGCACGGCGCAAGGTCTCGCTGCGTGCTGGGCGCAGGGACACGGTGGCCAGCGTAGCGAGACGCTATCGCCTACCCGTATCGCAGGTGGCTTTGTGGAATGGCGTGGGGCCTACGGCACGCTTCCTGCCGGGCCAAAAGGTCGTCGTGTACCTCGCAGCGAAGGGCAAAAAGGGCGTGACGCGCGCCGTCACTGCCAAAGGTCATCGCGTGGCGACCATGCCACGCAAACTGGCCAAGGTAAAGGCTGCACGGCCGGCCGCCAAAGCCAGTAAGCGAACGAAGCGCGCATCACGGACGCGCTAGCGCGCGTGTGCAATGGTGCGCCGCACTGCCAGGCCGGCGCTGAGCAATGGTTCAGCGCCGGTCCACAAGCGCGTGCGCGATCGTGCCGAGGTCCACGTACTCCAGCTCGCTGCCGATGGGCACCCCACGAGCCAGACGCGTGGTGCGCAGGCCACGCCCCTTGAGGGCCTCGGCGATGACGTGCGCGGTGGCTTCACCCTCGGCGGTGAAATTCGTGGCGATGATGACTTCCTGCACCACCCCGTCCGTGGCGCAGGCAAGCAGCTGACGCAGACCGATATCGCGGGGACCGATGCCATCCAGGGGACTTAACCGGCCCATGAGCACGAAGTACAGGCCACGGTAGCTGCCTGTGCGCTCGAGCGCTGCCTGATCCGCCGGCGTTTCGACTACGCACAGCAGGCGCGTGTCACGAGCGGGATCAGTGCAGGTGCTGCATATCGGCGTCTCCGTGAACGTGTGACAGCGCTCGCAGTGCCGCAAGCTGGCCACGGCCGCATGCAGGGCCGCAGCCAAGCGCAGCGCACCATCGCGGTCATGCTGCAACAGGTGATAGGCCATGCGCTGCGCCGACTTGATGCCCACGCCGGGCAGGCGGCGCAGCGCCTCGATCAGCGCGCCCAGCGCAGGTTCGGCCATAGGCGATCTCAGAACGGAAATTTCATGCCGGGCGGCAACGGCATCCCGGCGGTGATCTTGGCCATCTTCTCCTGCGAGAGCTGCTCGGAGCGGCGCACGCCATCGTTGAAGGCAGCGGCCACCAGGTCTTCGAGCATGTCCTTATCCTCCGCCAACAGGCTAGGGTCGATGGCCACGCGCTTCACGTCGTGCTTGCAGGTCATGGTGATCCTCACCAGGCCGGCGCCAGACTGACCTTCGACCTCGGTGGTGGCCAGCTCGTCCTGGGCCTTCTTGAGGTTGTCCTGCATTGCCTGCGCCTGCTTCATGAGGCCAGCGAGTTGGTTCTTCATCATGGTCGGTTTCTCCGGACGTTCAATGCGGTTTGATCGACCCCGGCACGATGCGTGCAGTCTTGTACTGCGCCATCAGCGCCTGCACGAGGGGATCGTTGTGGATGATCTGTTCGGCCTCCCGCTGACGGCGCTCGCGTTCGGCGGCGAGGCGCAGTGAGGGCGTGTCCTCGGCCGTACCGGCTTCGATGTCCAGGCGCACCGGCCGGCCCAGCGACTGCATCAGCGCAGCCTGGAGCTTTTCCTTGTGAGCAGGGGCGCGCAGCATTTCGCGCTCCACGCGCAGGCGGCAGACGAAGGCGCCGCCCTCGTCGGCGAACGAGAGGCATTGAGCCTGCATCGCCAGCTCTCGCGGCAAGGCCACGATCGCCCCTTCCTGCACGAGTTGCTGCACCACCTCGGCCCAGCGGTCGCCTGCCGGCGTGCGGACGATCTCCGCGGCCGGTACGCGCGGCGCCGAAGGATCGGGCCGCGACATGGCACAGGCCGGTGGTGCCGGTGTGTCTTCCATGGGGAACGGTGCTTCGTCGTCCCACGGTGGCGGCTCGGTCGCGACCACGCCCGGGGCGTTGCGCACAGGCGCAGCGACACGAGCCACCGGTTGAGCAGCCGAGCGTGCAGCCATGGCACTCGCCGGTCTTGACACCGGCCTGACGTCCCCGGCGCCCTGCGGGCGGAAGGCCAGCATGCGCAGCAGCACCATGGTCAGGCCGCTGTATTCATCAGGGGCAAGGCCGAGCTCCGCCCGGCCGTGCAAGGCCATGCTGTAGGCCAATTGCGTCTCGTCGACGGGCAGCAGACCGGCGAGCCGCAGCGCAGCGGCGCTGTCGGGATCGGCGGGATCGAGTGCCGAGGGGACAGCCTGGGCCACAGCCATCTGCTGGAACAAGCCGGCGAGTTCCTCCAAAGTGCCTGCAGCGGAGAGCCCCAGGCTGCGCAGTGCATCGACGGCGGCGACGAGTGCGGGCCCATCTCCAGCGGCCAGCGCCTCGACGATGCGGACCGCATGACCGCGGTCGACCGCGCCCAGCATCTGGCGCACGCCGGCCTCGCCTAACGTGCCAGCGCCGTAGGCGATGGCTTGGTCGCTGAGCGACAGCGCGTCACGCATGGAGCCACGCGCCGCCCGTGACAGCAGGCGCAGGGCGCCGGGCTCGGCCGCCACCCCCTCGTCAGCAAGGACCCGCGCGAGATAGTCCTGCACCGTCTGCGGTGCCATCGGGCGCAGGTTGAACTGCAGGCAGCGCGACAGCACCGTGGGCGGCACCTTCTGCGGATCGGTGGTGGCGAGCACGAACTTGAGGTATTCGGGTGGCTCTTCCAGCGTTTTCAGCATCGCGTTGAACGCGGTGTTGGAGAGCATGTGCACTTCGTCGATCCTGAAGACCTTGAAGCGCCCCTGCACGGGCTTGTAGACCGCCTGCTCCAGCAGCGCGGCAATCTCGTCCACGCCGCGGTTGGAAGCGGCGTCGAGTTCGGTGTAATCGACGAAGCGGCCGCTGTCGATGTCGGTGCAGGCCTGGCACACGCCGCAGGGGCTGGCGGTGATGCCGCCCTGCCCGTCAGCGCC
>CBINKC010000101.1:0-16393 GCA_966251135.1 uncultured Burkholderiaceae bacterium
TGGCGGCCGAGACGAAGGTGTCCCAGGACCACTTCTTGTCCTGCACCAGCTGCCGGAGTTGCCCGATGAAGTTTTCCTTCGCGCGCTCTTCCTGGGTCTGCGGGAGGGGCGGGATGGCCGGGTTGTCGCAGTCGAGGAGGCCGACGAAGTCCACGAGCTCGTCCAGCTCGCACAGACGCTGTGCCACGGCATACGCGAGCAGTCCGCCCGAGCGGTGGCCGAGCAGCCGATACGGGCCATGCGCTCGCACCGGACGCATGAGGTCGACCATGTGAGCCGCCAGGGCGTCCATCGTGGCGGGCATCAGCTCGGGCCACGGGAGGGCGTAGACCGGGACATCGGCGCTCAGGTGTGCAGACAGATCGAAGGCATAGGAGAGTTCCCCCGTGCCAGTGGGCAACGCGAACAGCGGGGGTGCCGCGCCGGTGCGCCGAGCGGCGAGGGCGCGCGTGCCTTGTGCATGTTCGGCATCGGCCAGGTGTTCGGCGGGTGATTGCAGCGTGGAGGACTCATGCACCATGGGCCGAAACTCTATCGAATTCGCGGGGTGGTTGTCAGTGGCTGACGCTGCCGGCCACGGGTGTCATCCAGGTGTCGAGAAGACTCGCGCGCCGAAAGACTTTGGCATGCACGCGGTGTGGACCGGCCACGCCGCACCTGACCAGCACCTGACCGCGTCACTCAAACCGCAATCGAAGCAATCGGCGCGACCTCACCATCGGGCACGGCCGCTATCGGATGGGCGGCACCATCGATACACATCGACTGCGGCATGCAGCACTTGCGCGCGATGAGGTCGCTGCGCGCGAACAACTCGGCGGCCCAGTCGACGAACACCCGCAACTTGGTGCTCACGTGGCGGTTGGGCGGATACACGACATGGATCGGGATCGAGTCGACGCACCAGTCGAGCAGCAGCGGCACGAGCGCTCCGCTCGCAATGTGCGGCGCGGCCTGGAAGGTGGTCGTGCGGAACAGGCCGAGGTGCGCCAGCCCGGCGGCGAGCATTGCGCGAGAGTCGTCCACGGAGACGACGTGCCGGCCGGTGATCTCGTGGCGCTCGTCGCTGCGGGTGAAAGTGAACGGATACGGCCTTCCGGTGCGATGCGATATGTAGTTCACGACGCGATGCCCATCGCCTTCCAGGTCGGTCGGCTGGCGCGGGGTGCCGTGGCGCTGCAAGTAGGTGGGTGTCGCGCATAGCAGCAGGTGAAACTCGCCGATGCGCCGCGCCACCATGGACTGGTCGGTGATCTCGCCACCGCGCAGCACGCAGTCGACGTTCTCGCCGATCAGATCGATGGGCCGGTCGCTGACGCCCAAGTCGATCTGAATCTCGGGATAGCGGGCGTGGAAGTCCGGCAGCGCCGGGATCAGGAGCAACTCCCCGACCGCCGCCGACACGTCGACGCGCAGCCGCCCTCGCGGGTTGGTCTTCGCCCGAGACATGCTCGCCTCGAGATCGTCCAGCTCGCTGAGGAGGCGAAGCGCGCGTTCGTAGTACGCGGCGCCATCCGCCGTGACGGTGACGCGGCGCGTGGTGCGGTTCAGCAGCTTGGTCTGCAGGTGAGACTCCAGCATCTGGATCAGCCTGGTCACCGTCGGCTTCGGCAGGCCCATGGAGTCGGCCGCCTTGGTGAACGTGCCCGCCTCGACCACGCGCACGTAGGCCTGCATTGCAGACAACTTGTCCATCGTTCCCCCAATCACCTACTCGGCCGGAACCGATTGAACCTCAGAAATCGGCCGCGATTGTTTCTTGGCATGGAAAAGCGTTTGAGCGGCTCGGCTCTTTATGCCACCCGCGGCCCTGCCTAATCTTCAGCGCATTGTTTCAGCGCATTGCAGCACGAGCCCCGTGTCTGTGCCCGCGAACTCCACGCCATGCCCCTGTCCTCATTCCGGTCGTCGCCGCGTTCCACGCCCCTCTGGCGGGACGAGATCATCGGTCTGCCTGGCGGCCCCGAACTGACCGTGCGCCTGTACAGCGCGTGCGGCCATGCCTGCCATGCGCAGCCGCTGGTGCTGCACTTCCATGCCGGCGCTTTCGTGCGCGGCACGCTCGCCGAGGGTGCGGTGGTTGCGGGCCTGCTCGCGTCGGCTGGCGCCGTGGTGGCGTCTGTGGACTACCCGCTCGCACCCGGCCATCCGTTCCCCCAGGCCGCTGAAGCGGGCCACGCGGTGCTTGCGTGGGCCGAGCGCAAGCGCCGACGGCTGGGTGCGAAGAGCAAACAGATCTTTGTCGCCGGTGAAGAGGCCGGCGGCAACCTTGCGGCCGCGGTGTCGATGATGGCGCGCGACCGCGGAGGCCCGGAGCTCGCCGGTGCCATCTTGCTGTCGCCCATGCTCGACGTCTGCCTCGCCACGGCTTCGCACCGCGATGCCAAGACCGGGCCGGTCGGCTGCCTTTGGGCCGATGGCTGGCGCGCCTACCTGCCGCGCGCCGAAGATGCGATCCATCCGTATGCCGCGCCGGGCGCCTCGCTGCGGCTGGCGGGCTTGCCCCGGACGCTCCTGATCAGCGCCGACGACGATCCGCTGCGCGACGAGACGCGTGCCTTCGCCCGGCGCCTGCACGAGGCCGGCGTGCCCGTGCAGGTGGAGATGCTCGCGGCGCCTACCGGTTGGCCGAGCAGCTACCTCGAGCCCGGCCCGATGCCGTGGGCTGCGCCGCTGCAGGCGCAGCTGGAACGCTTTATCCATCCCCCCAACCTCCCAGGGAGTGCTCTATGAACTCGATGAATACGAAGGCGTTTTGGCGGTCTCGCACTGGCCTGATCGCCACGGCAAGCACGTTGACGGCGCTCGCCGCCATGGCGGCCGCAATGTTCGGTCTGGGCAGCAGCCCGGCCGAAGCGAACACACCCGCGCCGGCGCCCCAGGCGATGCCGGTCTCGGTCGCGACGGTGGTCGCGAGCGAAGTCGCCGGCTGGGACGAGTTCTCCGGCCGGCTCGAAGCCGTCGAGCGAGTGGAACTGCGTTCGCGTGCCGCGGGTACCGTGCAGGCGGTGCATTTTCGCGAAGGCGCGCTCGTGAAGCCTGGCGACTTGCTGTTCACCATCGATCCGGCGCCCTACGCGGCCGAAGTCGATCGCGCACAGGCTCAGGTGCTGGCGCTGCAGTCGCGCGTCGCGCATGCGCGCACCGAGCACGAACGGGCCCAGCGCCTGTGGGACGACCGCGCGATCGCCCAGCGTGAGTTCGACGAGCGTGCCAACACCTTGCGCGAGTCGGAAGCGAACCTGCGCGCTTCTGAAGCCGCGTTGCGCACGGCCAAGCTGAACCTGGGCTACACCCAAGTGCGCGCGCCCATCGCCGGGCGCATCGGCCGCATGGAGGTGACGGTGGGCAACCTCATTGCGGCCGGTCCCGGCGCCCCCGTGCTTGCGACGCTGGTATCGGTGAGCCCCATTTACGCGAGCTTCGACGTCGACGAGCAGGTCGTCATGCGGGCGCTGCGCGACCTGCCCGGTGGGACGAGCGCGAGGGAGCGCATCGGCGCCATTCCGGTGCAGATGGGCACGGCGGCATCACCCGGCCTGCCGTTCCTCGGCCGGCTGCAACTCGTCGACAACCAGGTCGACGCGAAGAGCGGCACGATCCGCGTGCGCGCCGTCTTCGACAACAAGGACGGCACGCTGATCCCTGGTCAGTTCGCGCGGCTGCGCATGGGCCAGCCCAAGGCCTCCACTGCGCTGCTCATCAACGAGCGCGCGGTCGGCACCGACCAGAACAAGCGTTTCGTGATCGTGGTGGACAAGGACGACAAGGCCGTCTGGCGCGAAGTCAAGCTCGGGCTGTCGGTCAATGGTCTGCGAGCAGTCACCGAGGGGCTCAGGCCGGGCGAGCGCATCGTGGTGGGCGGCCTGCAGCGCGTGCGGCCGGGGGCGTTGCTGGCGCCGAAGACGGTCGCGATGGACGCCAAGCCCGAGGTGACGGCGCAGCGCGCCGGTGCCACGCAATCGTGATCGGAGCGCGACCGTGAACCTGTCCAAGTTCTTCGTCGACCGTCCGATCTTCGCTGGCGTGTTGTCGCTGCTGATCTTCCTCGGCGGGCTGATTGCGTTGCGCAGCCTGCCGATCTCCGAGTACCCGGAGGTCGTGCCACCGACCGTGATCGTGCGCGCGCAGTACCCGGGCGCGAACCCGAAGGTGATCGCCGAGACGGTGGCCACGCCGCTGGAGGAGGCGATCAACGGTGTCGAAGGCATGCTCTACATGAACAGCCAGGCGACCACCGACGGCATGATGACGCTGACCGTCACCTTCGCCCTCGGCACCGACCCGGACAAGGCCCAGCAGCTGGTGCAAAACCGCGTCGCGCAGGCCGAGCCGCGGCTGCCCGAGGAAGTCCGGCGCACGGGCTTGACAACGGTGAAGGCCTCGCCGGACTTCATCATGGTGGTGCACCTCGTCTCGCCCAACGGCCGCTACGACATCACCTACCTGCGCAACTACGCAGCGATCAACCTCAAGGACCGCCTCGCGCGCCTGAAGGGCGTGGGCCAGGTGCAGCTGTGGGGCGGCGGCGAGTACGCGATGCGGGCTTGGCTCGACCCTCACCGCATGGCCGAGCGCGGCCTGGCGGCCACCGATGTGGTGCGAGCGATACGCGAACAGAACGTGCAGGCCGCTGCCGGCGTTGTCGGTGCTTCGCCGGGGCTGCCTGGCGTGGACTTGCAGCTGTCGATCAATGCGCAGGGTCGGCTGGCGAGTGAAGAGGAGTTCGGCGACATCATCGTGAAGACCGGTGCCGACGGCGCGGTGACCCGGCTGCGCGACGTGGCGCGGCTGGAGATGGGGGCCGCCGACTACGCGTTGCGCTCGCTGCTCGACAACAAGGCGGCGGTGGCTACCGGCGTGTTTGCCGCACCGGGCTCGAACGCGATCGAGATCGCCAACGAGGTTCGTGCCACGATGGCCGAGCTGAAGCAGTACATGCCCGAGGGCGTGGACTACGAGATCGTCTACGACACCACGCAGTTCGTGCGCGCGTCCATCGAGTCGGTGGTGCACACACTGCTGGAGGCGATCGCGCTCGTGGTGCTGGTCGTGATCCTGTTCCTGCAGACCTGGCGCGCTTCGATCATCCCGCTGCTGGCCGTGCCGGTCTCGGTGATCGGCACGTTTGCGGTCATGCACCTGTTCGGCTTCTCGATCAACGCGCTCAGCCTGTTCGGCCTGGTGCTCGCGATCGGCATCGTGGTCGACGATGCGATCGTGGTCGTCGAAAACGTCGAGCGCAACATCGAGGCCGGGTTGAGCCCGCGCGACGCCACCTACCGCGCCATGCGCGAGGTCTCGGGGCCGATCGTCGCGATCGCGCTGGTGCTCGTCGCCGTGTTCGTGCCGTTGGCCTTCATCAGCGGTCTGACGGGGCAGTTCTACCGCCAGTTTGCGTTGACGATCGCCATGTCGACGGTGATCTCCGCGATCAACTCGCTGACCCTGTCGCCCGCGCTGTCGGCGCTGCTGCTCAAGGGGCACGACGCGCCGAAAGACGCACTGACACGCGGCATGGACCGGACCTTCGGCTGGTTGTTCCGCGGCTTCAACCGGGCTTTCGGCCGCGGCGCGCAGGCCTACGGCGGCGGCGTGACGCGCGTGCTGTCGCGCAAGGCGCTGATGATGGCGATCTACCTGGCGCTCATCGGCGTCGCGGTGCTGCTGTTCAAGGGGGTGCCGGGCGGTTTTGTGCCGGCACAGGACAAGCAGTACCTCATCGGCTTTGCGCAGCTGCCCGACGGCGCCACACTCGACCGCACCGACGACGTGATCCGCCGCATGGGCGACATCACGCTGAAGCAGCCGGGCGTGGCGCATGCGGTCGCGTTTCCCGGGCTGTCGATCAATGGTTTCACGAACAGCTCGAACGCAGGCATCGTGTTCGCGACGCTCAAGCCTTTCGAGGAGCGCCGCGGCCTGAGCGCCGACGCCATCGCGCAGGCATTGAACCAACAGTACGGCGCGAAGATCGAGGATGCCTTCGTCGTGATGTTCTCCCCGCCGCCCGTGCAGGGGCTGGGCACGACCGGCGGTTTCAAGCTGCAGTTGCAAGACCGCGCATCGCTGGGCTACGAGGCGATGGACGCCGCAGTCAAGGCGTTCATGGCCAAGGCCTACCAGTCGCCCGAGCTGGCCGGCATGTTTTCCAGCTGGCAGGTCAACGTGCCGCAGCTTTTCGCCCGCCTCGACCGCACCAAGGCCGCCCAGCTCGGCGTCTCCGTCACCGACGTGTTCGATGCGCTGCAGATCTACCTCGGTAGTCTCTACGTCAACGACTTCAACAAGTTCGGCCGCACCTACACCGTGCGCGTTCAGGCCGACGCGCCCTTCCGTGCCCGCAGCGAGGACATTGCCGCGTTGAAGGTGCGTTCGGCCAGCGGCGAGATGGTGCCGCTGTCGGCCCTGATGAAGATCGAGCCGAGCTTCGGCCCCGAGCGGGCGATGCGCTACAACGGCTTCCTGTCGGCCGACATCAATGGCGGCCCGGCGCCAGGCTACTCGTCAGGCCAGGCGCAGGACGCGATCGAACGCATCGCGCGCCAGACGCTGCCGCCGGGCATCGGCTACGAGTGGACGGAGCTCACCTACCAGGAAATCCTCGCGGGCAACTCGGCGGTGTGGGTGTTCCCGCTGGCGATCCTGCTCGTGTTCCTCGTGCTCGCGGCGCTCTACGAGAGCCTGGTGCTGCCGCTCGCCATCTTGTTGATCGTGCCCATGGGTCTGCTCGCGGCGATGACCGGTGTGTGGCTCACGAAGGGCGACAACAACATCTTTACGCAGATCGGACTCATCGTGCTCGTCGGGTTGTCGGCGAAGAACGCGATCCTGATCGTCGAGTTCGCGCGTGAGCTGGAGTTCGCCGGGCGCTCGCCGGTGCAGGCGGCGATCGAGGCGGCCAGGCTGAGGCTGCGGCCGATCCTGATGACATCGGTCGCGTTCGTGATGGGTGTGCTGCCGCTAGCGACGGCCACCGGAGCGGGCGCCGAGATGCGCCAGGCGATGGGCATCGCGGTGTTCGCAGGAATGATTGGCGTGACCGCCTTCGGGCTGTTCCTGACGCCGGTTTTCTACGTGCTGCTGCGTCGGCTTGCCGGCAATCGCGCGTTGAAGCGCCATGGCGAAGTGCAGCACGTCACGGAAAGCTTCGCTGTGGGGCGCGGCGGTGCCGCGAAGGCGTTGCCGGCAGCGCCGCTGGGCCGCCACGAATGAGAGGACTCACGATGAAGAACAAGACCCATTCCGCGCGCCGGTCAGGCGCCAACCCACTGTCCCGATCCGCCTTCGCTGCGCTGACGCCGCTGCTTGCGGCGCTGGTGCTGGCCGCCTGCGCCTCGGCGCCGCCGGCCGTGCCCCAGGTGACATCCGGCCTGCCTGCAACGTTTCGCGACGATGGACGCTGGACCGAGGCGGTGCCGGCCGAATCCCAACCGCGCGGTACTTGGTGGAAGGCCTTCTCCGACCCGATGCTCGATGAACTCGTCGAACGCGCTGCGCGTGAGAACGCCAGCATCCAGGTCGCAGCCGCGCGGCTGGCGCAAGCGCGCTCGCTCCTGCGCTTGGCCGACGCCGAACGTGTGCCGCAGATCGGTGTCGGCGCCGGCGCACAACGCAACGCCCAACGCGCGACCGGATTTCCGCCGGCAACAGTACTGAGTGCCGGTGCAACGCTGTCGTACGAGGCCGATCTGTTCGGACGGCTCGCGAAGGCCAGCGACGCCGCCACGCTCGATGTGCACGCCCGTGAGGCGCTGCTGCGCAGCACGACGCTGGCCGTGCAGGCGCAGGTGGCCCAGAGCTACTTCGCGCTGCGCGCACTCGACAGCGAGCGCTCGATCGTCGACGACACCGCGCGTGCCTACCGCGACACACTCGAGCTGATCGAACGCCGCTACCGCGCTGGCGACGTGGCCGAACTCGATGTCACGCGCGTGCGCGGCGAGGCCGCTGCGACGCAAGCCGAGGCACTGGCGCTCGAGCGCCAGCGCGCACGCGTGGAGCACGCCATCGCGGTGCTCACCGGTACGCCGGCCAGCACCCTCTCGATCGAGCGCGCTCAATGGACCGGCCGCGCACCCGTGGTGCCGGCAGGCGTGCCGAGCACGGTGCTCGCGCGCCGACCCGATGTATCGGCTGCGCAAGCTTCGATGAACGCGGCGCTGGCGCGCGTGGGCGTGGCGCAGGCGGCGTGGTTTCCCAGGCTGGCATTGACCGCGAACGGCGGCGTGGCATCGCCGGAACTGTCTGACCTGTTCACGAGCGCTTCTCGTGCCTGGGGCATCGGCGTGCTGCTGTCGCTGCCGATCTTCGACGGCGGCCGCCGAGAGGCCGGGATCGAGAACGCCCGCGCCGAGCTCGATGCCGCGGCGGCGACCTACCGCGAGCAGGTGCTGGTCGCATTCCAGGAGGTCGAGGACGAACTCTCGGAACTGCGCCTGCTCGCTGAACAGGAGCGGGTGCAGGGGCAAGCGGTCGATGCGGCGGTGCGCGCAACGGCGCTCTCGGCGACGCGCTACCGCAACGGCCTGGTCAGCCAGCTCGAGCTGCTCGACGCGCAACGCAGCGAGCTGCGCAACCGCCGCGAAGCCCTGCGCGTGCGGGCGGCGCAGCACCAGGCGACGCTCGGCCTGATTCGCGCCCTCGGCGGCGACTGGGGCGCCCCCACGTGAACCTCGCGCCAGAGACCGCGCAGGGTGCCTCGTTCACTGCTTCAGCCGGTAGCCACTGCGGAAGATCCAGCTGACCACGGCCATGCAGAGCACGAGCAGCCCGAGCGTGGCCGCGAGGCTCCAGCCCACGCCGACATCGGCCTGGCCGAAGAAGGACCAGCGGAAGCCGTCGACGAGGTAGACGACGGGGTTGAACAGCGTCACCGCGCGCCAGAACGGCGGCAGCATGTCGATCGAATAGAACGCGCCGCCGAGGAAGGTCAGCGGCGTGATCACGAGCATCGGGATAAGCTGCAGCTGCTCGAAGCCCTTGGCCCAGATGCCGATGATGAAGCCGAACAAGCTGAAGGTCAGTGCGGTCAGGATCAGGAAGCCGATCATCCAGACCGGATGCTCGATGTGCAGGCGCACGAACAGGCTTGCGGTTGCGAGGATCACGAGGCCGATCACGACCGACTTGGACGCCGCCGCGCCGACGTAGGCCAGCACGATCTCGAACGGCGAGACCGGTGCGGACAACAGCTCGTACACCGTGCCGGTGAAGCGCGGGAAGTAAATGCCGAACGATGCGTTCGACAGGCTCTGCGTCAGCAGCGTCAGCATCATCAGCCCGGGCACGATGAACGCGCCGTAGTCGACGCCGCCCATCTGCGGAATGCGCGAGCCTATCGCCGAGCCGAACACGATGAAGTACAGCGAGGTCGTCATCACCGGCGCAAGCAGGCTCTGGCCGATCGTTCGGAAGAAGCGCGCCATCTCGGTGCGATAGATCGCGAGCACCGCGTGGTGGTTGAAGCGCACGATCGCGGGGTTCATCGGGTCGCCTCCTGCCCGGCACGGCGGCTCACCAGGCCGACGAAGATCTCCTCCAGCGAGGTCGCGTGCGACTCGACGTCGCGGACGGCGATGCCGCTCGCCGCGAGGCCGGCCAGCAGCGCGCCGACCCCGCGGCCGTCGCCGTCGCCGTTGCTGTCGCCATTGGTGACGTGGTACTCGATCCGCCGTCCTCCATCCGTCAAATCGAGGGGCCAGTCGGCCAGTGTCGGCGGCAGCGCCGACAGCGCTTGCGCCAGCTCGACGCGCAGCACCCGCTTGCCGAGTTTCTTCATCAGCGTGCGCTTGTCCTCGACGACAACCAGCTCGCCCTCGTGGATCACGCCGACGCGGTCGGCCATCTCTTCGGCTTCCTCGATGTAGTGGGTCGTCAGGATGATGGTCACGCCGCGCTCGCGCAGCCGGCGCACCAGGCCCCACATTTCGCGCCGCAGCTCGACATCGACGCCGGCGGTCGGCTCGTCGAGGAACAGGATCGACGGCTCGTGCGACAGCGCCTTGGCGATCAGCAGGCGCCGCTTCATCCCGCCAGACAGCGTCATCAGCTTCGCGTCGCGCTTGTCCCACAGCGACAGGTCGCGCAGCACCGTTTCAAGATGCGCCGGATCTGGCGCCTTGCCGAACAGCCCGCGGCTGAACCGCACGGCGTTCCAGACGGTCTCGAAGGCATCCGTCGTCAGTTCCTGCGGCACCAGACCGATGCACGAGCGGGTCGCACGCCAGTCGCGGGCGATGTCCATGCCGTCGACGATGACGCTGCCCTCGCTCGGCGTGACGATGCCGCAGACGATGCTGATCAGGGTTGTCTTGCCGGCGCCGTTCGGGCCGAGCAGCGCGAAGATCTCGCCGCGCCGGATCTCGAGATCCACCTGCTTGAGGGCCTGGTGGCCCGTTGCGTATCGTTTGGACAACGCGCGGATCGATACCGCGATCGGGTGGGTGTCTGGGCGCTCCATCGCCTGACAGTGTGGCACGGCCGCGCGTCGCTTCGGCGCGCTTTGCGCTGAAGGTGGCCGCAGCAGTGCCCGCTTCGAAGCGCGAGCGGCCCGACTTGGCTCTGCCGCTACGGTGAAGGCGCTGAGGCCAGAGCGTGACCGCAGTGCAGCGGGTGCGGTCGGTCGACCTCGGACTTCGTGTTCACGGTGCCGGCCACGTACGGTCATTGACCGACCCGGGTGATCACATCGTTAACGACCGGTCTCGAAGGTACTCCTGACTTTCAATGGGCGGGCCAGGATTTAGACCTGGTCGCAGTGGCCGGCGAGCTCCGACACCAGGAACTGGATACTTGCCTGCGGCGACCCGTTGTCTCGGGCCCGCTGCAGACTCGCGATGGCGCGACGGATCGTACGCACCTTCTCGACGATGTCGAATTCCACGCGCTGCGCGAGCGCCGCATCAGTCGTGCGCCGCATGAGTCCCGGCAGTGCGGCGCGAAAAAAGGCGCTGATCGCCGCCAGCTGCAGCTTGATGGCCTCGAGATCCGCCGCGATTTGCTGCTGGCGAAAGAGCGTCTCGACGATGCCAGCCCCCACCCTATTGGCCCTGATGTAGAGCTCCGTCGCGGTGCTCAAAGCCCAACGATGACCGGTGCCGCCATAAGTTGCTTCCTGTGGACCGTGAATGGGCGCCTACGGTGCAATACCGGCACCCAGCTTCAACCCCCTAGCTAGCGCACTTTGCGGATCTCAACAAAGCCCAAGGTGCACAACGCGAAGACCAAGCACCATCGCGAGGCGGCGAAGAAGGCGGCCAACGAAGCCGCCCAGTGAGCGCGAAGGTATGCGGCATCCAGCCGCTACCTTCTTCGCCATTCCCGCTTTTGCGGGGATGACGGAAGCGATCCTCAGCGCACCTTGATCTCCACGTCCTTGTCCTTCCATTGCGGCCAGTACGGGCGGCTGTAGAACGTGACGATGCAGGCCTGCGGCATCTCGTCATCGTGGATGTCGAGGGCCAGGTAGCGCTGGGCGCCGCAGGCAGCCTTGGAGGAATTCGGGCCGGCGGGGAAGCAGCTGGGGCGCGTCCGCACGACCAGCGTGCGCTGCTGCTTCCAGCGCAGCGTGACATAACCCCAGGCGACCAGCCCACCGGGGGCGTCCAGCTCCGCGTAGTTCGGATCGAGGATCTCGGCGCCACGCAGCTCGTTGCCGCTGCCGCGCACCCAGGCCGGCGCGGGCGCGTTCTCGTCGTCGATCACCTCGAGGCGCCGCCGCTGGAGCAAGTCGCCCAGCAGTTCTTCGCACCACGCAGGTGGGCGCCCGTTGCGCCCGACGGCCAGCAGGCCGTCCCGAGTGTGGGTGTACCGGACCAGTTCCGCGGCGGCGGCGCTCACCTGCACCAGGCGACCGGTGGCGATGATGCGGACTTCCTTGCGCCGCTCTTCCACCAAGCACTTGCGCAGCGCGGCCGCGTCGTGGCGCAGGGGCGCGCAGACCGTGGCGGGCGTGCTCGGCGGCACGGGCACGCGGGGCACCGGTGCCGCGGCGGTCTCCGGCAGGGTCGGGGCTGGCACTTGCGCCGGTGCGGGTGCCGCCTGCGAGGGAAAGTAGCTCTCGCGAAGCGACTCGGCCGAAGGTGGCTCGGGACGCTTCTCCCGCTTCGGGAGGCGTTTCGGACGGTCCTCCGGCGCGGGGACCACCACCGGCGGCGGGGGTGGCGCGGCCGTCTCGCTGCCGCCGATGCGGGTCGCGCGGCCGTTCGGGCAACGAGCGGGCGAGTCGACGAGCGTCCTCGGGCCTTCGCCTTCGCAGCGGTAGATGTCACTGGCCAGCGCAGCCGACACACCGGCGAGCAGGCCGCCGGCCACGATGAGGATGTGGCGCGTGGACCTCATCGCCTCACAACCCGCCGACCTTGAACTGGTTGCCGCTGTACTGGCCCTGGAAGCTGCGGATGTCGAGCGGGCCCACGGCCTGCTGCACCTCCTGGCGCAGGCGCACGTGTTCGGCGCTGCCGGCCTTGTAGGCGTAGCTGTTGCCCAGGCGGTGCACGGCCACGTTCTCCACGCCGATCACCGTCGACGGCTCGTAGCCGCTGACCAGCACCGCGGCGATCCGGGCGCCGTTGTTGATGACCACCCAGCGCACCGACTCGTAGGACGACAGGGCCAGCACCACCGGGCGTGGCGATGGCATCACGTTTACACGCACTGAGCGGCTCGCACGGCTGCTGCCGGCGCCTTCGTAGACACCGACCATGTGCACAACGGCGTCGCGTGGCAGGCCAGCGAGCGTCGGCGTCGCGGTGCGCGGCGCTGCGAGGGCGGGGGTGGCCGTGCGCTCCTGCGCCTGTTGGGCAGCGACTTGTGCCTGCAGCTTTGCGAGCTGCGCCTGCAACTCGTACTCGGCCGCCACCTGGTCGAAGGGCAGCGGCTCGCGGGTGGTCGTCACGTCGTCGGCGATCCAGGCCCCATGGCCGCCGCGTCGCATGAAGCCCTTGCGCTCGCCGGTCTGGATCAACAGGCCCTGCATACCCGCCGGGTCGGCCGGTGCGACGGTCTGCGCCGTGATGTCGAAGACCCAGGGGTTCAGGCGCATGCGGTTGCTGAGGTCGAGCGAATCGACCAGCAGCCGGTTCTCGTCGAGCTTGGCGAAGGTGGCGCCGAAGGTGGGCGCGGTTCTGAAGGAGCCGCTCTCGCCCGACTCGAGGTTGAGCCAGCCGATTTGCGGGTGCGCGGTGAACACGACGAGCTTGCCCTGCTGCATCGGCACGGGCTGGCCGGAGCTGATGCCCGAGCCGACATTGATGTGCAGGCGCTTCAGTTCGGTGGGCTGCAGGCCGGCGGGTGCGCGCTGGTGTTCCATCAGCACCAGTTCGCGCGCGCTGCCGAGCAGCGTGCGTGCAGGGTTGCCTGGCAGGTGGGTGGCGAACGAACTGTTCTTCTGCGCCAGGGGATGTGGCGCCAGCACGCCGGTGAGGCCGTCGGCGAGCAGGGTCTCGCCGTCGCGTTCGGCCAGCACGAAGGCGTTGACCTCGGGCAGCCAGGCGAGCACGTTCTGCCCGCTCGGATGGGCCCAGAGGCGGTGGCCGTTGGTGGTGTCGAAGAAGATGACGCCCTGCCCCGACTGTTGCACGGCCAGCACACGCCCATTGGGCGAGAGGCGGTTGGCCCAGGGGCTGGTCATCATGCGCGGCAGCCTGGCGATGACGGTGCCGGCGGGCAGTTCGACGACGGTGGCGTCGCCGGCGTTGTCGCGCAGCACGGCCACGCCGGCCTGGCTCGCGAAGGTGCCGTCGCTGATGTACGAGAGCGGGCCCTGCGGTACTGGTGCGGCGGGTGCGGCCGGCTTGAGCGGGCGCAGCGGCGGCAGCGACATCAGCACGCCAATGCTGCGGGTGCCGAGGAAGTCCATCAGGGCCTGGTCCTGCTTCTGGAAGCAGGTCTGGTCGAGGCCCAGGGCCTTGACCGAGGCCACCGAGTCGAAGCGGCCGATCGACACCTGCTGCGAACACTGGAGGCCGCGCAGCGCCATGCGCGACTCTATCTGCGCCCGGACGCCATCCGCCTGCTTGGCGTCCTCGACCAGCATGCCCGTCAGGCGTTCGCGCGCCACCTGCACCTCGGGCGGTGGCGGATAGGCCGCGTTGACCTTGGCGGTCACCGGCATGGCGGCTTCCTGGAGCCGTGCGCAGCCCGACAGCGTGGCGGCGAATGCGCACGCCAGCAGCATCACCAAGCTCGTCTTCACCTGGCGTCCTCCCTCGTTTGTGGTGGGCGCCATTGTGGCGACCCTCAGCCCGCCGGCAAAGCCCAGGCGGCGGCAGATTTCGAGCGGTGCCGTGGACTGGTTCATGGTGTCGAGGTGCAGCCCCGGCACCTCGCCTGCGATGAGCCGTTCGCACAGCTGCGTCACCACATCGAGGCCGAATGCCTTGATCGACACGGTGTCGTCGCCGAAGGACTGCAGGTGCAGCCGGATCTAGCGCGGGATCTCGGCGCCGGAGTTGTCGGCGAAGCGGACGATCCCCGACGAGTTGGTGATGGGCATGATGCCCGGCATCACCGGGATGTCGGCACCCAGCTTGACCACGCCGAAGGTGCCGTCCGGCGTGGAACCGCCGGCCCCGTAGGTGACCGAGCAGAACTACGGCTTCAGGGCGTAGAGCTTCTGGCGCACGGCGGCGAGCTTGCTCACGCCTTTGGGCGTCTTGGGGGTGAGCGTCCAGCCACGCCACCTACACCCCTGACACGCCAGGCGAGAAGATGGTGTCCACCTGAGTTTGGTGGACACCTATGCATCCCAAAGTTGAGCGTCGCACGAGGCGAGTACACGGCGCAGAGATCAAATCGAAGGTTCTGGCCGAGTGCCGACGGCCGGGGGCGTCCGTGTCGGCGGTGGCGTTGGCCCATGGGCTCGACACGAACCTGGTGCGCAAGTGGATGCAGGGTCGCGGCCTGCAGCGCGCCGGGCTCAATCTCGACGACGGCCAAGTAGCGTGCGCGGCCCTGGCGCCGACCCCGGCCCGGTTGACGGTGCGACGAGGCTGCAGTTCGTACCCGTGCAGGTGCCGGCGCCGAGCGATCCGATCGATCAGGGCGTCCCGGCAGGTCGATCGGAAGAGCCGACTGGGCCGGCCGAGGCGGCGATCCACATCGAGCTGCGCCACGGCAGCCGCCAGGTGGCGGTGCACTGGCCGACATCGCAAGCTGCGCAATGCGCAGCGTGGCTGCGTGAGCTGACGGCGGCGGTGCTGAAGTGAGCGCGGCCATGATCCGCATCGATGCGCTGTGGCTGTGCACCCAGCCGCAGGACATGCGCGCTGGCGCTGACAGGTTGCTGGCGGTGGTGGTCAACACGGTGGGCTGCGCACAGGCCCACCATGGGTACCTGTTCGCCAATGCGCGGGCCACGCGCGTGAAGCTCCTGGTGCACGACGGCTTCGGGGTGTGGTGCGCCACGCGGCGGCTGCACGCCGGCAGCTTCGTGTGGGCCAGCGCCCCTGCGGCCGGCTGTGCCACAGCACTGCAGCTGACGGCGCAGCAGTTCGAGGCGCTGGTGGTCGGCCTGCCCTGGCAGCGGCTGCCTGAACTGGGGACGATCAGCCGTGCGTGAACTCGTGGCCACCGTGGTGTTGGCAAGGGTGCTTGCGCCTATGGTGCGAGCGTGGCGTGTGCTGCACGATGCCATGCATGCTTGGTCTGCGCGACATGCCCGACATCGACGAGCAAAGGCTGCCAGCGCCCGTGCAGGCCGCGCTCGCGCAGATGCGCCAGCGCATCGAACAGCAGGCACGCGAGATCGAGCGCAGGGACGTCGAGATCGAGCACAAGGCCATCGAGATCGAGCGCAAGGGCCGAGAGATTGCCTGGCGCGATGCCCGGCTCGAGAAGCTCCAGATCGAGCTGGCGCGGCTCAATCGCTGGAAGTTCGGCGTCAAGACCGAGGCGATGACGGCGCAGCAGCGAGCGCTGTTCACCGAGACGCTGGTGGAAGACGAGGCCGATCTGCAAGCGCAGCTGGCCGCGCTGCAGGCCGGGCTGCCGGAGTCGCCCAAGGCCCCCAAAGACGCACCGCGGCGGCCCCGCCGCCAGGCGCTGCCCGAACACCTTCAGCGCGTGGAGCACCGCCACGAGCCGGCGTCGACCGTCTGC
Source organism: uncultured Burkholderiaceae bacterium (assembly GCA_966251135.1). Taxonomy (GTDB): domain Bacteria; phylum Pseudomonadota; class Gammaproteobacteria; order Burkholderiales; family Burkholderiaceae_C; genus Albitalea. The sequence continues at coordinate 16,102 of CBINKC010000101.1, forward strand.
CCGAATGCCGACTGCGGCCGCCCCATGCAGCGCGTGGGCGAGGACATCAGCGAGAAGCTCGACATCATCCCCGCGCAGTTCTTCGTCCATCGGCACATCTACGGCAAGTGGGCCTGCCGCTGCTGCCAGCAGCTGGTGCAGGAGCCGGCCGAGCCCGACGTGGTCGACGGCGGCATCCCGGCCAGCGGGCTGGTGGCGCACACGCTGATCAGCCGCTTCGTAGATCACCTGCCGTACTACCGGCAAGAGGCCGTCAAAGCCCGCGCGGGCGTGCACACGCCGCGCTCGACGC
>CBINKC010000102.1:0-16306 GCA_966251135.1 uncultured Burkholderiaceae bacterium
TTGCACGAACGTCAATTGTCCTTGATACCGATGTGGTGCTGTCTCTGCTCGGTGGATGTGCATACACCCGGCGGCAGGCGGTGGACCTGGCCGCCATGATCGCCGCACAGGTGGCGATGGGGCTCGTCGTCGCCCTGATCTACGCCTCCAGCCTCTATTTCGGCATGGTCCTGAGCGAGGGGAGCACCGAGCACGGCGGATACCACGAGGCCCTGATCGGCGTGGGCGAAATCCTCGGCCCCGGCTCCGGCGCCCTCCACCACGTCTCCGCAAACGTGGACGAAGATGGCCAACGAGGGGCAGTCGTTTACGCTGAGCAGCTCGAGCACAGTCCGCTACGGTGTTGACACCCGATGGATCCAGAAGACGCTGAGTGGCACGGTCCCGTGCACCAACAGCTTTTTCGGCAGCGATCCCGCCTACGGTGTGGTCAAAGAGTGCGACGTGCTGGCGTCTTCGTCGACCACAACCACGGACACGGGCAGCACCGACACAACCACCGCCACCGGTACAACCAGCACCGGTACGGCCAGCACGAGTACAACGAGTACCGCTCCGCTTCCAAACGTCACCTTGACCAGCGCCACCACGGGGACGGCGGTGCCGTTCTCCTTTGGTCAGGTGTTCCGCAAGGGCACGCTGTTCCCGGGTGACTCGGTGGTGGTCGACACTGCCACCACGCAGATGATCCCCGTTTCCACCTGGGATGACGGCAGCGTCAAGCATGCGCTCGTCGCCGGAACAGCGAACCTGACGGCCAACGTGCCGAAGTCGGTGTCCATCACCAAGGGGGCGTCGCTGGCGGGCACCGCGCTGTCGGAGTCGGACCTCATAGTCGCCAAGCCGCAAGCGTCGGTCAGCTACGGGTCGTACGGAACGGTGAGCCTGTCCTCTCTGCTCGGGACATCGGCCCGTGTAGCGACGGAACACGCTGGGCCGCACTACGCATCGTTCCAGTACATGGCTGCATTCCCGAGCGATGCCAGCCTGCGTGCGGTGTTCTATGTACAACTGTGGAGAGGCGGGAACTATCGCGTCCGAGTTGCCGTGGAGAACGGTACGGCGCCGAACATCTCATCGACCAAGAGCGGTACTGCCACGGTGACGGTGGCGGGCACCACGCGGTTCTCGGGCAGCTTGGCCATGCCGCAAGGCGTGCGCTGGGATGCGGTAGGTGCGAATTTTGCCGTTCCAAACGTGGGGCATGACGCGGCCTATCTGCGTGCGACGAAGTTGGTGCCCAACTACGGCTACAGGAACGCGTCATCGACCACGCTCGGCGCGCTGACAGCCGACTATGTGCCAATGGCGCGCCTCGAATGGGAGCAGGACATGGGCGCAACGGGCTACACCCCCGGCATCGGTTTGCTGCCGCACTGGGATGCCCTATATGTCACGACGGGTGATCGCCGTGCAGCGGACAGCGCCATCGCTCATTCGCGCGCATTCGGTTCGTACTCGGTCTTCTACCGGGATCCGACGACCCGCGCGATGCCGACATTCAGCCAGTATCCGACTGCCGTGAATGGCGAGGACTTCGCGGGTAACGGCACGAACCCCAACCGCTGGGAGTCTGCTCACTTCCCGCATGCGGGTTACCTTGCCTGGCTGATGACGGCTGAGCGATTCCATCTGGAGACGCTGCAGGCCAACGCGTTTGCTGCGTGGCATAGCGACTACGGCACAGGAAGGACGGGCGTCGACAAGATCTACAGCTCGCAGACCCGAGCGCGGGCATGGCGCTACCGCACGATCGCGTCGGCTGCGGCCGTGTCGCCCGATGGGGACAAGTTCAAGCAGGATGCCAAAGCCAACATCGTGGCCAACCTGAACAACTGGCGCAGCCAGAACGTCGTGCCGAACACTCCGGCCATCGGCCTGGCTGCTACGTACGACGATCAGGATTCGGCCACCGGTATGCAACGCAGCCTGTTCGAGCACCTGTTCCTCGTGGCGAGCATCGGCTGGTCCTGGGATCAGGAGATGAAGTTGAGCTCTAGCGAGCGTACGGCGTTGGCTCAGGTGCGCGATTACTTCTATCGCATCCCTGTTGGCCTTACTGGCCGCGGTCCGGCAAGCGGCGAATACTCTTGGCGCACCGGCCCTGGTCCGTATCGGACTACCGTCGGGCCGACTTCGACGACCTTTTACGCTACCTGGGGTGATGTTTACAGGGCCACGTACAACGACAACCTTGACTCGACGCCGGGGCTGTCCATCGTCGGCAACTATGCAGACGATCCCAGCACCTACGCTTTCCCGCAGGGGAACTGGGGTCATTTGATGACCGCACTGTCGTACGCAGTGGACCATGGCGCTTCGGGTGCATGGGCCGCATACGGAAGGGTCACCGGCGCCAGCAACTGGTCGAGCAACGCGGTCAAGTTCAACGACAGGCCGCAGTACGGAGTGGTGCCTCGCCAGTGATACGGGGGCAAAGAAAGCCCCGCATGACCCACAAAAGGCCCGGCACGCCCGGGCCTTTTCAGTTGTGCGCCCAGCATGGGCGCGATCTTCGGGGTGGAAGTCCCTGGCCGAGCTGGCCACAGTGAGGCAAGCGAGTCGCAATTGCGTGAGGGTGACCGAGCGTGGGGAGGAAGCGAGGAGCGTAAACCGTGAGCCGAGGTACACGAACCGCATCCGAGGCGGCGCTGTCCAGGGCGAGCCGGCAACGATCTGCGAAGCTCTTGTGGCCAAGGGGCAGGCGACGTAAATGCGGCGGTTGTGCGGTGAAGGATCGCGTTCTTACCTGGGGAGATCTCGTCTTGTGCCTGAAAGGGCGACGGTGATGAGCCGGAGCGAGAAGTCAGCAGATGTCGTAGTAGCCGGAGCAAGCCGCAGGGCTGGAAAGCACGGCGAAGGACTGAACGAGAAGGACAGTCACGAGACATGTCGATTGGCGGGGCAATGCATCAGAAGCCTGGGCAACCGGGGCGCGCGGGGGCGGGACGCGGTGAAGCCGAGTCTGAAGCCGTGAGCGATGAAGCCACGCTGGCGCGGCATGCACAAACGGACTTGGGGGGCTGGTGACCTGCTGGGGCAGGCGCTGGCCAGAGAGAACATGGTCCGCGCATGGAAGCGTGAAGACCAATAAGGGCAGTGCCGGTGTTGACGGACGCACGGTGCTGGAGACGGCCGAATACCTCAAGCAAGCGTGGCCTGACATCCGTGCGAGGCTGCTCGACGGCAGTTACCGGCCCGATCCGGTGCGCCGCGTGGGCATTCCCAAACCGGGGGGGCGGAACGCGTGAGCTGGGGATACCGACCGTGGTGGCCAGGTTGAGGCCGCAGCCTCGAACAGATCGCCGCGGACTTGCGGGACTACGTGCCGGGCTGGAAGTCGTACTTCCGACTGGCGCAGACGCCCAAGACCATGCGCGAACTGGATCAATGGCTGCGACACCGATTGCGGGCCGTGCAGCTCAAGCAGTGGCGAACCGGTCCCACGATCTTCCGTGAACTGTGCCGACTGGGCGCCAGCGTGGACGATGCGGCCAGCATCGCTGGCAATGCACGGCGCTGGTGGCACAACAGCGCTTTGACGCTGAACCGTGCACTAACGATCGCCTACTTCGACCGCCTGGGTGTCCCGAGATTCTCTTGACCTCAACTTCTCGAACCGCCCGGTGCGGACCCGCATGCCGGGTGGTGTGGGAGGGCCTCGTCAGCGATGATGAGCCCTATCCCGATGCATCGCGATGAGCTTGCGAGGAACAGAGGAACCTGGCTCAGGCGGCGGACTCCCCGGCTCTTCCGAAGACTCGCACGCGGTGCTCCGCTGGAATGGCATACAGAAGGTCGCGGGCGAAACGACCATGGGTGGCGTAGCCGGCTTCCGGATCCCGGCCGATAGTTGAGATGCGCACCAACATGCCGTCCAGGATTTCGCCTCGCAACGCGCTGGTCAACTGCAGCCAGCGGAACGCCATTCCGTTGGGGGCAACCCTGCTGCCCAGCACCGTCCAGTACGTGATCGCTTCGGAGCGTCCCGGCACACTCGCGTGCAATCGTGTCACTGGAAGACTGCGGTCGGCGAAGGTCAACTGTTCGCTGCGTTGGCCCGTCACCCGAAACCCGGATGAGGCATAGCAGATCTCAGGACGGTGCACCTGCAGCGCCGGTGACTGCTCGGAACCGAATGCGGCGGAGAGCATGACCCGCTCCCCGGCGTCGTCGAAGTATGCGCGCTCCAAGACCTGGTCATAGACGGCGTAGATGCGCCCTTGTTCGTCCGCGGGGCGGACGAAGGCGCGCATCGTTTCGTCGATGCGCCACGTGCTGAATCGCGTGGGGAAGACATCTTCCAACCGCGCAGGATTGCGGCGGCGCTCAGCGCGGTGCGGGCGGACCAATTCGGCGAGCGCCGTCATCGACGCCATGGAGACCGCGAAGAGCAGTGCCTTGCGACGGCTCGTGTCCATCGTCATACGCGATGCCGCGCGGGCAGCAATGCGGCTAGAGCCCGGTCCAATAGCATGATGAGGACAAGCGCTGTACTGAAAAGGAGCATCCCGGCGAAGCCATGGAAAAATCCCTGCCCCGTAGCATCACCAAAGTGGTAGGTGACCAGAGCCAGCGCGGTGACGCGGATGACATTCGCGCAGAATGAGACGGGGACGATAAGCAGCGCCAGCAGCGCGTTCCGCAAAGCGGACTGGTAGTTGCACAGATGCAAGTACAGCAAGCCCAGCGCTTCGAGCGTGAACATGGTCTGCAACCCGGCGCACGCGGTGGCTACCAGCAACTCGTACTGCCCAATAGTAATCACGACCCCCGAGCGCCCGATGGGATAGCCTGCCCAATACAGCAGCTGTGTCGTCAGCGCGGACACGCCGGACTTCAGTGGCCCGGTGAGGGTCATGATGAGCGCGTAGGGTAGCGGGATGACGAACAGCAGGAACACGAGCGGAAACCAAGCCAGTCGCAACGCCCCCCAGCCTCGATGCCCGATGAGCAGCGAGGCGATGATGAAAAACTGGGAGACCAGCTCGATGCGCAGGAATTGCTGACTGCGCCCAAACACGTACAGGACCATTCCTGCTATGAGCAGTCCCAGCGCTGCACCCACGGAACCCGGTGTGCGCAGGGCCCTGATGGCATGACACTTGCGGTAGATCAGCCACCCGCTGATGGCTGCGACAAAGCCTTCGTGACCTTGGGCCGACGAGACCCATCGGCCGACGAGCAGGTCCCAGTAGGTCGGGCCGTAGGCCAGCAGCACTCCCAGGGCGAGTAGCGCGGCGACAAGCTTGCTTTCGCCAGTCGGTGCGAGTTCGCGGCCGATGGTCGCACTGCCGGTCGCTGCGGTGCTGGCGTCCACGTCCCTGTGAGGATCTTGGTTCAGCGAGCGTCCGGGAGCCCGGCTGCCGAGGCAGGCTGCGATGCCGCAGCAAACTGACCGATGTACTCAACATGTGCCGCCTGGTGGACGGTCTTCATTCCTTCCTGCACAGCTTGGCGCTTTCGTTCATTGATGAGGAAGGCGCGAATCGTAGCGCGAGCGGCCTCGCGGCTCAGCGACGCCTCGCGTGACGCAATGACCGTCAACACTTTGGCGCCGCTGGGCTGCGGAACGAGGAGCGACTGCCCGTCCTTCAACTGCGAGAGGCGACCGAGCAGGGCCATTGGAATGTCTTCGGGGGCCAAAGCCAGCTGCCGCGTGCTGAACGGACGCGCAGCCTCACGCAGCACGTCCAGGGCCTTCTCTGCGCTGCTCGAAGATTCGATCTTGTCGCGCAGCCGCAGAAGCTGCTCGGTCGTGGCCGCTACAGTGACGTCCTGGATGGTGTACAAGCGCCGCTGGGCAAACAAGGCGGGCTGGCTGTCGTAGTACCGATCAATTTCGTCGCTGGAGGGGAGGCTGGCCTTCTCTGCAAGCGTTTCTTGGAAGGCCCGGGCCAGGACCTCGCGCTTGGCTGCTTCCAAAGCTTGAACCACACGCGGATCGCGGTCTAGGCCCAGCCTGCGCGCCTCTTGTGTTGCCAGTTCGCGCTCCACGAGGAGGTCCAGGGCGCGACGGGCGGCTTGGGGGTCCCGCCCGGTCCCTACACCCGGCGTGCGCTGCAGCGTGTGCTCGATCTGCGAAGTCGTGATCTCACTGTCGTTCACGACAGCGGCGACCTGCGTCGATCGGTTCTGACTACCCGCGTCACTTTGGCAGCCGACGAGCAGGGCGGCGAGCGGCAGCAGGCACGTGAACACTGAACTCAGACTGTTCCAATGTCTGCCAGCATGTCCATACGGTCGATACATGGGACCTCTTCGCTGCACCAGTGACTTCTCATTCAGAAGAAGCCGAGTTCCGGCCAAGATCCATTTCGCCGACGCAAGAAGGGCGCCAGGCTAAAGGACTAGAACAGTCGCCGACGGCTTCCCTTGCTCCCCGGAGCCGCGACCGGAGGCTGCTCTCAGGACCTGCGACGTGCGCGCCACGTTATTACACCGAAGCCGAGGGCGAACATGGCTAGCGTTTCGGGTTCCGGTACTGCGGGTGTGATGCCGAGGCGGCCGATGTATTCAACGCTTCCATCGAGAAAGCCCCATGCCGATCTGGAGACGATGCCGGACAGTGCCAGCTCATAGGTGCCCGACTGAAGATCGGTGAAGGAGAAGGTTCCCGGCGTCGGATCCACCACAGCGGTCGTGAGGCCACCGCCGGACAAGGAGACCGACGTCAGATCGATGTCCAGTGCCTTGTAGCCGAAGAAGTCCCACTCAACCGTGAAACCGAGTGCGCGAGACTCGTCGTTGGGGATGCTGAACTGATAACAGTCCGTGAAGGACTGTTCGGACGAAAAGCTGTTGTACAGCGAGCGCGAATCGCCGTAATTTAGGCTCCCGAGCGCGAACGTGCTGGTGCACGTGGTGGCCATGGCAGAGGACCCGGCGGACAGCGCCAAGGCGAGAGCGATCAACTTAAGCTTCATGGGGAGCCTGCCCGCTTTGTTTACGTGTGGTCACGAAATGTGCCACAACTCGCGTCACGTCGCCGATCCCCGAGGCCGGGGGAGGAGTGACCCCTGTCGAGGCATAGGGCGGCAACCGGCGGAGCGTTTCCCAAGTAAGCCTCGCTTTCGCACCTTGGCATACTCACCCTTTCGCCAAACCCCAGGCATACAGGCCCAGTGCCTGTTGGCGGCCGGATGAGGGGAACTTGCTTTCGGCCTGCCGCCTGCCGGCGGAGATAAGTCCATGTACGAGTCGCGCTTTGGCATCTCGGGCCCACCCTTCCAACTCAGCCCGGATCCCAGCTTTTACTTCGACAGCCGCGGTCATCACCGCGCTCTTGCTGCGCTGCGCAACACCCTCCTCGACGAGGGTGGGTGGATGGTAATCAGCGGCGAGGTGGGCGCGGGCAAGACTACCCTCGTCCGCACGCTACTTGCCGATCTCGATGAGCGCGCGCTTGCCGTTGCTCACGTTGTTAGTACGCAGTTGAACGCGGAGGAGTTGCTGAGTGCGGTGCTCATCGGCTTCGGCGTGCCGCCCGGCGGAGCGCCCAAGGACCAGCTGGTGTCGAAGCTGGAGTGCCTGCGTTCGGGCCTTGCGGGCGAGGCAAGGAGGGCGGTGCTGATCGTCGACGAAGCGCAAAACCTGCGCTCCGATGCCTTTGAGCAGCTGGCAGCCATAGCCACATCCGGCTCATCGCCGCAGCCATCACTTCAGGTGTGTCTGGTCGGCCAGCCTGAGCTGCGGTCCATCCTCGAAACCGCCCCTATGCAGTACTTGCAGGAGCTGATTCGAGTGTCCTTCCATCTGGGGCCGATCGAACGGGACGAGACGGGTCCTTACGTCGAGCACCGCTTGCGCCGTGTTGGGTGGTCCGGTGCGCCGAGCTTCGAGCCGGCCGCGTTCGATGAGATATATCGGTGCACCTCTGGCGTGCCGCGGCGGATCAACCTGCTATGCAACCGCTTGATGCTGTCTTGTTTTCTGAATGCGGAAACGAACATCGGCGCAGCGAAGGTGGCGCAAGTCGCGCATGAGTTGCGGGTGGAAATTGGCGAGCCGCCCGCTGATGAGCTGGTGGACGTGCGGCGGTCGGGAACGCCGCGTGCCGCGCGGGGTGCCATGCCTGAGGTGTGGCGGCGGGCTCCGTTGCCCGAGCCTGCGTTGTCCGCGCCCTTGGTTACTCCGGCGGAGACGGGGCCTTTGTTGTGTGTCGCGGCTGGCTACAGCGATCACGTCAAGGCGGCTGCACTGTTACGAGCCTTGGCGGGGCATGGCGACGTCACGAAGGCGAAGCTGGTTCATGTCTACAACGATGATGCATTCGAGATCACCCGGGCACTGTTCGACGGACTGGATGTCGATGCGTCTGTAGTTCACATGAACATTACTCGCGACGGCGAGGGCTTCCTTTCGGAGCTCATGAGAGTGTTCCAGGCTGTCGTGGACCAGGTCCTGCCTCGGGCAGTTGTCGTGTTCGATGGAGGCGACTGCGCCCTCGTGTGCAGCTCGGTGGCCAGCGGAAAGGACATCCCCGTAATCCATGTTGGTGCGGGGTTACGTGTCGACCGCCCGGTCGAGGCCGGATTGGTGGCACGCCAGTCCATCGACGAGCTCGCTGATCTTCTGTATACAACGGATTCGCAAGCCAGCGAGGCGCTCGCTGGCGAAGGCATCGCGGCCGAGCGTGTGCACTGCGTGGGCAATCTCCTCGTCGATGCGCTCCGGATGGTTTCGCCGACCCACTTCGGCACAACGCACGACCGCGCTCGCCCGTCCGTTGCCGAGCCTTACCTTGTTAATCGCAACGGATACGGCCTGGTGGTTATCAACCAGCCACTCAACCTCGACTCCATGCTATCCATTCAGGATTGCATGGCCGTCCTGCGCGACGTGGGTCGCGACCTGCAACTCGTGTGGCCCATGCACCCCCTCACCGAGGCGCGGCTCAAGCACTTCCAGCTGTACGCAAGCCTTGCAGAGGATCACATCGCATGCTTGCCGCCGCAGCCTTACGCGGACTATGTCTCGCTCCTGCGCGCTGCCACGTGCGTGCTGACCGACTCGTGGAGCGTGCAGGAGGAGGCTACCGCCTTGCGCATTCCATGTATTACGCTAGGTCGGTATCCCGAGCGCGCTATCACGGTAAGCGTGGGCTCCAACATTGCTGTTGGGAGCAACCATGCATTCGCTGCGCGTGTCGTGTGGGAATGTATCTTTAACGGTGGGAAGCGCGGGCGCGTGCCCGAGCTGTGGGACGGCAAGAGTGCTGGTCGCATTGCGAGCTATCTACGTGCTTGGTTGCCCAGCAACACGGAGGGGCGTCTCGCTGCTGGGCCGGCTCTCGGTGCTGAATCCCAAGAGTTGTTGGCATCTTCAAGCGCATCGCAGAGCGCCTGAGCCGGCGTCCATCAAGCATCGCGCGCAGTACGTGGGGGCAACTAATTCGTCGCCCCCACAATGCCCCCTCAGGTGAGGGATTCCCGCCACAGGGACGCTGCGTAGACTGCGGGACTCCGAGCGGGAAGTCCGCGTTCTTACGTGGCTCTTACACACTTACCGTCGTCCGGGGCAGCCCCTCGGGACAGCATTCGAAGGGGGTCCGTGATGTTGAAAATGTTTAAGCATCACATCCCGATGTGGTCGGTTTTCGAGCTGATCGCGGACAGCCTGCTCTGCTTCGCAGCTGTCTTGCTCGCAGCGGCGAAGATCCCGGTCGATGCGCTGGCCTACGACCGGCATGACACCTTTCCAAGCGGTGATGTGCTGCTGGAGGCGGCGGCTTTCGCCGCTTTCATGGCGCTCTTGTACTCCTTTGTCGGCCTGTATCGTCAGGGTGCGATACGCGTGAGTTTGCGCGCCATGCTGGGGCGGGGCTTGGTAGCGTTGGTCATGGGAACGCTCATCGCCTACGCGTTTCTCCAGGTCGAAGGCAATCGCGACTACACGCTCTTGCTGCTGCTGTACTCGGTGCCTGTCATGGCGGCTGGCGTGGTGGCTGTAAGGGCCATCGGCCATTTCGCCCGCCGCTCCGCGGTAGGCGCTCGGCGTGTGCTGATCGTCGGCACGGGCGCCGAGGCTCAAGGCGTCGCGGCCGATTTGACCTCAAGTAGTGGTGCCCATCACACCCTAGTGGGCTTCTTCCCCGCGTCGCCCGACATCGCCCGGGGTGGTCTCGCCACGTCGTCCTCGGCGCCCATTTTTCCTGCCGGCATGTCGATTGACGAGATCGTGCGACAGCACCGCGTGGATGAAGTGATCGTGGCGGTGCGTGAGCAGCGCGGTGGGGGTGTGCCCATGGATCAGCTCCTGGCCTGTCGCATTCGCGGCATTCCTGTGCTCGACTTGGCAGGGTTCTTCGAGCGTGCGAAGGGGGAAGTGCCGACCGATAGCCTCAAGGCGAGCTGGCTCGTCTACGGGCATGGTTTCGTGCAGGATGGGGTGCGCACCTCGATCAAACGGGCTTTCGACCTCGTGATGACTTCTCTGTTACTGGTGATCGCCTCGCCCATCATGGCGCTCACGGCCCTTGCCATCAGGTTCGATAGTCGGGGCCCCATCATCTATCGACAGGAGCGGGTCGGACTGGGGGGGCGGTCGTTCATGTGCCTCAAGTTCCGCAGCATGACGGTCGATGCGGAAAAGGACGGGGTGGCACGTTGGGCCACGAAGAACGATGTGCGGGTCACGCGGGTCGGTGCCTTTATCCGCAAGTGCCGCATTGACGAGTTGCCGCAACTGATCAGCGTGCTGCGCGGCGAGATGAGCCTTGTTGGGCCTCGGCCGGAGCGCCCGTCCTTCGTGAAGCAGCTGCAAGCTGAGATACCCTTTTACGATATCCGCCACAGCGTGAAGCCAGGTGTGACGGGATGGGCTCAGGTTCGATACAGCTACGGTGCCTCGGTCGAAGACGCCCGTCGTAAACATCAGTTCGATCTGTACTACGTCAAGAACCATTCCTTGTTTCTCGACCTCCTGGTGTTGATAGAAACCGTCAGCGTCGTCTTGTTCCGAGAAGGTGCACAGTAGGTCTTTTGTCTGGGGCCTCATGCGGGTCCAAGGAGATCCTCATGCCCAGTGGGCTCTCGCCACGGCACCCGCGGCCGTCGGGCAGGGGAGGCGACGGCCTACTCCGTGCAGTGGGCGAGTTCCCGGTCCTTTCGGCGGGGCCGTGAGTGCGCATGCGAGAATGACCGTCCTGCGTTTGACGCTCACCCGCGCCTGCCAGGGCTAGAGCCCGCCGAAGGCTGCGCCCCTGCATCGACGATGTACGAATCGTATTTCGGTTTTACTGGCGCGCCGTTCAGCCTGAACCCCGACCCCTCCTTCTTTTTCGGAAGCAAGGGGCACAGCAATGCGCTGTCGTACCTGAAGTTCGGCATCTATCAAGGGGAAGGGTTCGTCGTCGTCACAGGCGACATTGGGGCCGGCAAGACCACGCTTGTTCGCACACTCCTCTCGGAGCTGGACCAAGACACGATTGTCGCTGCGCAGATCGTGAGCACCCAGCTGGAAGCTGGCGACTTGCTGCGATCGGTTGCCCTCGCCTTTGGCATCGCCCCGAAGAACCTGTCGAAGGCGGAATTGATCGCCACCATCGAGGCCTTCCTGACCTTGTTGGTCACGCAGCGAAAGCGTGCATTGCTGATCGTCGACGAAGCGCAAAACCTGCACCGCGAAGCGGTCGAGGAACTGCGCATGTTGTCGAACTTTCAGCTCGGCAATCAGGCTCTGCTCCAAAGCTTTCTCGTGGGGCAGCCCGAACTACGGGTGTTGTTGACGTCCAAGCCGATGGAGCAGTTCCGACAGCGGGTGATTGCCTCTTGCCATTTGGGACCGATGGACAAAGCCGAGACCCGCGGCTACATCGAGCACCGGCTGCATCAGGTCGGGTGGAACGACAATCCGGTGTTCGAACCGGAAGCCTTTGACCGCATCTTTCACTGGAGTTCGGGCATTCCGCGGCGGGTCAACCTTCTGTGCAACCGGGTGCTGCTGTCGACTTACCTCTCGGCACGGCAGGGCATCGACGGGGCTTCTGTGGATGCCATCGGCGTCGAGATTCGCACCGAAGTCGGTGACGCGACCCTGAATGTCATGCTGGCCCCCGCCACACCGGGATCGCAGGTCGCTGACATGCATGCGCCGCATGCATTCCCACAGAGCGACGCCGGGACGTACGCGGTGCCGCGCATGCCCGAGCGTCTGGTGATCCGTGAACACCAGATCGCCGGGCCGTTGATGTGCGTAGCGGCTGGTCCCCTGGAAGAAGTCCGCTTCGCTCCCTTGATGCAGGCGCTGAAGGGTCATGGAACGATCCCGGAATGCGTGCTAGTGCGCCTTGGTGATATCGGCCGCTTCTCCCTGAACGATTCGTTTTTCAGCGCGCTGGGGCTCGATCCACCAGTGATCGCGCTGGAAATCGCCGAGGCGAACGCGGCCAGCCAGATGGCAGAGGTCATACGGCGATTTGCACAGGCGCTGGAAAACCATCGCCCGAGCGCGGTCGTGGTGATCGGCGCCAGCGACTCCGCGCTGGCGTGTAGCCTCGTGGCAAGCAAGAAGGGTTGCCCTCTTTTTCACATCGAAGCTGGTGTTCGTGCTGCCGCGCCGTCAAATGACGAACTCAACGCCTCGTTGATCGATCGTGTCTCGCAGGCGTTCTATGCGGCGCGCATGGGCGACTATCTCAATCTCATACGGGAAGGTGTGAGCGAAAAGCAACTGCAGCACGCGGGCAGTTTGCTAGTCGATGCCGTAGCAGCGGCGGCGAGCATCTCGAAGCCTGTACACGAGTTGGTGCTGCGTGATCTCGAAGGACAGCGGCCGCGGCGGCTTACCGGGATTTACGGCATGGTGCGGCTGGACGACTGGGTTAGGCGGGGCGATGCCGAATCCATCGCTGAGCTGCTGTCGAGTCTGCAGGAGATCAGCCGAGAAGCGCTGCTGGTCTGGCCCCTGAGTCGTGCGGAAGTTGCCCGCCTGAATATGCTCAACCTGCGATGGATCACCAGTCACGAACGGATTGCATGCGTTGAGCCGGTTACCTATCTCGAAGAAGTTGCGCTGCTCAGGGGTGCATCCTTCGTTGTCACCGACGAGGAGGACGTGCAGACACAAGCCGCCATCCTGCAAGTACGCTGTCTGCCCGTGGGTGAGGCTGCAAGGGGCAGGAGCCAGGAGGTGTCGGGCCACGCGGCGGCGAGCCATGCGGCCCAGCAGATCGCCAGCCACATGGCACGCTGGTTGGCTTCCGAGTCCCCGGTCGCCCGCTGAAAGGATCGGTGCGTTGTTGTCAGCGGCGCGGCAGGTGCGGTCTCATGCGAGCTTGGCGCTGGATGCGTACCACTCGACTGCTTCCGCCAGCCCCGATGGCACGTCATGGGTGGGCGCGTAACCCAGCAGCGCCCCGGCCTTGCCAATGTCGGCCAGCGAATGGCGGACGTCACCTGCGCGGAAGTCCACGAAATGTGGTGGCGCGATGCGCAGGTCCGGCCTGATATTGACCAAGGCCGCTCCGATGGCGGCATGGAGCTGCTTCAGAGTCGTGCGTTCACCGACGGCGATGTTGTAGACCTGATTGACCGCATCGGGGTGCTCGGTGAGGGCTGCTCGAAGATTGGCCTGTACTACGTTGGCCACGTAACAGAAATCGCGGGAGGTCTCGCCGTCACCGTTGATCACGCAAGGCTCGTCGCGCAACATTGCAGCGACCCAGCGAGGAATAACCGCTGCATAGGCCCCTTGCGGATCCTGCCGAGGACCGAAGACATTGAAGTAGCGCAAGCCGATGCTAGGCGTGCCATAGCAGCGACCAAACACGTCGGCATACAGTTCGTTGAGGTACTTGGTCACCGCATAAGGCGACAGCGGGCGACCGATTCGGTCCTCTACCTTGGGCAGATCGGGGGCGTCCCCGTAGGTGGAGCTGGACGCCGCGTAGACAAAGCGCCGTGCGCCGGCGTTGCGCGCGGCGACCAGCATGTTGAGAAAGCCTGTCGCATTCGTGGCATGCGTGCGCAGCGGGTCGTTGATCGAGCGGGGGACGGAGCCGAGGGCGGCTTCGTGCAGCACCACGTCCACGCCTTCGCACGCTGCGGCACATGCGGCGGGATCCACGATGTCCCCCTCAACGAAACGATGCTTTGACCATGCCGGTTCGCCCACTGCCCGGCGCACCTCTTCAAGGTTGGCGCGATGGCCGGTGGCGAAATTGTCCAAGCTCGTTACCTGCTGGCCGGCGCGCAACAGGGCTTCCAGCAGGTGCGATCCGATGAAGCCGGCACTGCCGGTAACGAGCCAGCGGCGCGCAGCACCGGTCACGGCGATGTGGAGGTCTTTGGGCAGCGGGTTCATAGGCGCCACACCTTCACGCCCTGGGCCGCCAACGTCGCCACGTCGGCGCTGCTCTTCACGTCAGCGTACACGCCGCCGGGCGACAACTTGGCTACCAGTTCGTCGACGGAGCGGTCGAGCAACGTTTGGTGGGCTACGGCGGCGACGATGGCGCCAGCGCGTGGAAGCTCATCCCAAGACACCAGCTCGATGCCATATTCGTGGCGCGCTTCGCTGGCTGTGGCCACTGGGTCGTGCACATGCACTGCCAGGCCATAGCTCTGCAGCTCGCGGATGACGTCAACCACTTTGGAGTTGCGCAGGTCGGGGCAGTTCTCCTTGAAGGTCAGCCCCAGTACGTTGACATGGCCGCCCTTGACTGGCTGACCGGCCTGGATCATGCACTTGACGGTCTGCTCGGCGATGTACTTTCCCATGCCGTCGTTGATGCGCCGGCCCGCGAGGATGACCTGGGGGTGATAGCCGAGCATCTCCGCCTTGTGTGTGAGGTAGTAGGGGTCGACGCCGATGCAGTGTCCCCCGACCAGGCCGGGGCGGAAGGGCAGGAAGTTCCACTTGGTGCCGGCCGCCTTCAGGACATCGAGGGTGTCGATGCCAATGCGGTGGAAGATGAGCGAGAGTTCGTTGACGAGCGCAATATTCAGGTCGCGCTGGGTGTTTTCGATCACCTTGGCAGCCTCGGCCACCTTGATGCTCGAAGCACGGTAGACGCCGGCATTGACGATGCTGCCGTACATCTCGGCTACGAGGTCCAGGGTCTTGGGGCTGTCGCCGGAGACTACTTTGGTAATGGTGGTGAGGGTGTGTTCCTTGTCGCCCGGGTTGATGCGCTCGGGCGAATAGCCGACAAAGAAGTCCTGCTGCCACTTCAAGCCCGAATGCTTCTCGAGGATCGGAATGCACACTTCCTCGGTCGCGCCGGGATAGACCGTCGACTCGAACACGACGGTTGCGCCACGCTTGAGGTTCTTGCCGACCGAGGTGCTAGCGCCTACGAGCGGGGAAAAGTCCGGGGCATGCGCTTCATCGACTGGGGTTGGGACCGCGATCACCACGAAGTCGGCGTGCTTCAGCTCGCTGGCATCGGTGGTGGGGACGAGCTTGCACGCGGCTTTCAACTCTTCGGTGCTCACTTCCCCGGTCGGGTCGATATGGCGCCGATATGCGGCCACCTTGTCCGTTGAGAGGTCGAAACCGATGGTCGGATACTTCTTGCCGAATTCGACCGCCAAGGGCAGGCCCACATAGCCCAGCCCGACAACCGCAACGTTCATGGATTCCCTTTACTGGAGCGAGAGGCTTACACGCCCGTGTCGTGCCGCGGCACGAATGCGTACATAAGGCGGGGCGCACGGTCGCACGGGGAAAATGGTCGGTGATTGTGGGCCCGCACGGACCACCAAGCCAACCCCCAAGCTACGTGGACTCCGTCACGAGCGGCTGCTGCGGGAGCTGGCGGCTTCCGGCTTGCGACGAGTGCAGAGAACGAGGCAAGCGGTGTGACAAGGGTGTGGGGACGTTTCGGCTTGGGCACGACAACGCGGCTGTTCGCACAAACTGATACCAGGGGTGCTGCTCCGCGGACGATCATTGAAGAGACTTTTTGTTTGTAGAGGGATTTAGTTCCCCGCAAACCCCTGCGCGAGTCATTTGGCTTGTGCGGGCCGGTCCTTAAATCAATGTCGTTGGGAGTCCATCGGGGCTCAGGAGGCTCACTCATGTCGTACCCGGCGGATTCGTCGCGCGTACCGGTGCGGCCGCGATCAGCGCGGCTCGCTTCTTATGTCCTCGCCACAGCAGCGCTGGCGGCCGTCGCCGGCGAGGCCGCGGCTCAGAGTTGGACCACCATTGCGCGAGAGGGGCAGTCGTTAAGCGTCACCGGAACGAAGACGGTGCGGTACGGAATCGATACGCGCTGGGTGGAGAGGTCGGTGACGACCTCTGGGCCATCTTCTTCCCCGACGTGATGGCGCGCGACGACGGCTTTCTCGACAAGGCGATC
>CBINKC010000103.1:0-16071 GCA_966251135.1 uncultured Burkholderiaceae bacterium
CTGCAAGACAGCGACACCATCGTGCCCAACAAGGACGAGCTGCTGTACGTGGCCACGCAGGAGGCGAGGGCGCTGTACGAGGCCGGCTACCGCCCGCCGCTCAAGCGGCTGTTCCCCGTGGCCGGCCGCAGCGCCAAGGCCACGATCCAGGGCCAGCTGGCCAACATGCGTGATGGCGGCTTCATCAGCCCGCACGACTTCCACATCGCTTCGCTGATCGCTGAAGTGGTGACGGGCGGCGACGTCGACGCCGGCTCGCTGGTCAACGAGGAATACCTCATGGCACTCGAGCGCAAGCACTTCTGCTCGCTCCTTGCGCATCCCAAGACGCAGGAACGGATCATGGGGATGCTGCAAACCGGCAAGCCCGTGCGGAACTGAGGCGAAAGGACACATCATGACCAAGCAAGTGCAAGACGCCTACATCGTCGCCGCCACCCGCACGCCGATCGGCAAGTCCGGGCGGGGGTACTTCAAGAACACGCGGCCCGATGACCTCATGGTGGCCGCGTTGCAGGGGGCCCTGAAGCAGGTGCCGACGCTCGACCCCAAGGCCATCGAGGATGCATTCATCGGCTGTGCCATGCCCGAAGGCGAGCAGGGGCTCAACGTGGCGCGCATCGCGGTGCTGCTGGCGGGCCTGCCCAACACCGTGGGTGCCGTCACCGTCAACCGCTTCTGCGCCTCGGGCCTCACGGCCGTGCAGATGGCCGCCGACCGCATTCGCGTCGGCGAGGCCGAGGTGCTGATCGCCGGGGGGCTGGAGTCGATGAGCATGGTGCCGATGAGCGGCAACAAGCCCTCGTTCAACCCCGCCGTCTTCGAGAAGGACGAGAACATCGGCATCGCCTACGGCATGGGCATGACCGCCGAGAAGGTCGCTCAGCAGTGGAAGGTCTCGCGCGAGGCGCAGGACGAGTTCGCGCTGCAGTCGCACCTGAAGGCACTCAAAGCCATCGAGGCGGGCGAGTTCGCCGACGAAATCACGCCCGTGGATGTGGTGGAGCGCCAACCTGACCTGGCCACCGGCGACACGGTGGTTCGCACGCGCACCGTGAGCATCGACGAAGGCCCTCGCCGCGACACCTCGCTCGAAGGGCTGGCCAAGCTCAAGCCTGTGTTTGCCGCCAAGGGCAGCGTGACTGCGGGCAACAGCTCGCAAACGTCCGATGGTGCCGGTGCACTCATCCTCGCCAGCGAGAAGGCCGTGCGCCAGTACGATCTCAAGCCACTGGCTCGCTTCGTCAGCTTCGCCAGCCGCGGCGTGCCGCCGGAGATCATGGGCATCGGCCCCATCGAGGCCATTCCTGCCGCGCTGCGCTATGCCGGGCTCCAGCAGGACGACCTCGGGTGGATCGAGCTCAACGAAGCTTTCGCGGCCCAGTCGCTCGCCGTGCTCAACACGCTGAACATCGACCGCAGCCGGGTCAACCCCATGGGCGGCGCCATCGCCCTCGGTCACCCGCTGGGGGCCACCGGCGCCATCCGCTCGGCCACCGTGATCCATGCGCTGCGCCGCCATAACCTGAAGTACGGCATGGTCACCATGTGCGTGGGCACCGGCCAGGGCGCCGCCGGCATCTTCGAGCGGGTCTGACCATGGCACCGGCCGGCCCTGTTCGACAGATCGACCTCGCCTCGACCGGTGGCGCGGCCGTCGCCGTGCGCTTCCACGAGCCGCCGGTGCGTACTCGCGGTGCGGTGGTCATCGGGGGCGCGATGGGCGTGCGGCAGCAGTACTACGCGCCCTTCGCGCACTGGCTGGCGGCCCAGGGCTTCCTTGTGGCCACCTTCGACTACCGCGGCATGGGCGACTCGTGCCGCGGCCCGCTGCGGCGCCTGCGTGCTGACCTGTTCGACTGGGCCGACGACTTCGATACCGTGATCGGCGAGAGCCTGCGGCGCGCGAACGGTATGCCGCTTTTCGTGATCGGCCACAGCCTGGGGGCGCAGCTCCCGGGCATGCTGGCGCACCGCGACCGAATCGACGGCCTCGTGTCGGTGGCGGCCGGCAGCGGCTACTGGCGCGACAACGCGCCGCAGCTGCGGCGCATGGTCCCGTACTTCTGGCACGTGCTGGTGCCTGTGGCCACCCGGCTCTTCGGCTACTTTCCGGGGCGCCGCCTGCGCAAGGTGGGCGACCTGCCCGCGGGCGTGGTGCTGCAGTGGCGCCGCTGGTGCCTGCATCCGCGCTACCACGTGGGTGCCGAAGGCTCTGTGGTGCGCGAGAAGTTCGAGTCGGCGCGCTTTCCCCTCGTGGCCCTGTCGATCACCGATGACGAGCTGATGACCGAGCGCGGCACCCAGGTGCTGGTCGACTGCTACGCGAACGCCCCGCGCCGCGTCGAGCGCATTGCGCCGGGCGATGTGCAGGCGTCCCGCATCGGCCACTTCGGCTTCTTCCGCGACGAGTTCCGCGGCTCGCTGTGGCAGCGCACCCTGGCGCTCCTGCATGGCTTCGGCCCGGCCCGGCCCGTCTGACCCTCGGGCAAAGGCTTCCAACGACGACCAGGAGACGCTCATGAGCATCAAGACCGCCACGCACAACGGCGTGGCCACCATCGAGATCGCGCGTCCCGAAAAGAAGAACGCGATCACCCTCGACATGTATTCCGCCATGGCGGATGCGCTCACCCAAGCTGACGCGGACAAGGCTGTGCGCGCGGTGCTGCTGACCGGCCAGCCCGGCATTTTCACCTCCGGCAACGACCTGGAAGATTTTCTGCAGCGGCCGAACCAGGGCTCGGATTCGCCCCCGTTTCGCTTCATGCGGGCGCTGGCCGGTTGCGAGAAGCCCGTGGTGGCTGCCGTGACGGGCCCGGCCATCGGCATCGGGACGACCCTGCTGTTGCACTGCGACCTCGTCTACGTGTCGGACGAGGCGCGCCTGGCCCTGCCCTTCACCAGCCTGGGCCTGGTGCCCGAGTTCGCCTCCAGCCTGCTGCTGCCGCGCTTGCTTGGCCATGTACGCGCAGCCGAGAAACTGCTGCTCGGCGATCCCTTCGGCCCGCAAGATGCGGTGGATCTCGGCCTGGCCAATGCGGTGCTGCCCGCCAGCGAAGTCGTGCACCACGCACGCCGCGTCGCCGAGCGTTTCAACGGCCTGCCCCCCGGCGCGGTGCGCGACAGCAAGCGGCTCATGCGCCGGGCGACCGCCGGGCAGGTGACGGACGCCATTGCCGCGGAAAGCGGGTTGTTCCTCGAGCGGCTGTCGAGTCCCGAGGCGCGCGAGGCATTCGGCGCCTTCCTGCAAAAGCGCAAGCCCGACTTCAGCCAGTTTTCCTGAAGCGACGTGCTCCCCCTGTCGACACAGGCTTCCTACCCGGGCGAGATGCTGTACCGGGTTCGCGGTGAGGCGCTCGCACGCCCCATCCCACGACCTCACAAGGAGGTGCGCAAGTGACGCTCCAAGGCAAGACCCTATTCATCACCGGAGCCTCGCGGGGCATCGGCCTGGCCATCGCGAAGCGGGCTGCGCGCGACGGCGCCAATATCGTGATCGTCGCCAAGACGGCGGAGACGAACCCCAAGCTGCCGGGCACCATCTATTCGGCCGCGGCCGAGATCGAAGAAGCCGGCGGCAGGGCGCTGCCCCTGCAGACCGACATTCGCGACGAAGCGGCAGTGCTGGCCGCGGTGCAGCGCACGGAGGAGGAGTTCGGCGGCATCGACATCCTGATCAACAACGCTAGCGCGATCAGCCTGACGAACACGCGCGACACGCCGATGAAGCGTTTCGACCTCATGTTCGGTGTGAACGTGCGCGGCACCTACCTGTGCACGCAGGCCTGCCTGCCACAGCTGGTGAAGTCGGCCCAGGCGGGGCGCAACCCCCATGTGCTCAACATGTCGCCGCCTCTGTCCATGAAGACTCGCTGGTTCCAGAACCACGTGGCCTACACCATGGCCAAGTACGGCATGAGCGAATGCACGCTCGGGCACTCGGGCGAGTTCAAGCCGCTGGGCATCGCGGTGAACAGCCTGTGGCCGCGCACGGCCATTGCCACCGCCGCATTGCAGATGATCCCCGGCCTGGACACTGACAGGTGCCGCACCCCTGAGATCCTGGCCGACGCGGCTCATCTCATCCTGACCAGCGACGCACGCACGACCACCGGCAACTTCTTCATCGACGACGAACTCCTGGCGCGGCACGGCATCACGGACCTCGATCGCTACAGCGTGCTGCCCGGCACCCGGGACTTCGTTCCCGATTTTTTTGTGGACTAGTGCGTGTTAGCAACGCGGGCTCTGTGGGGCAACGCATCTGGGCCGACGCGATGGGGGTTCCGCCGTCGCGCACCCGCTCACGCGGTCAGGTCTTAGCCTTGGGGATCTCCCGCGGCTGGCCGTTCGAGTCGATGGCTACATAGGTGAGGTTGGCCTCAGTGACCTTGACGACATGAGGGTCGGCCGGGTTGCGCTCGGCATATACCTCCACGTGCACCGTCACCGAGGTCCGTCCGATGTGCTGGACCTTGGCGTAGAAGCTCAGCAGGTCGCCCACCGATACCGGCTGCTTGAACACGACCTGGTTCACCGCCACGGTGACGATGCGTCCCCTGGCCAGCCGCGCCGGCAGCACGCTGCCGGCCAGGTCGACTTGCGCCATGATCCAGCCCCCGAAGATGTCGCCGTTGGCGTTCGCGTCAGCGGGCAGGGGCATGACGCGCATCACCAGGTCCAGATCGGTGGGCAGCTTGAGCGGCGTCAGGGTCTCGGGCACCTGGGGCGGCGCCTGATGTTCAATCTCGGGCATAGTGCCTCGCCTCCGGTGTTGCTGCTGGAGCGATTTTTCCACTTTCACGATGATGCGCCGCCACTCCCTCGATTCCTCTGTCATCGCCGCCGCGCCGGCCGAAGTGCCGTGGCAGCCGAGGTCCGATGCGGCCACGCTGCGCAAGTTGCTGCCGTACCTTTGGCGCTACCGCTGGCGGGTGGGTATCGCGCTGGCCTTCATGGTAGTCGCCAAGCTTGCGAACGTGGGCGTGCCGCTGCTGCTCAAGGGCCTGGTCGACAACTTGAGTCTCAAGCCTGGTGACCCGCGCGCCGTGCTGGTCGTGCCGGTCGGCCTGCTGCTCGCTTACGGCGCGCTGCGCCTGTGCACCTCGCTCTTCACCGAGCTGCGCGAGCTCATCTTTGCCCGCGCCACCGAAGGTGCGTCGCGCAGCATCTCGTTGCAGGTGTTCCGCCACCTGCACTCGCTGAGCCTGCGCTTCCACCTGGAGCGCCAGACAGGGGGCATGACGCGCGACATCGAGCGCGGCACGCGGGCGGTCCATTCGTTGATCTCGTACTCGCTCTACAGCATCGTGCCCACGCTGATCGAGGTGGGGCTCGTGCTCGGGCTGCTGGGCGTCAAGTTCGACATGGGCTTTGCCTGGATCACCGTCGGTGCGCTCGTCATCTACATCGCCTACACCGTCACCGTGACGAACTGGCGCACCCAGTTCCGTCGACAGATGAACGAGTACGACTCGTCGGCCCACACCAAGGCGATCGACTCGCTGCTCAATTACGAGACCGTCAAGTACTTCGGCAACGAGGACTACGAGGCCCGACGCTACGACGAGAGTCTGGAGCGGTTGCGCCGCGCCTCGCTGAAGTCGCAGTCCACGCTGTCGCTGCTCAACACCGGGCAGCAGCTCATCATCGCCACCGCGCTCGTGCTCATGCTGTGGCGCGCTACCGAAGGCGTGGTGGCCGGGCGCATGACGCTGGGCGACTTGGTCATGATCAACGCCTTCATGATCCAGCTCTACATCCCGCTCAACTTCCTGGGCGTGATCTACCGCGAGATCAAGCAGGCGCTGACCGACCTGGACAAGATGTTCGGCCTGATGGAGCGCGAGCGCGAGGTCGACGACGCGCCCGATGCGCAGGTGCTTGCGGTCACCGAAGGGCGGGTGCGGTTCGACCACGTCTTCTTCGGCTATGAGCCCGCGAGGCCCATCCTGCAAGACGTGACTTTCGAGATCCCGCCCGGCAAGACGGTGGCGGTCGTCGGTCCTTCTGGTGCGGGCAAGAGCACGCTCGCACGGCTGCTCTACCGCTTCTATGAGGTGAACGCAGGCGCGATCACCATCGACGGCCAGGATATCCGCGGCGTGACGCAGGGCAGCCTGCGCCGCGCCATTGGCATCGTCCCGCAGGACACCGTGCTCTTCAACGACACCGTTGCCTACAACATCGGCTACGGCCGCACGGATGCGAGTTCGGTCGACATCGAAGCGGCCGCGCGCGCGGCGCGCATCCACGACTTCATCATGTCCACGCCCAAGGGCTATGGCACCCTGGTGGGGGAGCGCGGGCTCAAGCTCTCGGGGGGCGAGAAGCAGCGTGTAGCCATTGCGCGCACGCTGCTCAAGAACCCGCCCATCATGATCTTCGACGAGGCGACCTCGGCCTTGGACTCTGCCAATGAGCGCGCCATCCAGGCTGAACTGCAGGGCGTGGCACGCAACAAGACGGCGCTCATCATCGCGCACCGGCTGTCCACGGTAGTCGACGCGCACCAGGTCCTCGTCATGGAGGGCGGGCGCATCGTCGAACGCGGCACCCACGCCGAACTGCTTGCGCACAACGGGCGGTATGCCGAGATGTGGCGTCTACAGCAGTCGCGTGAAGACGAACGCGTACCCGCGTCGCCCGCCGCCCGCGCAGAGGTTGTGGAAGGGCCTCTTTGACGGCTCACGCGACCGTCCATGTGCGACGCGTCGGCGTGGACTTGCTGTGGCTGGACGGGAGAGATTGCAGGCAGCCGGGCGCGCACGCTCGCACGTTGGACGGTGAACTCATCAGTACGTACTGCCGTGAGTCGAGCCTTGAAGGAAGGCCCGGAGTCGGGGGGGATCGCAGGGCTGACATTTTCCTTTCGGGTGTTACAGTCCGCGCCCATGCGTCCTACCGGGGTGCAGTCAGTGTGGCGTGGCGCCTATCGAGGGCTTGCAGCTCCTCGCAAACCCCAAGTTTTTGGTACCCGAACGTACTCAATTGGCCCCATAGAATCCCGCTGGTTTTTCTGGTAGTCCCACCCTTCCTTTCCACTGCTCTCAATTTCAAGGAGCTCGCATGAAAAAGACCTTGCTTGCGCTGGCTACGCTCGTGGCTGTGGGCGCTGTCCAGGCCGACACGCTGAAGAAGATCAAGGACAGCGGTGCCATCACCATCGGGGCGCGCGAGTCCTCCGGAGTGCTGTCGTTCACCCTGGGTGACGGCAAGTACACCGGGTTCCACACCGAAATGGCCAAGCGCATTGCAGCCGATCTGCAGAAGCAGCTGGGACTCGCCAAGCTCGACATCAAGTGGCAGCCGGTGACCTCGCAGAACCGGGTTCCGCTCGTGCAGAACGGCACCGTGGACCTGGAGTGCGGCTCCACCACCAACAACGCTGCCCGCGGCAAGGACGTGGCCTTCGCCGTGACCACCTACGTTGAGGAAGTTCGCATTGCTACCCGTGCCAACTCGGGTATCAAGTCCATCGCCGACCTCAACAACAAGCGCATCGCCACCACCACGGGCACGACCTCGGTGCAGCACCTGCGCAAGCACGAGCGCGGCGATGGCGTCAATTTCGAAGAGGTGTACGGCAAGGATCACGCTGACAGCTTCCTGCTGTTGGAATCCGGCCGCGCCGATGCGTTCGTGATGGACGGCCAGATCCTCGCGGGCCTGATCTCCAAGTCGAAGAACCCCGCCGACTACAAGATCGTGGGCGAAGTCCTGTCGGTCGAACCCATCGCGTGCATGATGCGCAAGGATGACCCCGCCTTCAAGAAGGCCGTGGACGACAGCATCAAGGGCATGATCAAGTCGGGTGAGCTGGCCAAGCTGTACGACCACTGGTTCATGCAGCCCATCCCGCCGGCCAACGTCAAAGTGGGCCTGCCCTTGTCCGAGGCCACCAAGGCCGCCTGGGCGAACCCGAACGACAAGCCGATGGAAGAGTACGCGAAGAAGTAATTCGCGCGGCGCCGGCGTTGGGGTGCCCTGACGCCGGCTCTCACTCTCATCACATCCGCCACTGCATTACCAAGACGGAGGAGGTCCCTTGGGCACATGGGATTGGCAGGTGTTCTTGCAGGACACCGGAGGGGACGAAACATACCTGGACTGGATGCTGTCGGCCTGGGGCTGGACCTTGTCCGTGTCGCTGCTCTCGCTCGTGGTGGCGCTGGTGGTCGGCTCGCTCATGGGCATCCTGCGCACCACGCCGAGCCGCACGCTCGTAGCCATAGGCAACGGCTGGACGGAGCTGTTCCGCAACATCCCGCTGCTGGTTCAAATCTTCGTCTGGTATCACGTGATCCCCTCGATCATTCTCCCGCTGCAAAAACTCCCGAGCATCATCCTCGTGGTGTTTGCGCTGGGATTCTTCACCTCGGCGCGCATTGCCGAGCAGGTGAAGGCGGGCATTCAGAGTCTGCCGCGCGGCCAGCGCTATGCGGGCCTGGCCATGGGTTTCACGCTGCCACAGACCTATCGCTATGTGCTGCTGCCGATGGCGTTTCGCATCATCATCCCGCCGCTCACATCCGAGTCGATGAACATCGTCAAGAACTCGTCGGTCGCCTTTGCGGTGTCCATCGCCGAGCTGACCATGTTCGCGATGCAGGCGCAGGAGGAAACCGCGCGTGGGGTAGAGATCTATCTCGCGGTCACGGGCCTGTACTTCATCTCGGCCTTCGCCATCAACCGGGTCGCGCTGTTCCTCGAAAGGCGCGTGCAGGTGCCGGGCCTGATCGGAGCGAAGTGATGACGAGATTCCCTATTGTTTGCCTCCGCTGCAGCAGCGTGGGAGGACTGTGATGCTCTCAGCCCTCGACTTCAGCTTCTTCAACTGGTCCGTCATCCAGGGCTTCATCGTGAAGGGCTTCGCCTTCTCGGTGCAGCTCACGGTGGTTGCCATGATCGGCGGCATCGTGCTCGGTACGCTGATGGCGCTCATGCGCCTGTCGGGTATCAAGTGGCTTGTGATGCCTGCTGCGGCCTACGTGAACACGATGCGCAGCGTGCCGCTGGTGATGGTGATTCTGTGGTTCTTCCTGCTGATCCCCATGCTCGTCGGCCAGCCCATCGGTGCCGAGGTTTCTGCCTTCATTACCTTCACGTTGTTCGAGGCGGCGTACTACTCGGAGATCATGCGCGCCGGCATCCAGAGCGTGCCGCGCGGGCAGGTCTATGCCGGCTACGCGATGGGCATGAATTATCGGCAGACCATGCAACTCGTGGTGTTGCCGCAGGCGTTCCGCAACATGCTGCCAGTGCTGCTCACGCAGACGATCATCCTGTTCCAGGACACTTCGCTGGTCTACGCGATCGGTGCCTACGACTTGCTCAAGGGCTTCGATCTCACCGCGAAGAACATGAACCGTCCGGTGGAAAGCTACCTGCTGGCCGCCGTGGTGTACTTCATCATCTGCTTCGGCATGTCGATGCTTGTTCGGCAGCTGCAGCGCAAGATTGCCATCATCCGCTGAAAGAAGCCCCTCGCCATGGCCAGCATGATCGACATTAAGAACGTTTCCAAGTGGTACGGCAGCTTCCAAGTGCTGACCGACTGCACCACGAGCATCCAGAAGGGCGAGGTGGTGGTGGTGTGCGGGCCCTCGGGCTCGGGCAAGTCCACGCTCATCAAGACCGTCAACGCGCTGGAGCCCATACAGAAGGGCGAAATCGTCGTCGATGGGACGTCCATCACCCACCCCAAGACCAACCTGCCCAAGTTGCGCAGCCGCGTGGGTATGGTGTTCCAGCACTTCGAGTTGTTCCCGCACCTGTCGGTGACGGAGAACCTCACGCTCGCGCAGGTCAAGGTGCTGGGCCGTGGCCTCGACGAGGCCAAGATGCGCGGCCTCAAGATGCTTGATCGGGTGGGTCTCATGGCGCACAAGGACAAGTATCCGGGCCAGCTCTCGGGTGGTCAGCAGCAGCGCGTGGCGATCGCACGCGCCCTGTCCATGGACCCGATCGTGATGCTCTTCGACGAGCCCACCTCCGCGCTTGACCCCGAGATGGTCGGTGAGGTCCTCGATGTGATGGTGCAGCTTGCCCAGGAAGGCATGACCATGATGGTGGTCACGCACGAGATGGGCTTCGCCCGGAAGGTGAGCCACCGCGTCATCTTCATGGACGCCGGCCGCATCGTAGAGGATTGCACCAAGGCCGAGTTCTTCGGCAACACCGAGGCGCGTTCGCCGCGTACAAGGGACTTCCTCTCGAAGATCCTGGCGCACTGACCATCTGCTGCGCTGCTAACCAGTCCCTCTCTGTGGGAGGGCACCGGCAATGCCTGCGAGGACCATGCGCCAAGCGTCGGGTCCTCGCAGGCATTTGGCTTGTGCTTCAGCGCATGTCCTCGTGCAGGCAGAGGACATTGCCCTCGGTGTCCTCGAACCAGGCGGCCTTTTCAGAGCCGAGCACGCACACGTGTTCCACCGTCTTGAGGCCAGGCAGGTCATAGTCGGCGAAACGCACGCCACGGCGCTCGAGTTCGCCGATGCTGCGGTGAATGTCGTCGACGCGGAAACCGAGCGCCGTGTGCCTGGCCTGGGTGCCTTCCGGTTTGGGGAAGAGGGCGATTTCGGTGCCGCCGCAGCGGTAGACGAACTTGCCGTCGGGGCGGGCCTCGCCCGCCTGCAGGCCGAGGCCCCCTTCGTAGAACCGACGCGCGCGCTCGAGATCCTTCACAGGAAGCATGCAAGTGACCTGGCAGCCGGAAATGCCGTTCATGAACAACCTCCTTGCAGCGCGATGAGGGCGTTGCTCTGAAGTTCTATGCGATCGGCTGCGCTTTTTCCAGGGCCCGCCGAATGTGCGCGGATAGCTGTCTGCATGCCCGGCATGCGGCTGCGCACAATGCGGAAACCGGGTGAGAAAATCGCGCGCATGGTGCATCGTGACGCGGAGGAAGGGCTGATCCCCGAGAGGGAGGGTCGCCCTTGGCGTGCTGCGCCATTCCCGCGGGTGAGCGCTGCGTCCCGGTACGCGTCGGTGCGTCGGGTAGCAGGCCCCAGGCAGCGAAGAGAGACCTTCGTGCCCGAGTGGGGCTGCGTCAAGAGCCCGCCGGGCGGCGCAAGCCCGCAGCGGGGAGCAATCACGGCCCTGGGGGTGCTCGGAAAACGCGGCGCATGGTGCTGCCCGACGGCCGTGAAGGATCCGACTTCCTCGGCTGCCATGTGCAAGCACATTGAGTTGTTGCCGGCTGTGGCAAGCAACAGCACGGCCGGCCCCAGGCTCTGGGAGCGTGACTGGCGAGCTGAACCCGGCGTTGCGCGCTTGGGGGCCGGCACTGGGGCCTTGGCTCTGAACCCGGCCTTCGTGCCCACTTAGGAACCAACGTCTACCAATGACGCAGACTTTCACCCTCACACGGCCCGATGACTGGCACCTGCATGTGCGAGATGGCGCTTCGCTCGCCGCGGTAGTGCCGGCGAGTGCTCGCCAGTTCGGCCGCGCACTGATCATGCCCAACCTGCGTCCACCGGTGACGACGGCCGCGCAGGCCGTGGCCTATCGCGATCGCATCCTCGAGGCCGTGCCGGCCGGGCTGGAATTTCAGCCGCTGATGTCGCTGTACCTCACCGACAACCTGGCGCCGGAGGAAATCGGGCGCGCCAAGGTGGCCGGCGTGATCGCTGTGAAGCTCTACCCGGCGGGGGCTACGACGCACAGCGATGCCGGCGTCACCGACATCCGCAAGACCTACGCCACGCTCGAGGCCATGCAGCGCGAGGGGTTGCTGCTGCTGATCCACGGCGAGGTGACTGACCCGGGGGTCGACATCTTCGATCGCGAGAAGGTCTTCATCGACCGCCATCTGGTGCCCCTGCGTGCCGACTTCCCCGAACTGAAAATCGTGCTGGAGCACATCACGACGCGCGAAGGCGCGCAGTACGTGGCGCAGGCCGGCTTCCGCACGGCGGCCACCATCACCGCGCACCACCTTCTGTACAACCGCAATGCCCTGTTCACTGGCGGGCTGCGACCGCACTATTACTGCTTGCCGGTGCTCAAGCGCGAGGAACACCGCCAGGCGCTCGTGCAGGCCGCCACTTCCGGATGCGATCGCTTTTTCCTGGGCACCGACAGTGCGCCGCATGCGGCCCACCTGAAGGAGCACGCCAGCGGATGTGCCGGCTGCTACACAGCGCCTGCGGCTTTGGAACTGTATGCCGAGGCTTTCGAGGCGGCCGGGGCGCTCGACAAGCTGGAGGCCTTTGCCAGCTTCCACGGTCCCGCGTTCTACGGGCTGCCGCGCAACCGTGGGACTGTCACCCTGCGCAAGGAGCCGTGGACGGTGCCGGAGTCAGTGCCCTTCGGTGACGCACAGATCAAGCCGCTGCGCGGCGGAGAGGTGCTGTCATGGCAGCTCGCATGAGCGGCAACGGGCGCGTCATGCTCCTCATCGACGCCGACAACGTGTCGGTCGACGTGATGGAGCAAGCCATCGAACTGGTGCTGGCCGAGTACGGAGCGCTGCATGTGCGTCGTGCGCATTGCACGGCGGAGTCGGCGGTCAAGCACGCCAAGCTCTTCAAGCGCCTGTCGATCCGGCCCATGGTCAACCTGACACTGGGTAAGAATTGCACCGACATCGCCCTGGCGGTGGATGCGATGGACCTCGTGGTTGCCGAGCGGCCGGAAGTTGTGGTGCTCGTGTCGTCGGATTCCGACTTCGCGCCCCTCGTGATCCGGCTGCGCGAGAAGGGCTGCCGTGTGCTGGGCATCGGCCAGGAGGGCAAGACGGGCGAGGAGGCGACGCAGGTCTACGACCACTTTATCGACCTGCCGCATCGCAAGGCGCGGCCGGCCGCGAAGGCGACCCCGGCCAAGGTGCCGAGGAAGGGTCGAGTCGCTCCGGCGGAACCCGCGCCGGCCATGGCGCAGCCGCCCGCGGCGAAGCCCGCCCCGCCGACGCTGCCGGCGCCGGCCGCCGAACCCCCGGCGGCCAGGCGCAAGACGCGCGCGAAGACGTCGGGGGCCGAGACCCTGCCGCCTTCAACGACACCGGCGGCGGCGCCTGCTGCTTCGGCCGTGCCGCCCGAGGTGCTGCGCATCCTCGATGCGCTGCCCGCGCTGCGCGACGGTATGTCCATGCCGCTCAACGCGGCGGCCGAGCCGCTGCGTTCGGCGCAACTGCTTGCGAAGAACGCACCGTCGACACGGCTGTTCAAGAAATACCTCGACTACTTCGTGCTCACGCCCGCGAGGCAGCCGAACAAGGTGGAGTTCCGGGTGCCGGGCGCGGCCTGAGCTATCGTGGACTCGGCCGCGCCCGGGTTGACGTCCTGGGCTCCGCTGCACAGGGATCTTGTTTGCCTATGCGAGTCGGGCATGAGCGTGACCCAGGCGCTGAACCAGCTCCTGGTGGCCCGTGCGCCCATCGAATTGGCTGCGGGCCCGCTGCGCTTCGTGGACCAGGACGAGCTGCCGGCCGGCACGGCGTACGAAGCCTTCATCGCCCGCACGGGGCGCGTGCCCACGCGCAACAACACGCACGACCTCTACAACGGCATGGCATGGCTGCGTTTCCCGCTCGTGAAGCGGCGCCTCAACGAACTGCAGGCCGCGGTCATCGTACGCAAGGGCGTGGGGCCGACGCGCGGGCCGCTGCGCGATGCGCTGACCCTGTTCGACGAGAACGGCGCCTGGCTTCAGGCACCAGAGTTCCTGCTCGATGCGCTGAGGCAGCGTGACTGGCACAAGCTCTTCGTGACGCGGCGCGCCGAGTGGGCACAGGCCCGTCTTACGCTCTTCGGTCACGCGCTGCTGGAGAAGCTGGCGCAGCCGCGCAAGGGGATCACCGCGCACGTGTGGTGCCTGCCGCCGGGAGCGAGCCCGGACGAGGAGGTGGCCGTGCTGCGCCTGCTTCAGCCCGATCGGATGGCTGCGCGGGACTACCTGCCGCTGCCCGTGCTGGGCGTCCCGGGTTGGTGGCCGCCCAACGACGACCCGAGCTTCTATGACGACACCACGGTGTTCCGGCCACTGCCGCGCGCCGGCGTTAGCCCCACGCCGAGCCGCTGAAGCGCGGGGCGGCGAGCAACCGTTGGGGAACGGATGCGACAATCGCAGCCGTGAAGCGGACCAGACCGCCGCCGGTGCAAGGCTCGAAAGGGCGCACGGGAGGAAGGTCCGGACTGCATAGGGCGGCGTAGCAGCTAATGGCTGTCCACCGTGAGGTGAGGATCAGAGCAACAGAGACGAGTCGGCGGCCTTCGGGCTGCCGGGTGAAACGGGCAATCTCTACGCGCAGCAATACCGAATAGGCACACGCAGGGTGCGGCGGCTCGTCCGCGGCACCCAAAGCCCTGGCCCGGGGTGAGTGTGCGGGTAGGTAGCACCGAGCCGTTGCAGCGATGCACGGCCCAGAGGAATGGCGGTCACGGGCGCGGCTTCTCACGAAGCGGCGCTCGCACAGAATCCGGCCTATCGGTCCGCTTCACACTTCCGATTCAACCGCCTGGCCCTTTGCGCACCGTTCCGTCTTGAATCCCGACGCCCATACTCTCTGGCGCGCACCGCGCTGGTCGCTCGCGCTGCTGCTTGCCTGCCTGGGGATGCTCGGGCCGTTCTCCATCGATACCTACCTGCCGGCCTTCACCGGCATTGCGCAGTCGATTGGCGCGACGCCCGTGCAGATGCAGCAGACGCTGTCGGCCTATCTGTTCGGCTTCGCGGTGATGAATCTCTTTCACGGCGCACTGTCCGACAGCTTCGGGCGCCGGCCCGTGGTGCTGGTGGGGATTGCTGTATTCACGCTGGCTTCGGCCGGTTGTGCACTGTCGCAGCACATCGGCGCGCTGGTGTTCTTCCGCGCGCTGCAGGGCATGTCGGCGGGGGCCGGCGTCGTGGTCTCGCGTGCGGTGATCCGCGACATGTTCCCGCCGGCCGACGCGCAGCGCGTGATGTCGCAGGTGACGATCTATTTCGGCGTGGCGCCGGCGGTGGCGCCCATGGTGGGCGGTTTTCTCTTCGTGCACGTGGGGTGGCATTCGGTGTTCTGGTTCCTCACGGCCGTGGGTGCGGCGCTGTGGGTGGCGAACCACCGGCTGCTGCCCGAGACCCTGCATCTCACGCACCGACAGCCCTTCCGGGCGGGCGCGCTGATGCGCGGCTACTGGTCGCTGGCCTCCGATCCGCGCTTTCTGATGCTCGCGCTGGCCAGCGGCATACCGTTCAACGGCATGTTCCTCTACGTGCTGTCGGCCCCGGTGTTCCTGGGAGAGCTGCTGGCGCTGGAGCCGGGCGAGTTCTTCTGGTTCTTCATGCTCACCATCGCCGGCATCATGGGGGGGGCCTGGCTGTCGGGACGGCTCGCCGGACGCATTGCGCCCAAGCGGCAGATCCGGCACGGCTTCGTGATCATGGTGGTGGTTTCCATCACCAACCTCACGCTCAACCTGCTGTTTGCCGCCCAGGCATGGTGGGCCCTGGTACCGATTGCCGTCTTTGCCTTCGGCTGGGCGCTGATGGTGCCGGTCGTGACCCTGATGGTGCTGGACCTCGTGCCGGAGCGGCGCGGCATGGCCTCGTCGCTGCAGGCTTTCGTGGGGAGCATGGCCAACGGCGTGGTGGCCGGCATGGTCGCGCCGCTGGTGATGCATTCCACCGTCGCCCTGGCCGTGGCCTCGATGCTGATGATGAGCGTGGGCATGTTCGCCTGGCTGTGGGTGAAATCGCGGGTGGCCTCGCGCAGCGCGTGAGGAGGTGTGCCCCGCGGTGGACGGCGGGGCCGCGGGGCTGCTCAAGGCGCGGGGTCGGCCGGCCGATATCCGGCCATGTCGACGCCGGCCTCCGACCCTGCAGCTGATCCCGCGCCGGACGAAGGCTCGGCGTCGTCGGCCCCGCCGCTGAAACTGATCGCGATCGTCGCCGCGGCCGTGCTGGCGCTGGCTGGGGCCGGGGTGGCCGCCTATGCCTTCTGGCCTGCGGGGCCGCAATGGCATCGCTCGCCGGTGCAGAAGCTCAAGCCGGCCAAGAAGGGGGAAGAGGCGCGGGCGCCCGCGTCGGCAGCGTCGGCAGCGTCGGCAGCGTCGGCAGCGTCGGCAGCGTCGGCAGCGTCGGCAG